>JBEBHE010000248.1:0-7096 GCA_040081205.1 Burkholderiales bacterium | reverse complement strand
GTATGAAGACCTGGCGGTATCGTTGACGGATCGTGATGGTGACAACACCACCGACACGCTGAGCGTGCAGATTGTTGACGACGTGCCGGACGCGCTGAACGACACAGACGCTGTATCGAACGCGACGAACACCGCCACTGGCAACGTTATCAACGGTAACAACACGACCAATGACCCGGCCGGTGACGACATTCTTGGCGCCGATGGCGCGGCAGTGTCGGGCGTGTCAGGCGTGACTACCGATACTTCACCTGATGGCTCCGGCAACTTCCAGGTTAACGGCACCTACGGTTCGCTCACAATCAATCAGAACGGCACTTACACCTACACCCGTTCGGGTAGCGGTGCGCTCACGGCAACGGATACGTTCACCTACACGCTGAAGGACGGCGATACGGATACCGATACCGCAACGCTGGTTGTCAGCATTAACGACGGCGGCGTGACGATCGACAACCTCACGCCTCAAGCAAACGGCGGCGACGCAACGGTGGACGAAAAAGGTCTGCCGGTTCGCGGCGCCGAGCCGGAAGGCACGGGCGAAGCTGCTGCAGCGGGCGCGAACGGCGATACGTCTGAGCAAACGACAGGCACCTTCACCATCAGTGCGTCCGATGGCCTGGCTTCATTGCAGATCGGTTCCTCGACCTTCACGCTGGCGCAACTGACGGGCGCGACTTCGGGTTCGCCGCTGGTGGTGACTGGCGGACCGACCTACGGTGCGTTGGAAATAACAGGTTACAGCGCCGGCACGGTCACTTACCGTTACACGCTGACCGATAACACGACCACGCATACCGACATTATTAATGGTGGTGATGGTGATTCCAACCGCGGCACGGCCGATCAGGTCTTCGCTAACTACAGCGTAGTGGCCACCGATGCGGATGGCGACGCCAGCGCGCCAGCTACTTTGTCGATCGCGGTTAACGACGATGCGCCGATTGCGCTGAATGATACCGATGTGGTGCAGTCGGTCGTGAAAGACTTCAACGTCGCCTTCGTGCTGGATTTCAGCGGCAGTATCAGCAACACCGAGCTGAATACCATGCTGCTCGCGGTCAAGGCAGCGGCGCTGGAGATCTTCAATAATCCGCTGGCAGATGACGTGACGATGAAGATCGTGGCGTTCTCGAATGATTCGACCGCCTATCCGGGAAGTGGCTCGTTTACCTCCTACGCGACATTTGCAGCCCAGATTGACGCGCTGAATCCGACGGCTGGCGGCACCCGGCCGTATAGCAGCACCACGGACTTCACCGACGCCATTCAGGAAACGATGGCCTCGTTTGTGCCGGTGCCGACTGCCAGCAACCAGGTGTTCTTCATCAGCGACGGCAATCCTAACGAGCAGACGGGCACCGGCGGCAACTCGCTTTCCGACGCTACTGCGGCGAACTGGAATACCTTCGTTGACAACAACGACATCAACGTATCAACGGTAGGCGTTGGCGATGGCATTATCTCGGCACGCTTGCAGGACGTGGATCTGGATGGCGCAGGCACACCGGTTCTGGTGGATAACTTTGACGACCTGATCAACGCGCTGCTGTCGATCATTAACGCGCCGGTAGCCACCGGTAACGTGATCACGGGTGCGGACACCACGACAGGCGTGGCGGGCGCAGATACCCCGGGCGCCGATGGCGCGAAGATTTCCGGCGTATCCGGCACGGGCGGCTCCGATACCACGCCGACCTCCGGCAACTTCGAGGTCAACGGCACGCACGGCACGCTTTCGATCAACGAGAACGGCAGCTACACCTACACCCGTTCGGGCACGGCGCCGCTGGTGGCGTCGGATATCTTTACCTACACCCTGAAAGACGGGGACGGCGATACCACAACCGCAACACTGACCATCAACATCGCCGATAACGGCGTGTCGATCACCAAACCGGCGCAAGTCAATGGCGCGGATGTGGTGGTGGATGAAGACGATCTGCTGGCCAGCCGCGGCGCGAATGAAGCGGCGGGGTCGGACCTGGTCAAGGAATCGACCACGCAGGCAGGCACCTTCACGGTTACCGCGCCGGATGGTGTGGGCAACCTGACGGTGGGCGGTCTGGCGGTCGTTGTGGATGGCGTGTATCAGGGCAACGGCATCAACACCACCACGCCGCTGGGCAACACGCTGACCATCACCAGCTTCATCGCTGGCGTGGTGACTTACACCTATACGCTGAACGACAATGAGACGCATCCGAACGCCAATGGCGAGAACTTCATCACGGAAGACCTCACGGTCAACCTGACGGACAGCGATGGTGACAGCACCAGCAGCACGCTGACGGTGAAGATCATTGACGATGTGCCGCTCATCAATTCGATAACGAATCTGGTTGCGCAGAACAACGCGGGCACTTATATCGGCAACTGGCTTACCACGGGTGCCGATGGCTTCAACGCGAATGTCTCCGGCACCAACACCAACAGCGCCGAGGGTATCAACCTCACGCTGACCAATTTGGCGTCGATCACGCTGATTAAGGCCAGCGGCACTGAAGACAAATTTGATGGCTCCGGAAATTATCTCGGCGAGATGTACACCGCTTACCTTGACGTGGCGAAAACCCAGACGTTCTTCACGCTGTTCATGAAGACCAACGGCACCTACGAGTTCAATCTGGTTCAACCGAATCCGCCGGTTACGACCACGGAAACGATTGACGTCAAAGCCTCGATTGGCGGTTTGTCCGGGGATCTGTATCTGGAACAAATTACGGAAGCCAAGGGTCTTGCTGATCCCGTGACGGATATCAGGTTTACGAGTCACTACGGTTTTGTCAGCAATACCAACCTGGGCACAGTCTCAAATGTAAATACCAGCGCTAATGGATTGGGGGTCAGCACGTCCGGTGACGGCGGCGGCGGAATATTCATTAAAGAGAACGAATCGATGACGCTCACGTTCTTCGCGGGTGATGCAGATACGGATGGCGACACGCATCCTTCTACTGCGTTCGCAGTGGATTCGGTCGCCATTGGTTTCGATACCCAGACCACTGGTTCGGGCAGCAGTGCGAATGCGGAAGTAAGATTCATTCGACACTACACCGATGGCACATCGGATTTCTTTGACGACAACACTGTCACTGATGAGGTGGTGACAGTGACGGCCGCTGCCGGCAAGAAGATATCCAGTATCGATGTAGTGAATCGTGATGATGACGGGGAAACGTTCCTGATTACCTCGACGGCCACAACCATTACCAAGACGGCTTTGCCTGCCGACCTTAACCTGAACTTCAATGTGCAGGTGGTGGACGGTGATGGCGACGTGTCTTCCACGGTGCCATTCTCCGTGACCATTGATACCAATAACGATATTCATGGTTCGGCTGGCAACGACATTCTCTACGGCGAGACAGGCGTCAAGGATACGTTCTCGTGGAATCTCGGGGATGTCGGTGTGGATACCGTGATGAACTTCAGCAACGCATCTGCGTCGGGAGTTGGCACCGGTGATGTATTGAATCTGAAAGATCTGCTGGTGGGCGAGACGCACACGGGCACGCTTCCGGGGACTCTGGGAACGTATCTGGACTTCAGCCTCAACGGCGGCAATACGGTCATTGATGTGCGCGCCACCGGCGGTGCTGTAACACAGACCATCGTGCTGCAAGGCGTGGATCTGGTCACGGGCAACACGGAAAGTCAGATCATTACTAACTTGCTGACCAATAACAAGTTGATCACCGACTAATCCGTAGTTTCAACGCTCTTAACACCGGCGCAAGCGTCTGCTTGCGCCGGTTTTTTTTGTCATATCAGAGCCTATTTCGAGCCCAGGGCTTGAGTCTCCCCAACCGTACTGCTAGAGTATCTATATGCCTGAAAACAAAGGACATACTGGAAACAACGCGGAGTCGGCGGCGCGCGCAGCCACGGGTGAAAATGCTTCATCCGGTGATCTGCTGGGCTTGCGCGACGTACTCACGATCAGCGGCGGAACGGTTGACGCGTGCAACGTCACGTCCAGTCTGCAATTCCGGTTTGACAGCGCCACCGGCAACACGCTGGTGGACGTTACTTCTCCCGGCGGCGCTAACGCACCAGACATGCACACGCAGCGCATTGTGTTGCCCGGCATCGATCTCACGTCGCACGGCTCGTTGAGCGATTCGCAAGTCATTCAGTTGCTGCTGTCGCAGGGCAGGCTTTCCACCGAGATTTAGTCGCGCACGCTTTGTTTTTGCTGGCGTGTGGTGGTTTTTCCATTGTCCGGTAGCGCCGTGTTGCTGCATTTTTGCCGACAGACCGCGCGCCAACAATCATGAGCACCGCCGCATCACCGCCGCCGAGCGCTGACCACGAACTGCTCGCGATCAACGCCATCAATGCCATTAACGCGTTAGCGCGCGCGGGTAATTTCGATGCGGCAGTGGCGCGGCTGCAATCGCGCATCGATGCGCATCCCGGCGATCATGCCGCGTGGCATCAGCTTGCGCGCATCGAGGCGCAACGCCGCCGCAATATGCGTGCGCTGAAAGCGGCGCAGCGTGCCGCTAAACTGGCGCCAGATAACGCGGTGTATCAGCGGCATCTCGGTTTGGCGCTGGCCAATGCCGGCGCGGGCAAGGAAGCGATGTCGATCCTCACGCCTATCGTCGAGGCCAACGCCGAGGACTATCTTGCGATGCATGCTCTCCACATCGCTTGCTACAAGGCGGGCGACGCCGCGCACACGTTGAAGTGGGGCGGGCGGATGCTGGCGCTTGAAGACCGTCTGCAAATACCGCGCACGCTGGCGCTGCCTGCGGACACAGCGTTGCCCGCGCGCAAAGGCAGGCAAAAGCTCATCGCTTACAGTTTGTGGGGCGCGAAGCCGGCGTACAACATGGGCGCGATGGTGAATGCGCGCATTGCGCATTTTATTTATCCGGGCTGGACGTCGCGCTTCTATCTGGCCGCGGACGTGCCGGCGGCCACACGGCAGGCGCTGCTGGCGGCGGGCGCGCAGGTGGTTGACGCGTGGCTGCGGCATCCCGGTGTGTCACCGTCAATGTGGCGTTTTCTGCCGGCGGACGATGCCAATGTCGGCGTGTTCATTTGCCGCGACTGTGATTCACGTTTGTCGCCGAAAGAAGCCGCCGCAGTGGACGCGTGGCTCGCCAGCGGCAAGTGGGGCCACGTCATGCGTGACCATCTGATTCACCGCAATGTGATGCTGGCGGGATTGTGGGGTGCGCGCAATGATGGCGATGGCGAGCGCAGGCTATTCATGCGCCGCCGCTTGCAGCGATTTCTGAAAGGACAATCCGATGCGCGTCACGGCGCGGACCAGCATTTTCTGGCGAAAGAAATCTGGCCGGTGTTGCGCGACAACTGCTGCGTTCACGACAGTTACTACCCGCTGTTCGGCGCACAACCTTTTCCGGTGATGAGCAAGGGCAACGACCGCTTTCACGTCGGTATGAGTGTGATGCGTGAGGAATCCATCAAGCGCGAGGCGCAGTTGCTGGGACTGACGTGGCCTGTTACCGCGTCCGGTGAAAATGGTTAACCATTTGTTTTTATTGAAAATTTCTACTGCTGCGTAGCGGCCACCGGCGCCACCGGCCGCCGTATGCAACGCACGCGCACTGTCACCGCCGCGCCCTGACTGGCGATGTCGGTGTTTTCGAGTTTGGCGTTGCTGCGTGATACTGGAAAATTCACCTGGTTGTTTTCAAGAAACAGACGCATCACTTCGCCGCGTATCGCGAAGTTCACGTTCTGCGGCAAGTCGCCCACGCGCGCGGCCATTTTCAGCGCGTCGAGTTTGGAAACCACTACGCCGATCACGTTGCCGGATTGATCGAACACCGGCCCGCCGCTGTTGCCGCGCTGTATCGGCACAGAAATCTGCATTTGCGCCGGGCTGTCGCGCAAGCCGGTGGTGGAACTCACGTGGCCGAAGCCGACGGTAGGGTTGGAGCCGAGCACGTTTACCAGCGGATAACCCACCACGGTAATGGCTTCGCCGAGTTTGGGCGTGGTATCGCTGCGGACCCGCGCGATGTGACTGAATCGTTTGTCCACCGTGAGCAGCGCCAGATCACGCTGCGTGTCCGAGACTTGCAGCAGGGCTTTATGCACGGCGTTGTTGCCGTCGATGATTTCGTGCGCGTCGCATTCATTCACCACGTGATGATTGGTCAGCACTTGTCCTTCGCTGACGATGATGCCGGAGCCGCTGCTGCTGCCGCGCGCGACGGGCTTGGGCGCAGGCTTCGTTTCCACTTTGGGCGATGCCGCGGGAGGTCCCTCGGCAATGCGCTGGCACGCAAGGGCCATCGCTTCGGCGACATCGCTTGCATCGGGCGCGGAAAAATCCGAGCGGCGCAGCGGCGTGCGCTGCTCGCTGTGGACGAGCTTGCGGTCGATGCCGTAATAGGCGGTAAGTCCGGCGGTGAGCAGCCCGCTGGCGCAATCCCCCACGTAATGCACGCGCGCGCTGCGATAGACGCTGCCGTTGGACGACGTTTGCGGCGTGTTGAATTCGCGGCGCAGCATAAAGCGTTGCACGCCTTGCGTGGTGGTAACGCTGTCCATATCGACCATCGACTGAAAATCGCCGGGCGCAACCAGATAGCGCCACTCAACCGCCGTGGTGATCGCCGGGGTCAGCAGCGCTGCAAGCATCAGGCACGAGGCGCGTTTTTTCATAGGAGTATTCTAAAGACAATCCGCCGGGTGGTGCGTTCCATGCAACGATAACAACGTTTGCCAAAGGGTAACGTGTACATTGTCGCAGGGGCGTCCGCTGGCAGTTCCAGCGATGAGCGGGGATAATACCGGCTTTTCGCGAAGGTGCCATGTCACTCACCATCCCATTCGACGCGGTTATTATCGGCGGCGGCCACAACGGCCTGGTTTGCGCCTGTTATCTGGCCGGAGCGGGACTCAAGGTGCGGGTGGTGGAGCGCCGCGATATCGTCGGCGGTGCGGCGGTCACCGAAGAGTTTCATCCCGGCTTTCGCAATTCCACTGCCGCCTATACGGTAAGCCTGCTGCATCCACAGGTGATTGTCGATCTCAATTTGGCCGAACACGGGCTGCGCATTGTCGAGCGTCCGGCGGCGAATTTTCTGCCGCTGCCCGACAACAAGCA
>JBEBHE010000517.1:0-1841 GCA_040081205.1 Burkholderiales bacterium | reverse complement strand
CACGCCCGCGCCGGATTTCACCGCGCCACCGCCGACCACGATAATGGGCTTGGCCGCTTTGCTTAATTCAACAAGCGCGGCTTTGACATCAGCGGCTTCAGCTTCGGGGCGAAATGGCGGGAAGCGCGTAAAGCGTTGTTCGAATGTGAGGTCGTAATCTGCTTCTTTGTCGAGCATCTGTCCGGCGTTGCCGCGCAGTTCAAGGTGCACGGGGCCTGGCGCACCGCTGGTGGATTCGCGAAACGCCTGGCGCAATAAATCCGGAAAACGCGCGGCGCTATCGACGGAATAATTTGCTTTGGTAACGCCATTCCACGCGTTGTGATCTTCGGCGTTTTGATAGGCATTGCGATAACGCGGCATATCGTTTTGACCGCCTGAAATCGCGATGACGGGTGAACCGGCCATGTGCGCGTCGCGCAGGCCTGCCGCAAGATTGGTGCTGCCGATGTCCTGACACAGGCAGATGCCGGGTTTGTGTGAGGCGCGCGCATAACCGTCCGCCATATACGCGGCGGCTTTTTCGCCGTGAGTTACGACGCGTTGCACGCCGCCGACTTTGTCGATTTCCAGCATCGCTGGCGGAATGATGGTGTTCACATAAAAAAGGTGCGACACGCCGTAGCCACGCATGGCTTCGGCAAAGTACCGGTGTCCGGTCATTGTGGGCATGGCCCCTCCGTAATCAATGGATGGAATGCAACTGCTGGGCGCCGTCTCGAGATGGCAACGACGAACAACTTTTTAAATCTTTAGCGTAACACCGAGAGGCGCGATCATCATACCTGTGCAGCGCGCAGCGGACCAACCGCCGCGTCTATTTTCCTGGCCGCTCGACGACCACGCCATTCGTCGTAAAACTCAATGAGGAATTGGTCTTGACATCCAGATGCAGTGCTTGGGCCACGGGAGGATTGACCGGCTCGCCTGCTTCCCAACGCAATATCACACTGGCGCCGGAGCCGCCTTCGACGGCGCTGCGGTCGATGAAAAACTCGGCCGTTTCCAGCGGCGCCAGGGTTTTTGGCTGCGGCAGCCATTCGGCGAGTTGCTTGCCGCTGGTCGCATGGTATTTGGCCGACATCAGTTTCAGGCTGCGTAGCGGATCGGTATTGCGCACACTGACCAGCGTGGCCACCTCGCTCAATCGCGCGATGCCCTTGCTGTCGCGGTTGCCGTGCCAGACGTAGGCGTAAACGGGAATGTACAGCGTTTGTCCGGTGGAGGGCTTGCGATCAGCCGCGACGGCGACGGCCTGAATGCCCAAGCAGATTGCAAGAAACAGCACGACCCGATGCATCATGACCTTCCTCCGCTTGCAGCGAAACAGTTTGTGCGAACCGCCAGTTTATCACTGGTGTGCAATTCAGTAAGCGCGCGAAAATCTGCGGGCTTGCGGTAAGATGCTGCGCTTCATCTTTGCTGCCGGGTATCAACATGCCGCCCTTGCGCGTTGCTTCTGATCTGGAAATGCACTATGTGGTGGATGATTTCACCGACCCGTGGCGCAAGCCGGAAACCATTTTGCTGTGCCACGGCAATAACGAAAGTCATCGCGCGTGGTACGGCTGGGTGCCGCACCTGGCACGGCATTACCAGGTGGTGCGGCCGGACATGCGCGGCTTTGGCGACTCCACGCCAATGCCGCGCGATTTTCCGTGGACGCTTGATGTTGTGATCGATGATTATCTGAAGCTGATGGATCACCTGGGCATAGCGCGTTTTCATCTGGTGGGCGCAAAAATCGGCGGCGTGATCGGGCGTGCGTTTGCAGCAAGACATCCTGATCGTGTTCATACGTTGACGGTGGTTGGCTCGCCGCCGCCGGTGCGCGCCGATGC
>JBEBHE010000516.1:0-1852 GCA_040081205.1 Burkholderiales bacterium | reverse complement strand
TTTATATATCGTCAGCGCGGCATTTGCAGGCCAGTCGATGGCGCAGCCATGGCGTCCCGACAAGCACGTGGAGTTGATCGTACCAGCCGAGGCGGGCGGGTCGCTGGATACCACCGGTCGTACGATTCATCGCATCATGGAGGAATTAAAGTTGCTGCCGGGCAGCAGTGCCGTAGTCAATCGTGCGGGCGGCGCGCATGCGGTGGCGTATGCGTATTTGAATCAGCGTTCTGGTGACGGGCATTTCCTGAGCATCACATCGGCCAACTTGCTCGGCGGGCACATCGCCGGGCGTCTGCCGATGAGTTATAGCGATGTGTCGCCGATTGCTACTTTGCTTAGCGAAAATATCGCGTTCGCCGTGCGCATCGACTCGCCGATCAACTCCGGCAAGGATTTGATGGAAGCGCTGAAAAAAAATCCGGGGCAATACAGCATCGCGCTTGGCAGCGCGGTGGGCGGCACGCATCATGTGGCGGCTGGATTGCCACTGCAATCTGCGGGCGTGGACATCAAGCAAGTGAAAATGGTCGGCTACAACGCCTCCGGCGGCGCGGTGGCGGCGCTACTGGGCGGGCACGTAGACGTGGTGGTAGCGAGCACGGTCAATGTGTCGCAGCAAGTGGAAGCCGGCAAACTGAAAACCATCGCGGTAACAGCGCCCAAGCGCATGACCGGCGCACTCGCTAAAACACCGACGTGGCCGGAGCAGGGTTTAAAAGGCGTGCTCGAAAACTGGCGCGGCGTGATCGGCCCGCGCGGGTTGTCGGCGCAGCAGATTGCGTATTGGGAAGGCGTGATGCAAAAAATCGTCGAAAGCGAAGAGTTCAAGGCGTACGCCGCCAAGAATCAGTGGGATGTGACTTTCCGTGGTGCGAAAGAAGCACGCGCGTTTATGGAGCAGGATTACAACCAACTGAAAAGCGTGATGACGTTTTTAGGGCTGGCAAAGCAACCATAAGCATTATTAAAAACACCAATAAAAACAGATAGTTAAATGAAAAAACCAATTATGGCAGGACAAGTCGGATTGGGTATCATGGGTGGTTCGTTCGCCAAACATCTGCTGGCAGCTAAGTTTGGCGTGATCGGCTTTGATCCCGATAAAAAAGCGCGTGCGGCGCTCAAGGCTCGTGGCGGTGATCTTGCCGCCTCAGGCGCAGATGTGGCGAAGCACTGCAATGTCATTATCACCTCGTTACCAAGCATCAAGGCTTGCGAATCTGCGTTCTTCGGTAAGGATGGCATCGCTGCCGGCGCACGCAAAGGTACGATTGTGATCGAAGCGAGCACCATGCCGCTGGAAGTGAAACACGACATTCGTGAGCGCTGCGCGCGGCACGGCATCACGGTGCTGGATTGCCCGATCAGTGGCACCGGCGCACAAGCGGCAGCGAAAGATATTTCGGTATATGCCAGCGGTGATGCTGCCGCGGTGAAGCGCTGCGATGCCATTTTCAAAGGATTTGCGCGCAGCATGCATTACTGCGGTGAATTTGGTAACGGCTCGAAGCTAAAATTCATCGCCAATTTGCTGGTGACGATACACAACGTATCCACGGCTGAAGCCATGGTAATGGGGCTTAAATCCGGTCTCGACCTTAATCTTGTGTATAAAGTCATCAAAGATGGTGCCGGCACTTCACGCATGTTTGAAGTGCGCGGCCCGATGATGATCAAGAACGATTATCGCGCGGCGACGATGAAAGTGGACGTGTATCAGAAGGATATTGATATCATTGGTGCATTCGCAGCCAGGCTGAATATTCCGGTACCGCTGTTCGAGGCGAGCAAGGCGTATTATTCGTCCGCGCTGTCGCAAGGTTTCGCGAAAGAAGACACGGCGGCGGTT
>JBEBHE010000515.1:0-1865 GCA_040081205.1 Burkholderiales bacterium | reverse complement strand
ATAAAATATATAATAAAAACAAGTAGTTATGTTATTTCCACTAGCGGGAGGTGAGCCGGACAGGTTACGTTGAAAACAAAAAAAGCCGCAAATATTCGCGGCTTTTTGTTGAATCGTCGCTTATCACATATTCGGATAGTTCGGCCCGCCGCCGCCTTCCGGCACCACCCACACGATGTTTTGCGTCGGATCTTTGATGTCGCAGGTTTTGCAGTGCACGCAATTCTGCGCGTTGATTTGCAGTCGGGGATTCGAGCCATCGGCATCGCGCACGATTTCGTACACACCTGCCGGGCAATAGCGCTGTTCCGGCGCGTCATAAAGTTCAAGATTGACCTTGACCGGCACCGAGGCATCTTTCAGCGTTAGATGTACCGGCTGATCTTCGCTGTGATTGGTGTTGGAAATAAATACCGAAGACAACCGGTCAAAGGTAATCACGCCATCGGGTTTTGGATAAACGATGGGCTGGCATTCGTTCTTGCTTTTCAGCGACTCGTGATCGGGGCCGTGGTGATGCAGGGTCCACGGCGCCTTGCCGCGCAGCAACACTTGATCGACGCCAAAACCCAACGTACCTATGACCAGACCCTTGCTCATCCAGGGTTTAAAATTACGCGCGCGATGCAATTCGTCATGCAGCCAGCTGCCTTCAAAGGCAACCGGGTAATCATTGAGTTCGTCGCCGGCGCGGCCTTTGCGCACCGCTTCAAATACCGCGTCCGCCGCCAGCATGCCGGACTTGATCGCGGCGTGACTGCCCTTGATGCGCGAGGCATTCAAAAAGCCCGCGTCGTCGCCGATCAGGCAGCCGCCGGGAAATACCAGCTTCGGCAACGACTGCAAGCCGCCGGCGTTGATGGCGCGCGCGCCGTACGAAATGCGCTTGCCGCCCTCAAGGTAGGTGCGGATTGCCGGATGCGTTTTGTAGCGCTGGAATTCTTCATAAGGGCTCAAATACGGATTGGCATACCCCAGTCCGACGACGAAGCCGATGGCGACCAGGTTGTTTTCGAGGTGATAGCAGAACGAACCGCCGTAGGTGTCGTTCTCCAGCGGCCAGCCGGCAGTGTGGATCACTAAACCCGGCTTGTGCTTTTCAGGTTTAATTTCCCACAATTCCTTGAGCCCGATGCCGTAAAGTTGCGGCTCGACGCCGGCGCGCAGTTTATATTTTTCCTGCAACTGCTTTCCCAGATGTCCGCGGCAGCCCTCGGCGAACAGGGTGTATTTCGCGCGCAATTCCATGCCGGGCTGATGCGCGTCAGTCGGCTTGCCGTCGCGACCGATGCCCATGTCGCCCGTCGCTACCCCGACAACCGCTCCTTTTTCGTCGAACAACACTTCGGCGGCGGCAAAGCCGGGGAAAATTTCCACGCCCAGCCCTTCGGCCTGCTGGCCCAGCCAGCGGCACACGTTGCCCAGACTTACCACATAGTTGCCATGATTTTGCAGGCAACCCGGCAGCATGAACGTCGGCAGTTGCAGAGACGATGCTTCACTCAGGAATAGAAAGCGGTCTTCGGTAACAGGGGTGTTCAGCGGCGCATCGAGTTCCTTCCAGTTTGGCAGCAACTCATTTAATGCGCGCGGATCCATCACCGCGCCCGACAGAATATGCGCGCCGACCTCGGAGCCTTTTTCAATCACGCAGACGTTGATCTCGTGGCTTTGTTCGGCGGCAAGCTGCTTTAATTTGATCGCCGCCGCAAGCCCGGCAGGGCCGGCGCCCACGATGACGACATCGTACTCCATCGATTCGCGTTCTGACACGGTTGTGCTCCTGACAAATAATCTGAATATTATAACGCTGCGGAATAACCGAGGATGCCGTGCGCGCATGTGATGCCGCTGCGCACCGCTGC
>JBEBHE010000247.1:0-7204 GCA_040081205.1 Burkholderiales bacterium | reverse complement strand
GACCGCGCCCAAACGCGTGGCGTCGATGGGCGATCTGCCTGCGGTGGCGGAAGTGCTGCCCGGTTTTGAAGTCGTCGGCTGGTACGGCGTGATGGGCCCGGCCAAACTGCCCAAGCCCATCGTCAGCAAGTTGCATGGCGACCTCGTCAAATTTCTCAATGCGCCCGATATCCGCGAGCGCATCGTCGCCGACGGCTCCGAGCCGGTGGGTTCCGATCCGGAAACCTTCCGTCTATATCTGCTGGCCGATATGGCGAAATGGGCGAAGCTGGTGAAGGAGAGCGGGCCGAAGCTGGATTGAGGGGGGGTAGGGTGCGCACCGCGCACGCGGACCGCAATATTACGTTCCCACCGCAAACCGAAATTCACTCCCCGGCGTCGCCAACCACTTCGCCCGGATCACCGCCCCAATCCTGCGGGTACACACCGTGATTTATGTACCGGTGAAACGTCGAATAAGGCCATTGCGAAACCTGCGTCACCAATCCATGTTTAACCGGATTGTAATGAACGTAATCAACGTGACGCTCGAAATCACGTTCATCGCGAATTTGATGTTCCCAAAATCGCCGTTGCCAAAAATCGCGTTCGTGCCGCTTGATGCGTGAAGCAGAGCGAGCGCTGTCATCCGCCACATGCGCACAACAGCGGCTCACCTGCGCCTTGATCATGCCCCAGCGTTTGCCATATGCCGAGTCGTCCTTCGGCAATGTCCAGATCGCGTGCAAATGATCGGGCAGCAGTACCCACGCGTCGATCGTGAACGGTATCTGTTTGCGCACGTGCTTGATGGCTTCGTGAAGCGAAGCGCGGACTTCCGGATGGGTTAGAAGCTTTTTTCGCCGGTAAGTGTTGACGGTGAAAAAGAAGGTCGCTCCTTCAGTCAGCGAACGGCGATAACGTGACATGTGAATATGGTGGGCGCTCTTTCAAGGCGCGGTCAAGATAGTTGCGTGGGATGTGGTCGGCTTTTCGATTACGGCACGACCGAACGCGTGCGCGGTGCGCACCCTACGCCTGCTTACGACTTCCTTCGTAAAACCGCTTCTTGCGGATTTTCAATTGCCGACAAAATATTTTCGGCTACTTTCTCCAATAGTTTGCTACCCCAAAAGGGATCAGTTACATCATAGTAGATAACACGAATATGCTTTAAATCGAATGGGACGTCACCTTCGTTTGAAGAAACAAGTACTACGGGCTTTTCTAACGCATGCGCTAGCCCGAGTTCATAAAAAACATTCGGATTCCTAGTAGTCAATTCTGCGACAAGTACTTTTGCAGAATTGATTCCTGCCCATACTTGTTCTATGATTTTTCCTGTCCCAAATATGTCAGCATCAGCCCGCACTGGCCGCAAACCGGCCTTCTCAATTGCCGGTTTGTATATTTTGGAATAATAGTCTCCAAGAGGTGGGGCAAACGGCATCATTACAAAACATGAATCACCAGCGTCGACTTTGACTGCTTTTTCGAGTTTCTTTAGCGTCGGAGACCTGTCGCCCACTGTATTTGATCCTTGGGATACGTCAAGTATCCTAATCTTTCCATCAAGCTCCGTAATTAATTCCGCAGTTCGCAAAGACTCGATAAAAATGCTTTCAAATTCGCCGACCTTATCAACGGGCACGCCGAACGTATCTGTAAGAGCGTTGTGAAAAAATTGGGAATCAGGAAGATTCTCGCCACGATAGTGGCCATAAACGTCTGAAATTACCGGCGCACTCAGTACAGCCTCGCGCATACCATCAAGCTTGTCTTGAGAATCTTGCGGACGTAATACGCGCTTTGCGCGGTCTGTAACCGCAATTTGGCCTGGAGTGGGTCGCACAAGAAAGCCGTACTTTATTCCCGAGCTAACTTCGACTTGGTATAAACCAGCTGCCCCCAATCCCAAGAAGGCGGCAGACTCTTTAACCGTGCACGGTTTTCCCGCATTCTGTTCCAATATTACTTTTGGAATTCTTAGAGATTTTTCTACGGCGTTGCGAGGATATTTAGCGGGAGGGGAATTGCCCTGCTTCATTGCTGTGTTCGATTTTTTCAATGAGGCTTGCACCCGCTTTTTGCTAGACTTTTCAGCCATATCTTTATCCTCTTGAGAATTCGCGGCGTGTAAAAAAATGGTGTTCGGCATTTAATCCACTATTGCTAATCCATCCATGTCCCCGTTTAGGTAACACGGGGGACTATGAACATATAGACAGGATATCTCAAACCCACGAAATAGAAAAAGCAATAAGAAAATCAACGTCTTTTCAGTATTTCTCCCTCCTATGTGCCGTATGCACGGCCTCTCGCACGCCACCCCCATAGCAGCTATCATTGCGCCCTTTCTTAAAGCAGGCTACACGCAGTGATCCAATTTCGTAATCTCACGCTGGCGCGGGGCGCGCGCAAGCTTATCGAAGACGCCAGTCTGCAAATCCACGCCGGCTGGCGTCTCGGCTTGGTCGGCGCCAATGGCAGCGGCAAGACCAGCCTGTTTGCATTGCTGCGCGGCGAACTGCATGCCGATCTGGGCGATTGCGAAATGCCCGCTGCATGGCGCATTGCCACGGTGGCTCAGGAAACGCCGGCACTGGAAATGCCGGCCATCGATTATGTGCTGGACGGTGACACCGAACTCCGCGCGATTGAGCGTGAGTTGGCCGAGGCAGAGGCACACCATGAAGGAGGCAACCTGCTTGGTGAGTTGCATGGGCGTCTAAACGATATCGGTGGTTACGGCGCGCGGGCACGGGCCGCGTCTTTGCTGTCAGGGCTGGGGTTTGCCGATGGCGATATCGAACGTCCGGTGTCGGAATTCTCCGGCGGTTGGCGCATGCGTTTGAATCTGGCGCAGGCGCTGGTGAGCCGCTGCGATTTGATGTTGCTGGATGAGCCGACCAACCATCTGGATTTGGACGCGGTGGTGTGGCTGGAGAAATGGCTGGGCACATTTCGCGGCACGCTGGTGGTGGTGTCGCATGACCGTGATTTTCTCGACGGCTGCACCACGCATATCGCGCATATCTACACCGAGCGGCTCACGCTCTATACCGGTAATTACTCCGCCTTTGAAACGCAGCGCGCGGCGACGTTGGCGGTGCAGCAGGCGCTGTTCGAAAAGCAGCAGCGGCAGGTGGCGCATCTGCACAGCTATATATCGCGCTTTCGCGCGCAGGCCACCAAGGCACGGCAGGCGCAAAGCCGTATCAAGGCATTGGATCGCATGGAGTTGGTCACAGCCGCGCACGTGGATGCACCGTTCGATTTTGAATTCATGACGCCGGAACGCGCACCCGATCCGATGCTGACGCTGGAAGAGGTGGATGCGGGTTACGACGGCGTTCCTATCATCAGTGGCGTGAAAATGACGCTGCGCCCCGGCGCGCGCATTGGTTTGCTGGGGCCGAATGGCGCGGGTAAGTCGACGCTGATCAAATTATTGTCGGGCGAAAGCGCGCCACTGGCGGGCAGGCGTTTGGAGGCTCGTGGGTTGGCGATTGGCTATTTTGCGCAGCATCAGCTCGAACAACTGCGGCCGGATGAGTCGCCGCTGTGGCATTTGGTCAACAAAGAGCCGCGCACGCGCGAGCAGGAGTTGCGCAATTACCTCGGTGGCTTTGATTTTCGCGGCAATACGGTAGTGGCACCGGTTGGACCGTTTTCCGGCGGTGAAAAATCACGCCTTGCGCTGGCGCTGATGATACGCACGCGGCCGAATTTGCTGTTGCTCGACGAGCCGACCAATCACCTCGATCTGGAAATGCGTCACGCGCTGAACGTGGCACTCGCCGAATACGAAGGCAGTCTGGTGCTGGTGTCGCATGACCGCGCACTGCTGCGCAGCGTGTGCGACAGCTTTTTGCTGGTAGCCGACGGCAAGGTGCAGGAGTTCGACGGCGACGTGGACGATTATCTGGCCTGGCTGACAGCGCGACGTCAGGCGCAGAATGCGAAACCCGATGCTGCGCCTAAAGTCGCGGATAAACCGTCGCGCAGAGAATCACGCAGCAACGCGCCACAACAACAGAAGGAACGGCAGCAGTCATCCGGCAGCAGACGTCCGCTGGAAAAAGAAGCCGCAAAACTCGATCGCGATTTGGCAAAGTGGAACAACGAAAAATTGGGGATCGACACGCGGCTTGCTGATCCCGAGCTATATCAAAAGGCCAGCACGGCTGATCTGCGCACGATGGCGGCCCGCCAGACTGAGCTTGCACAACTGATTGAATCCGCCGAACAGCGCTGGCTGGAAGTGCATGCTGTACTGGATGATATGGTGTCTTAAAATAACAAATAAAAACAAATAGTTATGTAGATATCGTGGCGTATTGGCAGAAACGGCAGCGCGCCGCGCTTACTCCAGCCACAAACGTTTGAGGGACACGATCTCGCCCGGCTGTCCGGCGCTGCCAAAGAGATCCCAGCCGATACGCACCGGCGCGCTGTTGGCATCCACGCGCAGGATGCCGAAGTTGTTGCGGCTGAACACATGCAGGCAATGGAAGGTGGTGCGTGGCGCGTTCGCTCCCGTGGTTTCGAGCGCGCCTTTTTCGCGCACGGCCAGTTTGAGCAAGGCGCCGGGTGATTTGGCGTAAGTGATGGCGCTGGACGTGATCTGGTGTACACGCGCCGACGGATAGCCGTCGCGCGCCAGACGGAACGCCGCGCCGATATGCACGTCGCCGGAAAGAAACGTCAACGGGCAGCCGCTGTTGTGGGAGAAGGAAAACGCCGCGTCGAGCAGTTTGTCGCGCTCCGCGCGATTGCTTTCATGCTCCCACGCATCACGCATGTCGTCCTTGAGTCCAAGCAGCGTCAGGTCGAGAAAATTAATGATAAACGATGAGGCGTGTACCACCGGGACGGTTGAAACCACGAACACCGCTTTGATGCGCGCAAGGTCGAGGCCGGCGAGCCACTTTTCCAGGCGCGCGAACTGTGCTTTGCCGAGAATGCGATCCTGCTTGCGTTCATAATCGCGCGTGCCGCGCATGTCGAGCACGTAGAACGCGGCCGGCCCCCATTCGAACGCGTAGTCGTACTGGCCGGCGGGTGTGGGCGGGTTGTGCGAATGTTGATATTCTTCATAGACAACGCCCGCTGCTTCGCGCATGTCCTGCGCGAGCGCAAGGTTTTTGCCGGTATCTTCAAGCTCCCACAGCGTATCGAGCTCGTTGGATAACTCCTTTTTGGTGTACGAACCCCAGCCGTCCATGATCTCGTGGTCGTCCCAGATCATGTACGTCGGATAGTTGCGCAGCACTTTGCGTAGCGCGAGATCACCCCAGTAGCCGCGGTAGATGTCGCGGAACCACGATTTCATGATCTCGACGCGCTCCGTGCGCGGCAGCGCTGCGATGTCGCTTTTCACGCTTTTCAGCCAGCGCCAAATGCTGAGATACTTGTTGCCGTCGGTGTAGACTTGGTCGCCGCCGGCGATAATGAAGTCGGCCCCCGCATCGTCGAGTTCTTCCTGAAACCGCGACCACATCGCCATGTTTTCGATGCCGCGGTCGTCGGGATAAGGCATGTGGCAACTGAACAATCCGAAACGCACTTCGCCCGCCTTGTTGTGCGCGGTTTGGAACCAGTGCGGCTCGTCGCGGCCGATTTCCCACATTTCCTTGCGTGTGGAACCGGCGGCGGGCTCGGCGAACACGGCGTAGTGATACGGCCTGTTCGTCTTCAGTCCGGTTACGTCGAACACGGCGGTCAGATCGGCGGTGTAGTTGATAACCTTGCTTTGCAGCACGCCGGGCAGCGTGACAGTCGAGCCATCGGCGCGTACCAGTTGCGCCTTGCCATTGCGCGCGCGCGGTTGACCATTGGTATCGATTGCTTTTTCCGATACCAGCAGCCAGTAGGTTCCCGGCTCGTAAACCCGGATCCACAAGCGTATGGCGTTGGCGGTGGTGTGGCCTTGTATCGCGGCGTTGGTGAGACGCGCATTTGGCCACGGGCGGTCTTCGCGGTCATAGAAGTCGAGTTTGGACATCTTTTTCTCCTGACGTTGACGGTGGTGTCGCGAGTGCGTCCCGCCATGTTACCCCCGCCATCGGAACACTGCTGCAATGCGTGAACTTCGGCGATGCGGGGTGTTCAATGCCTGCCTATATAATATTTTATGACCGATTTTTCCCTGTTCTGGCAGGGTGGATGAAAGGGTGATGCTGTTATCATTGGGACTCAACCTGGCGCCGCTTGGTGCAGGAGATGACGTTGAATAGAACGCAAACGCTGCTCATGGCCTGCAAGCGGACCTACTGCATTTCTGAAATGCTTCAAACATTTGTCTATCCGCACGATTTGTTGGGCCGCGCCGCGCTTGCGCAGATGACGCTTGCCGGCGCCTGAGACGCATTCGGCATCGCCGGTGGCGCAGACATCGTCACTTGTGCTGGCGCTGCCGGCCGCTGTCGTCGCGCAAACCTTCACCGCCGCGATAATGTTTGCACCGGCGGTGCTGGCGCCTGCGGCGAGCGTGGATATCGGCGTTCCGGCCACGCTGGTGGGCGTGGTGACAGCATTGATTTACCTGTCGTCGGCGATGGTGGCACCCGCGGCAGGCGCGCACGTGCCGCGTATCGGTGCGCTGCGTACGACGCAGTTCGGTCTGCTGCTCGCGGGCACGGGGCTGGCGCTTAGCGTGATTGCGCATCCTTTGGTGATTGTCATCGCTGCGCTGGTGATCGGGCTGGGGTACGGGCCGTCAACGCCGTCGGGGTCTGCGCTGCTGGCAGAACACACGCCGCCGCGATTTCGCAATGTCATCATGTCGGTGCGGCAAACCGGCGTGCCGCTGGGCGGCGCACTCGCGGGGTTTGCAATTCCGTGGCTGATTAGCATGGGCGGATGGCGTATGGCGGTGCTGGTGTGCGCGGGTGCGTGTGTGGTGATTGCGATTTGTTTGCAGCCGTTGCGTGCAACGCTGGATCATCCCACGGCGCGCGCGGCGGCAGCGCCTGCGGGGTTCATGGATGCATTGCGATTATTACGTTCACACGCGGAACTGCGGCGCATTTCGCTTACGGCCTTTTTGTTTGGCGGCGTGCAGTTGTCGTTCGCCAGTTTTCTGGTGGTATTTCTGGTTGAGCGCGCGGGGCTGTCGATGGTGCGTGCGGGCGCGGTGTTGTCGGTGGCAATGCTCTCCGGCATGACGGGCCGATTGTTGTGGGGCGCCGCAGCGGATTATTTTCGAAGTGCGCGCGGTGTG
>JBEBHE010000246.1:0-7240 GCA_040081205.1 Burkholderiales bacterium | reverse complement strand
CTGTCGATGAATAGATCGCGAATTGCCGGAACAAGGTTTGCATGCCGAAAGTGCGCGCTTCGTCGGCAACGATCGGCACCACATGTTTGCCGATTTCCGGGCTTTTCAGTAATTGCGACAGCAAGGCGACGAAACTCATGGTGGTGGATTCTTCGCGCCCTGCGTGATCGGGCGAACCTTCGAGCGTGCGCGCAAACGCCGGCAATTGGGGCGCGGGCAACGCGGGCGCCGTGCGCACCCGCGCGGGCATCGCGCCACCGAGTGTTTTACGTCGTGCGCGCAGGTAGCGGATTTCATGTGAGTCTTCGGTGGGCCGGTAAAAGCGCAACGCGGCTACGTCGGCATCCGAAATCGGCAGCGCAAAGCGATCGCGGAATGCCAGCAGTGCATCGGTCTCCAGTTTTTTGGCTTGATGCGCGGTCATTTTTCCTTCGCCCCATTGGCCCATGCCGTAACCCTTTTTGGTTTGCGCGAGGATTACGGTCGGGCGTCCGCGTTGGCGCACGGCAGCGTGATACGCGGCATAGATTTTCAGCGGATCATGCCCGCCGCGCCGCAGCCGGTCGATGTCGGCGTCGGACAAATCAGCGACCAGTGCTTGCAGTTCAGGATACTTGTTGAAAAAATGCTCGCGATTAAAGCGGCCATCAGTGGCGGCGTATTTTTGCAGTTCGCCGTCCACTGTTTCGTGCAGGCGCTGCAACAACATACCTTCCTTGTCGCGCGCGAACAGCGCGTCCCAATCCGATCCCCACAGCAGTTTGATCACGTTCCAGCCCGCGCCGGTGAATAATCCTTCGAGTTCCTGAATGATCGAACCGTTGCCGCGTACCGGGCCATCAAGGCGCTGAAGGTTGCAGTTGACGACAAAAATCAGGTTATCCAGTTTCTCGCGTGAAGCCAGCGACAGGCCCGCAAGGGATTCCGGCTCGTCCATTTCGCCGTCGCCGACGAAGGCCCATACTTTGCGGTCGGACGCTGGGCGCGCACTTTTGTTCATTCCGCGATCTTCGAGATAACGCATGAAGCGCGCCTGATAGATGGCATTGAGCGGCCCCAAACCCATAGACGCGTTCGGAAACTGCCAGAAATCTGGCATCAGCCACGGATGCGGATACGACGGCAAGCCGCCGCCGCGCGTTTCCTGCCGGTATTTCATTAACTGATCTTCGGAGAGGCGCCCTTCGAGATAAGCGCGCGCATAAATGCCGGTCGACGAATGCGGCTGAAAATAAACCAGATCGCCGTCCTGTCCTGCGCGAAAAAAGTGATTGAGGCCGACTTCAAACAAATCGGCCGCCGACGCATAAGTAGCGATATGTCCGCCTAACTCCGGATGTTCCCTGTTCGCGCGAACTACCATCGCCAGCGCGTTCCAGCGCACTAGCGCGGTGATGCGTTCTTCGAGCGCGAGGTCGCCGGGGTAGGGCGGTTGCTCCGACAGCGGAATGGTGTTGCAGTAAGCGGTGGTGGCATTGAACTTGAGGCCACGGCAACTACGCCGTGCCGTATCGAACAACTGCTGCATAATAAATTCCGCGCGCGCTTCGCCTTCGTTGGCAATCAGCGATTGCAGCGATTCCACCCATTCGCGGGTTTCCTGCGGATCGGGGTCGGGAATGTAGTCCATGCGTATTGATATCCGGAATGGTTTAACGAATAGGCCGATGGTAGAGGTTTGCGTGCGGTGAGTGCTTGCTAGTTTTGCTTGAAAATGCGTCTGATAAGCAATACTATTTTACAAAATGCCAATTAAAACGCAGAAAATTGCTAAACCAGCGCAGCCCGCTCCACTTTTTTCGCTGGATGAAACAGACTGGCGCATCCTTGCCGCGCTGCAGGATGATGCGCGCCTGACCAATGCCGATCTTGCCGAACGGGTGTTTCTGTCGCCGTCGCCGTGCCTGCGCCGCGTGCGCGATCTGGAGCAGGCTGGGCTGATACGCCGCTATGTCACATTGCTCGATCCGCTCAAGCTGGGGCTGACGGTGAGCGTGTTCATACAGGTCAGTCTCGAAAAACAAATGCGCGGCGCACTCGATACCTTCGAAAATTCCGTGCTGGCGCGCGAAGAAGTGATGGAGTGTTACCTGATGACCGGCGATGCGGATTACCTGCTGCGCGTAGTGGTGCCGGACATGCAGTCGCTGGAACGGTTTATCGTGGATTACTTGGCCAAGATTCCGGGCGTATCGAATATTCGTTCCAGTTTTGCCTTAAAACAGGTCAAGTACAAGACGGCGCTGCCGTTGCCGGGGAAGGTGCTGCAAGTGGCGCGCGCGAGACCGCGGTAGCAGTCACTCGGCCGATATGCAGGTTCTTGCCAATCCGATGGCTTTAGCTTAGTGTATTGATCATCCGGGTGTTATGCGGCGTGCTGTGGCGAATAGCGTAGCGGCGTTCCCCGCCAATTTGATGTGACAGACCGAACCCTACCTAACTGCTAAGGAGATACAACATGTTAAGTAATACACAGCATGAAGATTTAATGGCGCTCACGACCAACAAACCGCATTGGTCGCGGCGCGATTTCATGTCGGGCTCGATTGCATCCGGTTTTGCGCTGGCCGCGCAGCCGATTTGCGCGCAGACCATGATTCAAACCGACACCCTTGATTTGGAACATGGCATGGTGCAGGTGCCGACGGATAGCGGCAATATTCCCGCTTACTATGCAATGCCCAGCAGGGCAGCGTTGCCGCCGATGCCGTCCTCGATCCCGATTGTGCTGGTGGTGCAGGAAATTTTCGGTGTGCATGAGCACATCAAAGATGTCGCGCGCCGTTTTGCCAAGGCCGGTTATCTTGCAGTGGCGCCGGAGCTTTATTACCGGCAGGGTGATGTGTCACAGTTAAAAGACAACAAAGAGATTTTCGCCAAGGTGGTGAGCAAGGTGCCGGATTGGCAGGTGATGCGCGATCTGGATGCGTCGGTGCGTTGGGCCGAGAAAAACGGCGGCAGCCGTTACAAGTTGGGCATCACCGGCTTTTGCTGGGGTGGACGCATTACTTGGCTGTACACGGCGCATAACGATTACGTCAAAGCCGGCGTGGCTTGGTATGGCCGGCTGGTGGGCGACAAGAACGCGATGACGCCCACAAATCCGATTGATGTGGTGTCCAACATCAAGGCACCGGTGCTGGGGCTGTACGGCGGGGCTGATGCGGGCATACCAAACAACACGGTTGCACAGATGAATGCCGCGCTGAAAAAAGCGGGCAATCCGTCGATAATCCACACGTATCCGGACACGCCGCATGCGTTCCATGCCGACTATAGGCCGAGTTACCGGCAGGCGGAAGCGTGGAACGGCTGGGATCGCTGTCTTGCGTGGTTCAAGGCGAACGGCGTCGCCTAAGTCACGTAGTCATCCGGTTGTTTGACACGCGCCCGTTGCCAAATCCGGCAACGGGCGTTTCATTTTTCAGCGAGACATTGTCCGTATGCGTGGATTGACAGAGCCTTTGACTTTGCCGCCGCCAGTACCGCTGGCGCGCCGCATGAGCGAGATAGAGCCTTTTCACGTGATGGAGCTGCTCGCCCGCGCCAAGGCGCTCGAAGCGCAGGGCCGCGATGTCGTGCATATGGAAATCGGCGAGCCGGATTTTGCCACGCCGCGGCCGATCTGCGAGGCGGGCATACGCGCGTTGGAACACGGCGAACTTTTTTACACGCCCGCGCTGGGCTTGCCGGAATTGCGCGAGGCCATAGCGGGTTTCTACAAAACACGCTATGGCGTTGATGTTTCGCCGTCGCGTATTGTCATCACCTCGGGGTCATCGGGCGCATTGCTGCTGGCGATAGCCGCGCTGGTCAATCCGGGCGATCAGGTGCTGGTGGCCGACCCTGGTTATCCGGCGAATCGCCACTTCGTGCGCATGATGGAAGGTGAGGCGGTTGGCGTTCCTGTCGGCTCCGACAGCTTCTATCAATTGACGCCGGCGCTGATTGAACAACACTGGGGCGACCGTACAGTTGCCGCACTGGTGGCGACGCCGTCAAATCCGACCGGCACACTGATTCCGGCTGAAGATGTCGCAGCGATGGCGGTATTCGCGCAACGCCACAACGGCGTACTGATTGTCGATGAGATTTATCATGGGCTGGTGTACGACGCGCAAGCGACGACCGCGCTCAATGCAGCGGACAACGTGTTCGTCATCAACAGTTTCTCGAAATATTTCAACATGACGGGATGGCGTCTGGGCTGGATGGTGGTGCCGGATGCCTACGTGCGCGATCTCGACAAGCTGTCGCAGAATATTTATCTGTCTGCGCCGACGCCCGCGCAACTGGCGGCGCTGGTGGCTTTCCAGCCGGAAACATTGGCGATTTGCGATGCGCGCCGGGAGGCATTTCGTGAACGGCGCGATTATCTGGTGCCGGCGTTGCGTGATCTGGGATTCGACATACCGCATGTGCCGCAAGGCGCGTTTTACGTTTATGCCGGCTGCGGGCGTTTCACGCAGGACAGTCATGCGTTCGCGCTGGATTTGCTGGATCGGGCGGGCGTTGCGATTACGCCCGGCATTGATTTTGGCAGGCATCATGCGCGCGAGCACGTGCGATTCGCGTACACGCGTCCAGTGGAGCGATTGCGTGAAGGCGTGCGGCGTATCGGTTCCTATCTTGGCGGTGCGCGATGAAGACGCCGACGGTTTCTGCAATGCTGCGGAATATCCAGGCGCTCATAGAGCGCGAAACCGGCGCGCCGCTTGCCGATGTCGGCCGCATGCGCCTGGAGTTGCTGTTGAACGATGCGGTAAAGAATACCGTCGGACTCGGCGGCGAAGACAAGTTCGCCGCGCGGGAAGTCACGGTACTGCTCACCGACCTGCGGGGATTTACCGCGATTTCAGAATCGCACCCGGCGCCGGTATTGCTGGAGATGCTCAACCGCTATCTGGTGAAGATGAGCGAGATCGCGATTCATCATGGTGGCACTATCGACAAATTCATGGGCGATGCCATCATGGTATTGTTTGGCGCACCGTTTTCCCATGTTGAAGATGTAAAGCGCGCGGTGACGTGCGCGGTGGATATGCAGCTTGCGTTGTTTGAAATCAATGCGCTTCACCGCACCATCGGCATGCCCGAACTCAATATGGGTATCGGCATCAATACCGGTGACGTGATGGCCGGCATGCTCGGTTCCGACCTGTATGCCGAATACACAGTGATTGGCGATGAGGTCAATCTGGCGTCGCGCATCGAAGCCTACAGCCTGCGCGGACAGGTGCTGATCAGCGAAGCCACGTATGCGCGGGTGCGCGGGTATGTCACCGTGTCCGAGCCGATGGATGTCTATGTGAAAGGCAAGAAGGATGTGGTCAATCTCTACGAGGTGCTGGCGATTCCCTCGTTGGGCAAGGAGGTGCCGCGGCAAGAAATCCGCAAGAGTCCGCGTGTCGAGACCAACATCCCGTTTGCGTATTACACGCTGGACGGCAAGATCGTCTCCGCGGAAAAGCGCTCGGGCGTCATACTCGATATCAGTTACAACGGCGTGCTGGCGCTGCTGGAGGGTGATGTGCCTGCGCAAACCGATATCAAGCTCGATCTCAATCTGCCGTTGGCGGGAACCAGCGCGACCGACGTTTATGCGCGCGTGTTGAAGACGTTTGAGCGCGACGGCCAGCAGTTGTCCAGTATCGAATTTACGTCGGTCAGCGTGCAGAGCAACGTCAACATACGCCACTTTGTGCAATTGCTGATTCAGGGCGGTGTGACAAAGTAGCTGGCCGGCGGTTAAGTGGCCGCCGCGCGCAACAACAGCGACAAGCCGCTGAGTAACAGCAACCCGCCGATGATGCGTATGGCCTGATCGCGTGACAGGCGGCCGTGCAGCCGTTGGCCGCACCACAATCCGAGCGCCATTACCGGCAGCAGCAATGCGACGGTAATGACAATGTCCATGTCGTACAGCCCAACGCTGGTGAAGATCGCAATACGGGCGACGGTGGTAAATGAAAACACCGCCGGAACGGTCGCGCGCACTTGTTCCGGTGTGGCGCCGCGGGCGGTGAAAAAGAAGACGTAGATCGGGCCGCCAACACCGAACGCTGACGATGTGACGCCCGCGATCAGCCCGACGGGTGCAACGGTCCAGGCCGGCAGATGGATCAGCGATTTTCGGTCAATCACGTAATAGCCGCCGAAAATTACCACGAACGTGCCCAGACCCGCGAACAACCATCGTGTCGGCAGATTCAGCAGAACGAATGCGCCGATCAAGAGTCCTACCAGCAGGAACGGCAGCATGGGCAGAAACGCCTGCTTCCAGACGTCGGCGCGCAGTTTGAATCCCATGCTGACGGCGCTGATGCAATCGAGCACCACTACCACGGGAATCACGAATTTCAAAGGCAGAATATGTGCGAGCAACGGCACCGCGATCAGCGTGGAGCCGAAGCCGGAGATGCCAAAAATGAGATACGCCAACAGCACAATGAGCGGCGTGAGAACGAGAACTTCGGTGCTGGGCATGGACGGCGTGGCTGGGCCGGCGGGTTGGAAGCGACACGCGAGTATAGCCGGTACCGTTAGAATCGCGTGTCCACTTAATACTGGGTGAGCCGTTGTTGGGTTGGTAAGCGAGTAATGATGAAACATAAAATCCTGATTATGCTTGCGGGAACTGCGCTGTTGCTGGGCGCGGTTGGCGCTCGTTCGCAGGCGCCAGCACCAATACAAACACCCTCGGCAACGACGGCACCGGTGCTTTCCCAGCCTGCTGCCGATACCAAAGCGGCGGCGGCTGCTCAAGTGCAAGCGGCGCGCGAGCAGGTTGAAAAAGACCGCGCTCAACTTAAGCAGGAGCGCAAAGCGCTGGAAGACCTGCGAAAAACCGGCAACAAGGCAAAGATCGATCACGCTGGCAGCCGCGTGCGTACCAGTCAATCGCAACTGAACCGCAGTCAGTCGCAATTGCGTGAAAGCCAGGAGGCGTTGGCGGTATTCGAAAACCCCGAAAATGCGGCTGCCAAGGCGCGCGGTGAAGCCCAGCGCGCGCAGCGGGCGCAGGCGCGCGCTGCGCGCGCCGCGGTACGCGACGAACGGCGCGTCGCCACCACGCAGGCGCAGTCTGCGGCCGATGCGAAAAAATCCGAGCGGAAAGCCGCGAACGATGCGCAAATTCCGGAGCGCGACGCCGCGCAAAAACGCGGCGATGAAATCCGCGCTGAACAGCAGGCGCAAAAAGATCTGAATAAAGCCGAGCGCGAACAGACCGCCAAAATAC
>JBEBHE010000514.1:0-1878 GCA_040081205.1 Burkholderiales bacterium | reverse complement strand
CACCTCGCGTATCGCGGCGTCCTCGATCGGCTTCAACTCTTCGTCGGTGATGAGCCGCTTGCGGCGCTTCTCGCGCGCCTCGATCAAATGGGCGGGACGCAGGAGACTGCCGACTTGATCAGCGCGAAAGGGAGGAGTGTTGGGCATGTTGTGTAGGGTAAGAAAAATCTATGGTGAGTTGATTTTCGTAGGGTGGATTAGGTGTGCAATCGAGCAGCAAATCTATCTTGAAGTTTTCGGAATGCCGCTTCGTAATTCGCTATCTTCTGAGCATCGGTTTTCGAATTCAAGAATGGCTTGCGTTTACCAACAATCATTGTATCAATGCCATTTGTATGATTTACAGCTACCCACGGTGCAAACGCTCTGCACTTGACTTGAGGTAACACGACCGAAAGGAACGCATAGTCTTCAGTATCAAATTGATTCGAAACTCCAAGCGCTTGCAGGTTTTGGCACTTAGCAAGTGGCCGCAGACCTCCGTCTTCGACGCGAAGATTGGTCAATTCGAGTTCTTCAAGTTTTTTGAGCTGCGATATTGGCTCTAATGTTGTGGCGACGTTACGATTCCATATACCGCCGGAATATTCGAGCGCTCGCAATTCGACGAGGTTTTGTAGCGGCGAAAGATCACGGACTTTTGGTGTATCTATCAGCAGTAGTGATTCGAGATTACTCAACCGCCCAATTTCCCTTAAATCAGTAAGCTTGGTATTCCATCGCACCGTTAAATGACGCAGCCGATTGATTTTTGATAACGGCGTTAAATCAGAGACACGCAACTCGTAAAACTGAAGTAGCTCAACGTCTAGTAAATTTGCGAGTTTAGGGAATTCTTTATCGCTCACACCAACAACGTACCCAGCAGCGCCAGACACCCTGTGGGTTAACGTCTTTATCCGATAAACTTTCCCATCCACGATAAGTACGGGCCTGTCGTCCACACCCCATTTCGTTTCCGGGAATGGGTCAAAACGCAGCCTTGGATGATCAAGCTTACCCATTAGTCAAATACGCAAACACTTCAGGCGGAGAGAAAATCCCGCACACTCCCCTCATCCCGCAATCGCCAAACCCGCTGGATCACCCTTCCCATTTCCGATTCACCCGCGCCGCCGCTGTAGCCTGCCAGCCGCACCGCCTTGTCCTCGATCTCCGACCGTGACAGCGTGTTGTCCGGATCGCCCTTGGGTGACGACACCTTGCCTTCGAGTTTGCGACCGTCTTTCATCGTGGCCGTCACGTGGCCGAGCCAGCGCTTCGGATACGCGCCATCGACCACCGGGTCGAGCACCATCGTCACCTTGTCGTGGAACGCGCGCGTGGCCGGGTCTTTCAATGCGGCTTCGGTGAAATCCGCCAGCCCCGCGCGCTTATGCAGCGCGGCCAGCGCCAGCACAAAGCCCATGGAGAATTTGGATTGATGGATGGTTTGCGGATCGGTTACCGGCCCGAGCACATCGATAGCGCCCTGATGCACGTGCGCGGTTACGCTCGCGATGTCGTCGGGTTTGAGTTGGTTGTCCTGCATCACTTTCAGCAGCGCATCCGCCGCCGGATGCGTATGCCGGCACGACGCATGAAACTTGAACGAAGTTTCCGTCATGCCCCAGCGCGTGCCGAGGCCATCGACCAGCTTCGCCGGGTCGGCGTCACTCGACATACCCGCCGCCATGCCCTGCTTGCCTTCGAGGATGCGGTGCGCGCCGGTAAAGCCATCGCGCGCGATGTACGCCGCCATCAGGCCATCCGCCGCAGCCTTGGCAGTGTGCAGTTGCTTGGAATCCGCCGCGTCGCGCAAAAATTCCCACAGCCCCGCTGCCATGGTGCCGGCCGAGCCGATGCAGTGCTGCATTTGCTGCGCATTGAGTTTGAGGA
>JBEBHE010000245.1:0-7250 GCA_040081205.1 Burkholderiales bacterium | reverse complement strand
CATGGAAGAAGATTACGCCGAGATCAAAGCGTTTCTGGTGGAACTCGAACTGGCAAAGAAATAGTGTCCCGCGACGCGCCGACTTGCCGATGAGTGGCCATGAGTGAAAACCCGCGCCTTCCTGCCGCATCCGATTTTCCGCCGGGCACGGAATTTGTGATTTATGAATTTGACAGTCCGCTAGCCAACGTGCCGGGTAAAGGCTGGTTTAGCTGGTGGGGCGGCGTGCCCCGGCCCTACGATCCTAAAGGCAAACTCAAGCCGGACAACAACTGGAACGCCGATTCGTTCGAGCAATGGCGGGCTGTGATTGAAGCTACCTTGAAGTGAATGCAATGAATGGCGACGCCCCCATTGCGTCGTTCCAGGTGTCCAGCAATGACGGATATGGCGATTGTGTTATGGGTTCCCGCCTGCGCGGGAATGACAGGGGGAGTCATTCGCCCTTCTGCGTCTACGCAAACCTGCCCAAAACAAATTATGCCGCCCGCGCCAACCCACGCTCGCGCCGATAGTTCCGCTGAAAATCCTTGCGCCGGTGTTGCGTAAACTGATCGCTGTAGAGAACGCGGGTGAGTTGGTAGAAACCCGCGCGCAGTTCGGCGACGCTCATTTTTTTGGGTTTGATGTTGATGTCGAACAGTGTGCATTTTTCCCAGGCGTTTTCGTCGATGAGGCGGCCTTCGTGTTGCATCTGGCGGTAGAGCGGCGTGCCTGGAAATGGCGTCGGCAGCGTGATCTGCACATCCCACGGTAGTGCGTCGGTCACAAAATCCACTAACAAATCAAATACGTGTCGATCGTGGCCATCGAGGCCGAGCACGAAGCAGGCGTTGACGGTGATGCCGTGGCCTTGTATGCGGCGGATCGCTTCCTTGTATTCGCCGTAACGTTTTTGCTTGAAGTTCTTGCGCAGTTCCACGCCGCCGAGTGCGTCCGCCGTCGGACTTTCAAAGCCGATCAGCACCTGCGCGCAGCCGGCCTTACGCATTTTGGCGAGCAGCGCGTCGTCTTCGTAAATCGACAGATCGGTTTCGGTGAACCAGCGAATGCGGCGCTTGGCAAGCTGCGGCAGCAGTTCGTGCCAGTAATCGCGGCTGATGAATGAATTGTCGTCGGCAAATTCAATGAACGGGCGCGGCCACAGGCTTTTGATACGGTCGATTTCGGCGAGCACTTTTTCGATGGGCTTCTGTTTATATTTGCGCGTGAGCAAAATGGAACTTGCGCAAAAATTGCAGCGCCACGGACAGCCGCGGCTGGTCTGCACGGTGATGCGGTTGTAGCGTTCAATGTCGAGCAGTTCATAGGCCGGCATCGGCGCATCAGCCAGATCGAATTCCTGCCCGCGCAGGTCATACACAGGTTGCAGCGTGCCGCGCTCCGCATCTTCAAGAATGCGCGGCCAGGCGAGTTCGCCTTCGCCGAGCACTGCAATGGCGCTGTGATGTTCAGGCTCGCCCGGCACGCTGGTGACATGCAGGCCGCCCATTAGTACCGGGATGCCCAGCGCGCGATAGTGCGCCGCCACACGGTAAGCGTCTTTGATTTGCGCACTCAGGCTGGAGACGGCAACGAGATCAAAGTCTGTCGGTAATGAGGGAATCACCGACGCATCCGGCGCCTCGTGATAACTCACCGCGTGACGGCGCGGCGTCATGCCGGCGAGCGTTAAAAGTCCAAGGCTCGGCAACGAGGCAATCTGCTTGCTGCGCTCCACAAAGCCCGGCAACGTCAGGCCGAGTTGCAGCAGTTCCGTGTCGCAGGCGCGGATGCCGCTCATGGCGACCATGCCGATGTTCATGTCAAAAACCTCCCACAATGAGCAGGCCGGTTGCGCCTGTCAGCGCGATCACCGGCAGCGGAAACAAATGCCGCAGCGGTTTATGGATGGCCGCCAGCACGCACACGCCCGGCATCAGCATCGCGCCCGCGATCAGCAGCGGCGAAATCCACGTAGCGTAGGCGCCTGCGCCAGCAATGAACGCGGTGTTGGCATAGGCAAAATTCAGGAACGCAATGCCGAAAAAACTGATATGCCCCAGCCGCAGCATGCGTCGCTGCCACGAGCCATAACCGCCCAGCCAGTGGTCGGCATGGAAGAACAATCCCATCGCGGCCCCGCTAAGCATGCCGGCCAACACGCCCAGCCATGCCCACCATAAATGCGTTTGTGCGATGGCCATGATTACAACCCTTGCGGGCCGCCGTCACGCTCCCACGGGTTCGTGGTGGTCGCGGCAAACGGATAGTCGCCGGGTTCATCGGCAACCGGTGCGGCAAACAGGTACTTGCGCATCGCGCTGCCCACCGCCACCGAGAACATCACGGCACAGGTAAAGAGTTTGGCTTCCACGTTGGGGATCGCCGCCAGCGCAGCGACACCGCCTGTCACGCCAAAAAAGGGGCCTGCATTCGTCATCACGCCCGCCAGCTTCATATTCGCATTCATGTCTGCTTCCTTTCTGTGGTTGGTTCAGAACACGGAGCGCAGTGTGGCGATGATGCTTGTGAGTATCAATATGTAATCCAAAAGTAGATTATTGTTAGATATAAGTATCGAAATATGATACTTTTGGCGATATTAATTTATTGGAAAGGGCCTATGAGTTACGCCTATTTGTTCGAAGGTTTGAAGGCGCACTACCGCGCACGGGGCTTGAGTTACCGCGATGTGGCGAAGGCACTGAAGCTGTCCGAAGCGACAATCAAGCGCATTTTTTCCGAGCGCGACTGCACGCTGGCGCGGCTTGAAGAACTGTGTGCGGTCGTGCAAGTGGACCTGGCGGAAATCGCGCGTGGCACACCGCGTTCCACGCGGCTCATTACCCAGCTGACCAAGGAGCAGGAGCAGGAATTGATCGACGACCTGCGCCTGCTGATCGTCGCCGTATGTGCGATGGGCAACGTGCCGCTGGACGACATCGTGCGCGTGTACGACATTTCAAAAGCGCAATGCATCGGCCTGCTGGCGAAGCTCGACCGAATTGGTTTTCTGGATTTGCAGGAAAACAATCACTACCGACTGTTAGTGGCGCGCACCTTTCAGTGGATACCCGATGGCCCCATCATGCGCTGGACGCGCGCACAGTCCGCGGACTACTTCGACTATCCGTTCATAAAGCCGGGCGAAATGCTGCGCATTGTCAACGTGCGTGTATCAGCCGAAGCACGCGTGGCATTGCTCTCGCGCATGGAGCAGCTTGCGCTGGAATACGCCGAACAGCACAACGCCGATTCATGGCTGCCGCTGGAGCAGCGGGAATCGATCAGTTTGTGTCTGGCGGTGCGGCCTTGGGAGCCGGCGGCGTTTGGGAAGTTGTGGCGGGCGGCGGCTGAATGAAGTTAGGCACCTTTTCGTTTGATACCAGGTGGTAATACTGTGGGGATACACTTCAATTGCTTTTCCAGTATCCAATCGCTTGGCCGTGCGCCAGGATAGGCCCACTTTGCCCCGCCGTTCAGCCATGCGGTGCGGAAACGTTCCAAAGCCTCTTGCGTACTATCTTGATATCCAAATTCACAGCCACAACAATCACAAATAATAAATGTAGACAACTTCCCAGACACGCCCCATGGCTCCTCACCAACGTCATGTCCACAAACGTGACAATACGTTGACGAAATAAAAGGAATATCTTCCGTTGCCATACGCTAGAGATCAGTCGTGACAGCGAAGTATCCTGACTTCTGCGTCATTTCTGCACCGGAAACGCGTCGAGCATCGACTTGGCCGCATCCTTCGACTGATCCATCGCTGCAATAACGTCAGCTAATCGCTCGACTTCTGCAGTCGTAGCTCCCAACCCGAACTCGAGACACCCGCGCACTTTGCCGCGCATCTCTGCGTCGTTCATCGGCTCCTGCGGGCTGCCTTTGACGGTATCGCGCCGCAGTTCGACGACTTTGCCGGACTTAAGCGTGAGTTTGACGCGCGCGGGTTCGATGGCGGTGGGGTCGATAGCGGGATCGTCCACCACTTTAGTGATCGCGGTCAGAGCGGCGATGTTGCCATCAGTGATCGCCGGCTTTCGATAACTGTGCAGATCCACTTTGCCGTCACTCAAGGCGCGCGCAAAACTATAGCTGGTGTTGAATTGCGCGTGTACCACGTCGTTTCGTGCCGGATCGTACGGCGCGCCGACGGTGAGCCAGTTGACGTTGCCCATGCCGACTTCGATGGCGGCCACATCCGCCGGTTTGATGCCTTTGTCGTGCAGTTCAATGCCGATGCCGATGGGCGTGTGATTGCAGCGGCAGCACGGGTAAGGCTTGAAGCTGTATTCGGCCACGCGCCAGTCGCGGCCCAATCCTTCAGTGAGTATCTCCGGCTTCACTTCATTGCGTTCATACAGCGCGAACAATCCGGCGTTGCCTTCGAGCGTGTTGCGTGTGCTGGTGAGCCCGTCGGCGGCGAGAAACGCGCCGGTCACCGCGTTGCGCGCGGCGAAGCCCGGCCCCAGGCGTTTAGACAACGCGCCGTCGCGCATGCTTTGTGCCGAGCCGCTGGCCTGATGGAACGACATTCCCAGCGCATGGGCGATTCCGGCGGCATCGAGGCCGATCATCCGCGCGGCGGCCATACCGGCGGCCACCGTGCCAAAAATCATCGTCGGATGCCAGCCCTTGCCCAGACTGTTGTAGCAGGCAAGACCAAGCCGCGCGTGCAGCTCCGCACCGATGGCGTAGGCGAGTATAAAGTCACGTCCGCTCACGGGCTTGCCGTCCGCCGAAAGTGCTTCGGCGGTGGCGAGCAAGGCCGGCAGCACGACCGCGCTGGTGTGTACCCGGGCAGGATCATGCTGATCGTCGAAATCCAGTGCGTGCGCCGCGGCGCCGTTGGCCATGGCGGCCGTTGGCGGTGAGTAGCGGCGCTTGCCGATAAGCCCGGTGGCAGAGCCGGTTTGTTCCCACTTCGACAGTCGCGCGTTGAGTTCGGGTATACCCGGCGCGTGCGCCGCGCCGCCGATGACACCCAGCGTATCGAGTATCAATGACTTGACCGTGCGCAACACCGGTGCGGGCAGCAGGTCATATGTCCATCCCGCGATGGTGGCGCACAGCGCGTGGCTGTAACCATCGGGTAACGGCAGTGATTTTGCGGCGAACATTTCTTTGATGTTGCCTTTGACGTTGCCTGCGGCGGGATGAGCCATGATGGAATTTTCCTTGGGATGTGCGCATGATGAAATTACCATAAAACACCGTGCGTGGACGCCTGTCGCGGCAAGTTGCAGTCCGCGTGATATTCTTGGTTTCCCCACTTTCCACAGCCCGGATTTTCGTGTTTTCCTGAGGTTAAATGAGCAAGATTTTTGTAGGCATCGATACCGGTGGCACGTTTACCGATCTGGTGGCCGCCGATCTCAACGGCAATCACTATTGCTATCACAAAGTTCCGACCACCACCGGTGATCCGGCGCACGGTATCCTGAAGGGCATCGCCGAGTTGCTTGATCAGAACGGCATCCCCCGCAAAGATGTTGCGTTTCTGGTGCTGGGCACCACGCTCGCCACCAATGCCGTGCTCGAAGGCAAGTGGGCCGCTACGGGCTTGATTACCACCGACGGCTTTCGCGATGTGCTGGAACTTGCGCGGCAGCGCCGCCCGCATTATTTCAACCTCGATATTCCCAAACCGATGCCGCCGGCCGCGCGCGATTGCCGGCTCGAGGTGAGCGAACGCGTGGCGGCGGATGGTACTGTCGTCACCCCGCTGCTGGAAGACGACGTGCGCCGCGCGGTTGACGTGTTAAAGGCGAAGCAGGTCGAGGCGGTGGCCATTTGTTTCATGCATTCCTATGCCAACGCGGATCACGAAGAACGCGCGCGCGCTCTGGTGAAATCGTTGTGGCCGGATATTTATTTGTGCACGTCGAACGAAGTGCTGGGTGAGTTTCGCGAGTTTGAGCGTTTCTCGACAGCGACGGTCAATGCGAGCCTGATGCCGATCATGGATCGCACCCTGTCACAGTTTGAGAAAGGGGTTGCGGAACTCGGCATCAAGCGCGTGCCGCGCGTGATGCAATCCAACGGCGGTGCCGTCTCACCCGGCGCCGTGCGCAGAATGCCGGTGAACACGTTTTTCTCTGGGCCCGCGGGCGGTGTGATCGGTACCGTAGGCTTGAGCCGCCAATTAAAGGTACCGAACCTGATTACGTTCGACATGGGCGGCACATCGACGGACGTGTGCCTGATCCGCGATGGCGAACCCGCCAAGAAAAGCGAACGTCAGATGGGCGGCTTTCCGGTACGCACGCGTACGCTGGACATTCATACCATCGGTGCGGGCGGCGGATCGATTGCGTGGATCGATGCGGGCGGTTTGCTGAAGGTCGGGCCTCAGAGCGCGGGTGCGTACCCAGGGCCCGCAGCCTATGGGCGTGGCGGCACGCGGGCAACCGTCACCGATGCCAACGTGGCACTCGGACGCCTCAGTCCGAAATCACTGCTCGGTGGGCGCATGGTGATGCATCCCGAGAAGGCTCATGCGGCGATCGACGAGCTGGCAAAGTCGCTGGGTGTCGATTCAGTAAAAGCCGCCGCCGGTGTTCTTGAAATCATCAATGTCAACATGATGGGCGCGGTGCGCGTCATTTCGGTCGAGCAGGGCGAAGACCCGCGCGATTTCGCGCTGGTGGCTTTTGGCGGCGCGGGTCCGTTGCATGCCGCCGACGTCGCTCGCAATATGGGCATGGGCAAGGTGCTCGTTCCACCGAGACCCGGTTTACTATCAGCCATCGGCCTGTTGCACGCGGATGTGCGCGGTGATTTTAGTTTGACGCGGCTGTTGCGCGCGGAAAGCGCGAACGTCAAGGCGTTCAATGCGGGTTTTGCGAATCTGAAAAAACGCGGTGCGGATTGGCTGCGTGGGGAAGGTGAAAGCAAAGCGCGTTTTGAATGGTTTGTGGACATGCGCTACTTCGGACAAAATTTTGAGTTGATCATGCCGCTGGCGCAGGCGCGATTGACGGCTGCGGGCCTTTCGCGACTCACCGGCGCATTTCACCGGCGGCACAAAGCGTTTTACGGATATGACATACCGTCGCAGCCGGTGGAAATTGTGAACCTTCGGCTGGTGGTAACGGCGGCGCGCAAAGCACCGCCCGCCGTGCAGAGAAGTAAAAAAACGATTCAAAAACAAATAGTTATGGAGAGGCGCCGCGTGTGGTTTGCGGATACCGGCTTCGTGCAGACGCCGGTGTATCAGCGTGACCAATTACCGGCCGGTTGGCGTTCCACGGGGCCGG
>JBEBHE010000244.1:0-7262 GCA_040081205.1 Burkholderiales bacterium | reverse complement strand
GCGCGGCGCCGGCATGGAACTCGGCGCCATTTCATTGGCCACAGTACCCGTCACCGCCGCGTGGCTGGCATTGGCGCTGGCACTCGGACGCATGCAGGAAAAGCGCGTAGCCGCCACGGACACCACATCAGACGGATAACTGTAAATATTTGTTTTTATTAACTTTTTTATAACTCCTCATCATGAATACCAATAGCTTATACACCCGCCGCGACATACTCACGCTCGGCGCCGCGTTCGGCGCAGCTACGGTGCTGCCCGCTTACGCGCAGACGGCAGCCGCCAAGCCCTTCTGACCCGCAAGATTCCACGCACCGGCGAAGCCATGCCCGTGATCGGCATGGGTACGCAGTTCGTGCTGGATATCGGCAACGACGCCGAGAAGCGCGCGAGCCGTATCGCCGTCATCCGCACTTTGCTCGATGCCGGCGCACGCTGTATCGATACCGCGCCGTCCTACGGGCCAGCGGAAGCCACCCTTGGCGACTTGCTCGCGGAAATGAAGTCCCGTGACCGGGCATTCATCTCAACCAAATTCCGTGCCCCCGGACGTGACGGCGCCACTGCGGAAATGAAAGAATCGCTGCGCAAGCTGCGCACCGACAAGGTCGAGCTGATGCTCAGACACAATATCGGCTTCGTGCCGCAAGCAGACGCTGCCGAACACCTCGCCGTGATGCGCGATTGGAAGGCGCAGGGCATCTGCCGCTACATCGGCGTGACGCACTCGCAGGATCAGAGCAAGGCCAATCCCCGCCTGATCGACATGCTGCAAAAGGAAAAACTCGATTTTATCCAGGTCAACTACTCGCTCGCCGAACGCAGCGTGGAGAACAAGCTTCTTGCGGTCGCCGCCGACACCGGCACAGCGGTCATGTGCAACCTGCCCTTCGCCCGCGCGGCGCTGTTCAAAGCGGTAGCCGGCAAAGCAGTACCCGATTGGGCAAAAGAATTCGATGCGCCGACCTGGGGCCAGTTTTTTCTGAAGTACCTGCTCGCGCGGGAAGAAGTCAACCTCGCCATTCCCGGCACTGACCGCGTGGAGCACATGCAGGACAACCTCGACGCCGCGCGCACACGCCTGCCGAACGCGGCGCAACGCAAGCGGATGGTGGAGTTTATCGGGATCGTCTAGTTCGATTGCAGCAGTTTCAGCACTGGCTCGATCACGTCGTCGGCGATTTTCTTGAGTTCGTCCGCCGTGCGGTTCTGAATCGGGTGCGGCGTGAAAATCACCGCCGGCTCGAAGCCGATGGCTTTGGATTGCACTTCCACCGCATCGGTAAATCCCGTGGTGACCACGGAGACGCCGGGAATACCCCGGCTGTCGAAGTTCATCAAGTCGTGCAGACTGCACGACGTGCAGGAGCCTCAGTCCGAAAGCCCGATAATCACCACATCGACTTCGGCGGAAATTTTCGCCAGATTTTCCGGCGTCGCGACTTTGGCGTTGGTCGGCTTTCCGACTCTTTGGGTTTTGATGCCGCGCTCGTGCAGCCGGATTTCGACCTGATTAAAAAACTCGTCAGTGCGTGTTTTGCCGATATCAAACAGGCCTACCGTCTTTCCCGTCAGCGACGGCGGCGGCTTCAAACGCGGGCGTTTCGCCGATGTGGTTTCAGCAGTGGGATCCCGCATCCAGTTCAGTGCCGTCATGACTGACCTCTCTCTGTAAAGATCACAAACCTCTCCCGCGGAGTGTACCGCCGATCACCGTTGTATGGCCTCGGCCTTCCGGCGCATCGCGTCCTTCATGAACTGGACATTGGGCGAAAAAAACCGGCTGACGAGAAAGTCGCCGAATATTTTTTCGAGAAAAAATATCTTGTCTACTGCAGATAACGGCCGTCCCCACTCTTTTGCCAGATTTGCCTGCGTCATTTCGCCATAGTAAACCGTCAATCCAACGGACGGCAGTAAATCGGCTTCTCCTAATAACACGGCCTGCCGCGCCAGTCGGGCATCCTCAACCAGCACCGCGAGTCCCGTTACAATGTCCCGCACCGGCGGTTTAGGCGCACCGGCAAAAAAATATTCGTGACAACGGCGCGCGTAAGGCACGCCGACCGTAGTTTCGGTGGAAAGAATCAGCGACACAATACGCGCCTGCTCCTCTTGCGCGACCCCGGCCTCGTTCAGATAGGGCGTCGTTGCCTGCGCCGCCAGCAACTCCAATCGAAAGGCGTTGCCGATGCTGGACCGGCCATCATGATGAAAATCGTGTGCCAGCGCGGCCACCAGCAATTGCGCTTGCTCAGTCTGCGTCAACAATGCCCGTTGCGCCAAGTAAAGCGCTGCGAGCAATACTTCGCAGTAGTGCTGGCTGTTGTGATACGGGTTCGCCCGTCCGTCACCTACGCCCGCATCGATGTCCTGCGCCAGCGCGCGAGCCGCCGTAGCAAGCGGCGCGTCCGTCGGCAGGCCCGTCACACGGAACGCCGCCTCAGTCGCGCACGCCATTTTGTCGGGAAACGCCGACACCACCTCGTAACAGGCGGCGATCTGTTCGGCAACATCCTCGGGAGTCGTGCTCTCGCGCACGCGAAACGGTGCGCACGAAAAATCAAACGCAGGCATCGCTACTGCGGTTCAATCTTGACGGCAAAATTTGTTCCTCGAATACCAATCGTTCCCGTCGGTGTTTTGAGCGACACGGCCTCCGGTTTCAGCTTGGCAATCGCACCGGATACCACGTTCAACGCGCCTTTGCTCATGCTGGCGCCGAATTTCAGATCGCCTTTGGCGGGAGCATATAAGTATTCATCCACCGTCACTTCGGTGTCGGGCCCGAACGACATCACCGAATTGTCCTTGAACGTCACGCCCATCGCGCCTTTAGCGCCCGTTTTCAGCACGCTCTTCAGGCGGATCGGGGTTCCGGCGACAGCCTTAATTGCTTTGCCGCCATCGGTAACCGTTGCGTCTCCGGAAACGGTCTTGACGAAGCCGATAGCGTCCTGGCCCCAGGCTGCGCCTGAAAACGCTATCGCTGCCATCAACGCCACACGTGTCATTTGTATCGGCAATCTCATACCGCCCTCCGCTGTTGAGTATTCATATTTGCTACCGGATGGTGACTTCCACGCGCCGATTCTTCGGTTCGGCGGTGTTATCCGGCGTCTTCACTAAAAGATCGCGCTCGCCATGCGATGTCACCGTCGTCTCGATCGCCTTGAGACCGGCGCCGGATATCAACTGCGCCACAGTCTGCGCGCGCTGTAGCCCGAGTTTCTCATTAGCCTCGGCATCACCCTCGGTGTCGGTATGGCCAACCACGGAAACATCGGCTGCGGGACGCTTCGCCGCATCCGCAACCATCTTCGCAATCAAAGCCTGCGATTCCGCCGTCAACTGCGCGCCGCCCGATTCGAAATACAGCAGAAAAATAGCCGGCGGCTGTGGCCGCACCGCGATCGCCGCGCCAAAATCTTTTTGAATAATGCTGTCATCCTGGGTGTACGGCGCCGTTGCGCCATCAAGATTTACGGCATTTTTTGAGCGATCAACTGCAATCAGCCCCTTGGGACTGCTAAACGTGATCGCGCCTACCGAGCCATCAAGATTGTCGAGCAGCACGGCGTACGACACTAATTTGGGGGGCGGCGGTGCCGGCGGAGGGGGCGGCGTCGCGCACCCCGTAGCAAGCTGGGCAACAACGACGCCTATCAGAATGACAATGCCACGCGATTGCTTCATGCTGGTTTCTACTTTCATGGTTACGGTATGCCTGATTACGCCAAAGCACTCGTTCTCGACGATGGATTATAGACATCCTGAGCCCATCAGTTTGCAAAAAATTTGTGTCCTGAGGCCCGCTGATTCTTCGTTCGCATCCGGTTATTTTTCTTCCATCACAATCCTGTCGCCCTGTTGTCCTGCACGCAGCCGTGCCAGATGCAAATCCACCAAAGGATCCGCGGGTCGCCGTTGGGCAAGCTGCTCAAACGTCTCCAATGCCCGTGGATTATTGTCACGCATCAGATTAAATGCCGCTTCATATTCAGCATCCTGCGTGAGCGACATTACGTTCGCCGTGGCCAGCGGCTCATACACCATCAAAGCCTCGGATTTCCCCTTGAGTACCAACCGTCCCACCGGACGCACCGTAACGCCGCTGCAACCCGACAACGTCGCTTCGGAAACACACACAGTTGTGCCCAAATGTTTATTCACGCTCTCTAGCCGCGCCGCCGTATTCACGGCATCCCCCAACGCGCGATAGTCGAACATATTGCTGCCGCCGAAATTACCCACAATCACTTCACCGCTGTGAACACCGATGCGTGTCTTGCCAAAATGTGTACCCTTCGCAGCAAGTTCCGCCGAGTAGCCGGTGGCAAACGCGTGCATTTCCAGCGCGCAATTCAACGCGCGCTGCCGATGGTCGGCCTGTTCCACCGGCGCCGAAAACATAATGGCCACGGCATCTCCCACAATACGATCCAGTGTGCCCCCCTGCTGAAATGCGATGGCAATCATCTTGTCGAGGTATGCATTCAGCAGCGCGACAGCATCGCCCGGATCCATTTTCTCCATCAAAGTGGTAAATCCCGCGAGATCCGTAAACACAAAACTGCATTCCTGACGCCGCCCGCCGAGTTCAAGCTGGCCCGGATTGTCGACGAGAAAATCCACGCGGTTCGGCGACACATAGCGAGAAAATGCCTCGCGCACCCAGCGCTGTTTGCGTTCACTCGCCATATGATGCATGACACTACCCGCGAGAAACACCAGCAGTAGCGCGATGCCCGGCGTCGCAGGATCCAGCAGGAGGCCGTGCCGCGTAAAGGCAAACCACGCGCCGGCGCCGATTAACGCCAGCGCAAGCGCTGTGGCACTGGCCGACGCCAAAGCGCTGGTGGACAACGCAATAATACCGAGCAACAACCCGCCCGCCACAATCACCAGTGTTTCAATAATCGTCGCTAAAAAAGGGCGTTGCAGATACTTACCCAAAAGCATCTGTTCGACAGCCTGCGCATGTGCCTCGACACCGGGAATGATGGTTCCCAGCGCGCTTGAGCGCTGGTCCATCAATCCCCGTGCCGATGTACCAACAATAACAATGTGATCCTTGATTTGATCCGGCGACGCGTTTCCAGAGAGCACTTTCCATGCGGGGACGTAGCGCGCATCCACACGCGGCGTGTAATGCACCCACATCTCGCCGGTCGGCGTGGTGGGCACGATCAGACGGCCAATCTTTATTTCCTGAATACCCTCTTCTTTCTTCGCGGATGCCCTGACAAAATAATTGCGCTGTTCCTGCGCCACTCTTAGTAACTCCGCTGCCAACGACGGCATCACCTGATCGCCAAGCCGCAGTATCAGGGGCACGCGCCGCACCACGCCATCGGAATCCGGAAAAAACATTAATGCCCCGTTGCCTTGCGCTGCGGCCTCCAGCGACGCTATCGACGACACCGCACCCGGCGGCTCGCGCAAATACGACAGCGGCGAAACGCCCGCATTCACCACGCTAAAGTGCCGTCGTGGCAGGCGTGCCGCAGGCGCACTATCGCGTTCCAAGTAACCCAGCACTACGCCACCGCGGCTCAATGCTTTAGCCATGACCTCGTCGTGATCTGGAATACGCAGCAACCGTTGTCGCAACTCATCAGGCGGGTTCCAGATGTTCGCCATCGATTTGGGTGATGTACGGTCCGGCTCCGCAAACACTACATCGAAACCAATAACCGCTGCGCCCTGCATCTGCAACTTCTCGATGAGATCCGCGACCTGCGTGCGCGGCCAAGGCCACTGCCCGAGTTTGCGCAGGCTTTCATCGTCAATATCGACAATACGAACCGGCGCCGGTTCGTAAGCACGAGGGTGCCAGCGCTGATACTGATCGAAAACCGCATGTCGCAATACGCGAAGCGGCGGCGGGTCAGAAAGATACGCCGCAATACAGGCAATCAAAACCGCCAGCGTAATCAGCGTGCCGATGCCCGGTTTCGGAATTTTCTTTATCATTGCTCGGTAAACAACCGCGAAAACGTTATCGCACTACAGGGCTTGCTCCAAAGCCAGCAGCGGCGCCTCTCGCGACAGCGCGATACGCGCACAAGCCCGGATCAACGCGCGCACCATGTCGCGGTTCAATCCGCCAAGAAATTCGAGTGCGCTCAATTCCCCTGCGAACATCTGTTTCGCGGACACGAGCGCCTGTTTGGTGCCATCCTGCCCCAGGTAACGATAAATGAACGCGGTCAACGGTGACGCCGTCAAATCATTGGCGGATTCCTTGGTGCGACCGCGCTCCAGAACGCCGACCATTTGTATATCCACTGCGGCGACATCCGGCACGGCAGGGAGAAAATCCTCGGCGCGATCCGGCTTGCCGTACGCGCTGCGTATGTCGCCGAGAAACATGGAAACCGGGCAATTCCCGCCGGTCATCAGCGCCAGCGCTTCGACGACGGCAATGCTCACGATCTTTGCCCCGAGATAATGGGTAGCGAACTGAAGGTTCGCACGTGCGTTATTGCGCAATGTCGAAAATTTCTCCGCATCGGGCGTGGTCTTGTACTGATGAAACACATGGTCCGCATTCAGCGTGCTCAGAAATTTTTCCATGCGCACCAGCGCACCGCGATAATCCTGTATCGAATAAATGCCCACTGCCGCAAGCGGCGCGTTGGATTCCTCAATCAGCAGCCACGTCGTCGACAGAAAGGTACCGGGATCGGTCTCGGCGAAGCTCGCCACATCCTGATTGGCCATCACCACCGCGTCAGCCACCATGCGCTCGATATCCGGCTCGGGTACTGCAAAATTCAGCGCCTGGTTCACACCACGCAACCGGTCGGCAAGGCGTTCATACGGTCCGCTGCCGTTGGCTGCGGCACCGCGAAACGGCACTGTCGCTTCAATACACGCCGCGATCGCCAGCAATTCGCTGGCGGGCAAATGTGCTTCCAGCAAGCGAATAGCCACCAGCGCGCTGAGAAATTCATTCATGCCGCCGAACAGCGGCAATATTTCACCCGGCCGAAAGCCGAACACGCCGGCGCACAGGGCAAGCCCCTTATCGTCTTCAGCAATAGCGCGAATCATCAATGTATGCTGCTCGACGCGAATGGAACGCATGAGCAACTTATGCGCCTGTTGCGGAAAACCGCCATCCAGCTGGTAATACACGACATCATGAAACAACGTCGCCAGCACTTGCCGCGGATTCATGCCTTCGCACATGTCAAATACGTGCGCCGACACGTGGTAGGTGCGGCGCCCCTGATCCATCGACTGATGGATCAGCA
>JBEBHE010000513.1:0-1890 GCA_040081205.1 Burkholderiales bacterium | reverse complement strand
ATGTTATTGTCCGCGCATGAAAAGTTTATCCAGTTCCGCTACCGTTACCTGCCGCCAGGTGGGCCGGCCATGATTACATAGCCCCGAACGTTCGGTGGCTTCCATGTCGCGCAACAGTGCGTTCATTTCCGTCACCGTTAATTTTCTGTTCGCGCGTACCGCCGCGTGACAGGCCATCGTTCCGAGCAATTCGTTGCGGCGTTCGGTCAGCACCCGGCTCGCGCCGAACTCACGCACTTCGCGCAGCACATCTTCCGCCAGCTTGCATGCGTCCGCGTCGGCCAGCATCGCGGGTATGGCGCGGATTATAAGCGAGGTCGGCGAGCCCGGCGAAACGTCGAATCCGATCTGGCGCAGCATCGATTCGTTTTCTTCGGCAGTAGCCACGTCCAGCGCGGCGGCGGTCAGCGTCACCGGCACCAGCAACGGTTGCATGGGGATTTCCTGGGCGTCGAGCGCGACCTTGAGTTTTTCGTACACGATGCGTTCATGTGCCGCGTGCATATCGACGATCACCAGCCCGTGCGCATTTTCGGCAAGGATGTAGATGCCGGCGAGTTGCGCCAGCGCAAACCCTAGCGGCGGCACTTCAGTTTCGGCTGGTGCGGGTATTGAGGGCGCCGGTGTGGTTCGCGTGCCGAATAACGTGTCGTAAAACCCCTTCGCTTCCGATGCCGGTAGTGCCATCGCGCTTTGGCGCGGTGCGTAGGCCGATCCCGACACGCCGGACGGGTTCCAATGTCGTGGCGCGCCGCCGGTTATAACGCCGGCAAATCCCGAAAAACCGGGAGCCGCCTGCTGCGTGGTCACTGTATCGCCCGCCGTGCCGGCGAGCGCTTTCGACAGCGCGTGAAACACATATTGATGCACGGCACGGCTGTCGCGAAAACGCACCTCGGTTTTGGTGGGATGCACGTTGACGTCCACCAGCGCCGGGTCGATTTCGAGAAAAAGCACAAACGCCGGATGGCGATCGTGATGCAGCACATCCTGATAAGCCTGCTTTACCGCATGCGCCAGCAGCTTGTCGCGCACGAAACGGCCGTTGACATAAAAGTACTGCGCGTCGCGCGTGGCGCGTGCCATCGCGGGCGAACTGACGCGGCCATGCAGCCGCAGGTTGGCGTTGTTTTCATCGACGGCGATGGAGGTCTGCGCGAATTCCTTGCCTTGCAATTCGCCGATGCGTTCTTCAACGCTTTGCGGCTTCAGATGCCATTGCACGCGGCTGTTGTGTTGCAACGTGAAACCCACGGCGCTGCGCGACAGTGCGACGCGGCGGAACGCTTCTTCGCAGTGCGCGTATTCGGTGGCTTCGGTTTTCAGAAACTTGCGGCGCGCCGGTGTGTTGAAATACAAATCGCGCACTTCAACCGTGGTGCCGGCGGCAATCGCCGCGGGTTCGGGTATGGAGAGTTGCGCGCCTTCGGATGAGATTGACCAGGCGTGCTTGTCGCCGCCGTTGTTGCCATTGCCACGATGGCGGGACGCAAGCGTGAGGCGCGACACGGCGGCGATACTTGCCAGCGCTTCGCCGCGAAAGCCGAGGCTGCCGACTCTTTCGAGATCGTCGAGCGATGCAATTTTGCTGGTGGCGTGGCGTGCGAGCGCCAGCGCGAGTTCGTCGCGTGCGATGCCGCCGCCGTCGTCGCTGACTTTCAGCAGCGTTGTGCCGCCGCCGGCGAGTTGCACGCTGATGTGGTTCGCGCCCGCATCAAGACTGTTTTCGAGCAACTCTTTCAGCGCGGCAGCAGGGCGCTCGACCACTTCGCCGGCGGCGATCTGGTTGATTAGCAGGTCAGGCAGCACACGAATGGCGTGAACGGCAACAACGGTAGCGTTAGCGGACATGTCGAATTATAGGCACGCGTTACCGCGGCGCGTTGCGTG
>JBEBHE010000512.1:0-1895 GCA_040081205.1 Burkholderiales bacterium | reverse complement strand
CTCGGCAAAGATCCTGATCCGGCAATGATCGCGCGCATGCGCGTTGAATAGGATGGGCGGCAGGATTATTTTTTCTCTGGTTCCGCGGCTGGCTCGGGACCCTTGTCCAAGGATAAGGCAGCGCTGAGCGCCGAGGCCGGTTCGCCGCGCGGGCTTTTGAGTTTGATGTTCAGGCGCAATTCGTTGGCCGAGTCTGAATTGCGAATGGCTTCTTCGTAGCTGATCTGTTTTTCGCTGTACAGCTCAAATAGCGCCCAATCGAAAGTGCGCATGCCGAGCTCGCGCGATTTGGCCATGAGTGTTTTCAGCTCGCTGAACTCACCCTTGAAAATGCGTTCGGCAATGGTGGGGGTGTTGATCATGATTTCAATGGCCGCTTTGCGGCCTTTGCCATCTTCGGTACGCACCAGACGCTGAGCCACAATCGAACGCAGGTTGGCCGACAGATCCATCAGCAACTGGTTGCGCCGTTCCTCAGGAAAGAAGTTGATTACGCGTTCGATGGTCTGGTTGGCGCTGTTTGCATGCAATGTGCCCAGGCACAGATGCCCGGTTTCTGCAAATGCAATGGCGTGCTCCATGGTTTCGGCATCGCGAATTTCACCAATGAGAATCACATCCGGCGCCTGACGTAGTGTGTTTTTCAGCGCGTGATGCCAGGTGTGTGTGTCGATGCCGACCTCGCGATGCGTGATCAGCGACTTTTTCGATTGATGCACGTATTCAACCGGATCTTCGACCGTAATGATATGGCCGGCAGACGTACTGTTGCGCTGGTCGATCATCGCCGCCAGCGTGGTTGATTTGCCCGAGCCGGTGCCGCCGACCACCAACACCAGTCCGCGTTTGTTCATGATGACTTCTTTAAGCACCACGGGTAATCCGAGCTTTTCGAAATTGGGTATTTCGGCGGCGATGGTGCGAATCACCATGCCGACATTGCGTTGTTGCATGAACACATTGACGCGGAAGCGCGACAGGCCTGGAATGGAAATGGCGAAATTGCATTCCATCTCCTTGGCGAATTCCGCGCGTTGCTCCTCGTTCATGAGCGAAAGCGCCAGTACTTTGGTGACCTCGCCGTTGAGTTTTTGCGCAGCCAGCGGCTGCATGGTGCCGTGCGCCTTCATGCTGGGCGGAAAGTCATTGGCGATAAAAAGATCCGAGCCATTTTGCTGGCTCATCGCGGCCAGCAACTTGTGCATATAGGCGCGCGCTTGCTCTTCGTTCAGAACCGACATGGGATTATGTTCCGAGGTGGTTGGGCGGGGTTACCCGCATTGTTGTAGGAGTGGCGTAGAAAGTTTCAGTAATCGCGCCGTCGCGGGGGAATCGAACTGGTGATCGCCGCCAAAATGGTAGCGTGCAAATATGACCATTAGGCGACTATCGACTACATCGCGGCGCGGACTTAATCGTTACGTCCGCACGCGTGTGCCGTGTTAATTCTTGGGTTCCCCCGCGACGACGTACGCCCACAACGCCTGGATTTCGTCGGGCTTTAACACGTCACCCCAAGGCGGCATGGTGTTTCTGCCGTTGGTTACCGAGTCAATGAAGCGGGCAGGGCTGTCGCGCGGAAAGGTAGCGAGATCAATCGCCCACGGCGGGCCGATCATGCGCACGCCGTGGCACGATTCGCAGTTGCTCGCGTAGAGCGCCGAGCCGCGCTTGATTTGCTCCGGCGGAAACGAGGTTCCTCCCGGCGTTTGTGCCACGCTGCTCGCGCAGGCGATCAACAATGAAAGGACGGCGGTAGTGGTAAATCCATGTGTCATGCGATGGTGCCCCCGACGTCAATTCGGCATCAGCGCAAACGTCCATACCGAACTGCCGCTGGGCACCCGGGTAGCGGCTTGTCCGCGCGGCAGGCTGCCGGCAAGACCGGACGCAAC
>JBEBHE010000511.1:0-1901 GCA_040081205.1 Burkholderiales bacterium | reverse complement strand
ATTCATGCTTGCCGCAATCTCATCATAACTATTTGTTTTTAAATATAATTTACTATGCCTCTTACGCTCATCAAAAACGCCACGCTGGTATCGATGGATTCCAAAATCGGCAATCCGGACAACTGGGACATTCTGATCGATGGCGAAAAAATCGCCGCCGTCGGAAAAAATCTTTCCACCGATACTGCAACGGTCATCGACGGCAGCCACAGTATCGTGATTCCCGGCATGATTAACGCGCACATCCATACGTGGGAATTTCCGTTACGCGGCATCGGCGCGGGTTGGGTGAGCAGCCGCGATTATCACGGCAACATGCATCAGAATCTGGCCACGCGCTACAACGCACGCGATGTGTATCTTGGAAATCTGCTGGGCGCGCTGAATCAGATTCACCACGGCACCACCACCATCATGGATTGGTGTCACATTCTCAAAGACGCCGAGATGACCGATGCCGCTATCGACGCGCTGGATGAATCCGGCATTCGTGCCGTGTTCGCGCGCGGCACGGTGAAACCACCGATCACAGCCGACACCACGCCGTATTACAAGATTCCGTTTCCGCGCGAGGAAATCCATCGATTGCGTACGGGTCGTTTTTCGACCGACGACCAGTTGCTGACACTGGCGATGGCGATTCTCGGCCCGGATTGGGGCGAATACGATGTGGCGGTTCACGACATACGCCTGGCACGCGAATACGGCCTCATCAACTCCGCGCACACCTATGGGCGCGTAGGCAAACGCAAAGTCGAAGACGGCATGCGGCGTCTGGCGAAAGCAGGATTGCTCGGCCCCGATCACAACATCGCCCACGGCAACTGTTTCGAGGAGGACGAATTGAAAATCGTGCTCGATGCCGGCTGCACGATTACCTCCACCTGCTTCACCGAAATGATGAATTACGAAAAACCGGCGATGCTGTCACGCATGCTCAAGTATGGCGGCACGCCCTCCATAGGCAGTGACTGCGATCCGTATTTCAACAGTTCGATGCTGTGGGTCACGCGGCACGCGTTTCATCATCAGCGTGAACTCGACAATCGCACCCTGCACGCCGTCAAAGCATGGCCGGCAGCAACGCAGCACGCCACGCATCCACGCGACGCCCTGTATTGGGCAACGATGGGCGGCGCAAGGGCACTAAAGCTCGATCACAAAATCGGCTCCATCACGCCCGGCAAACAAGCCGACCTCGCGATGTTCGATACGACGGGCATGAATATGTTTGCCGCGGCACAGGGCGGCGATCCGGTGCATGCGGTGGTGATGTTTGCCGAAGCCGCCGATGTGAAAAACGTGATGGTCGCAGGACAATGGAAAAAGCGCGACGGCCAACTGGTTTACAACGCAAACAAACTCGCAAAACTGCGCGATGATATGATGGATTCGCGCCTGCGCATGATGCGTGAAGGCCACTACGTTTACCAACCCGCAGCCAATGGGCCGCAGCCGGAATATCATGTATAAACAAATGCCGATGCTCTTATTCCCGCGCAGGCGCGAATCCATAATACACAACGCAAGAACGATGGTGCTTGCCATTGCACTGAGCGTTGCACTTGGATATGGCGCGCCCCCCGTTTTCGCCGCCGAAACCAAGTGGCCCACCCGTCCCATCCGCATGATTCACGGGTTTGTCGCGGGCGGCAATGTGGATATCACCGCGCGTTTGCTCGCCGCACAAATGAGCGAGGCTTACGGCCAGCAAGTCATCGTCGATGGCCGTCCGGGCGCAGGCGGCACCAACGGTGCGGCGATTGTTGCAAAAGCCGAACCTGATGGACATACGATTTTTCTGATGCCGTCCGGCCACGCCACGTCCCCGGCACTGTACCGGAAATTGCCTTACGACCCGGTGAACGATTTCACCATGATCTCGATGGTGGCGAGCAATC
>JBEBHE010000510.1:0-1905 GCA_040081205.1 Burkholderiales bacterium | reverse complement strand
GGTACGCGGGATGCTGTCCGGCAGAACAATAACTCAGCGTGCGCACGGACATGCGGTACACCCCATACCACAGCGTGAAATACATGAGGCTGTGGTCTTCCATCTGGAACATCGCATTAAGCTGCTTGACGACTTGCGCCGCGTCGCGCAGGTCGGCGCCCGGCAGCACTTTTTGCCTTAGCGCGTTCATTACACCGACGGCCAGCATCGCGGCTTCAGGGCCGTGGCCGGAAACATCCAGCAGGTATAGCGAGAAATGATCGTTGTCGATCCATTGGTAGCCGAGTGCATCGCCGCCGAGCCGCGCGCAGGGAATCAAAAGCCACTCGGTACGCACCGGGCCATCGCTGATGGGGAGCGGCAACATTGATTGCACGTAGCGGCTCGCGCCTTCGAGGCTTCGTTCAAAGTCCCGGCTGAGTTCGATTTCGCGGCGCGTGCGCCGCTCGTACTTCAACTGGTGGCGGCCAATGCGAATCATGCAGCCGTCGGTTAATTTGACGGCTGCGGTGAGGCGCCGGCCATCCACATAAGTGCCGTTGGTTGAATTCAGATCGGCGATCATCAGCGCGCCGGTCTCCTGCGAAATACAGCAATGATTGCGGGAAATTTCTACGTCACGCAGCACTACATCGGCAGGCGCGGCGCGTCCGATGGTCATATTCGGTGCGCTCAACTCGATCATGCGCCCTTGTTCGGTGCCTTCGGTTACCAGCAGTTGATGAATGCGTTCTTCGTCAGGCGAGGTTGTCTGGCCGGGCGCTACGATCAACGTGAAGTCCTGGATCGTGATGTCCTTTTTGTCGCTGTCGTTCATAGTGTTGTTTCGCAAGACGTCGGCTGGTGGCGTGTATCGCACGCGCTGCTGCCGATGTTGGATACCTCCAGGTTCAGTGCGTTCAGAAAACCGGTTTTAATGTTACCGCGAATGTTGCGTGCATGTATAATTTGCCTGAACGCTGGTGGTTTCCCGGTGATCAAATTATATGTATCGGCATCGATAAGCAGATTATGACAAGGCTTTTTTTTCTCGGATTGGTTGTGCTTGCAGTGCTGGCGGGCTGCGCGACGCCGCCGGAGCCGGTCAAAGTGCCTGAACCCGTTGCCAAGCCCGAACCGGAGCCGCAGCCTCAGGCCGAGCCGGACGCGGCCCCTGTAGCGCCGACGCGCCCACAGCTTACCGGGCAAGCGGCAAAGGCCGAAGTGCAGAAAATTCTGCGTCAATCGTTTGACTGGCTCGATGGCGGTGAAGAAGAAAAAGCCCGCGTCGAGCTCGAATACGCGCGCCAGCTTGACCCGGACAACAAGCAAGTCAGTTGTCTGCTGCGTGGAATTACCGCCGATCCGCTGAATACCCTAGGCAAGGAATCAACCGCATACACGGTGCGTCCCGGCGAAAATCTGGGGTTGATCGCGCGGCGCGCGATGGGCGATGTCTGCGAGTTTTATATTCTGGCGCGTTACAACCAGATCAAAGTGCCCAAGCAACTCGCGTCCGGTCAAACCATACGCATACCCGGCAGAGTCACGCTCGCTGCACCCACGGCAGCGGATACGGCGCCTCCACCGTCGCCGAAACCGGAGCCTGTGGCTGAACCGGCCAAGCTGAAACCAGTCGCGCCGTCACCCGAGGCCGAAGAGAAAGCGCGGCGCGCTGAGATTGATCGCCGTCATCGCAACGCGCAGGCTGCGTACCGGCGGCAGGATCTCAGCACGGCGATACGTGAGTGGGACGCGGTGCTGGCGATTGATCCAGCGAACAGCCTTGCCCTTGCGCGCAAGCAGGAAGCGGTTGATCTTCAGCGGCGGCTTGAGAATCTCAAGAAGTAGTTGAGCGCGGTGGCAGCCCGCATCTCGCCGTGCATGCGGTAAGGAATTATAACTATTTGTTTTAAATAGTATTTT
>JBEBHE010000020.1:0-26184 GCA_040081205.1 Burkholderiales bacterium | reverse complement strand
CGAGGCCACCGCTGAAAAATCTGGACGCGTGGTACGCACGCTTATGCACGCGGCCGGCGTTTAAGGAACACGCCATGTTAGCGTTAACATAAATCCATATAAAAAAACAAATACTTATATACAGACCATGCGTGAATATCGCTACTTCAATGTGGTGACGGCAGCCTTCGTCACCGTGCTGATCTGCTCGAATCTGATCGGCCCGGCGAAAATTGCGCAAGTGGACTTGCCCGTGTGGGGCGTGCTGACCTTCGGCGCGGGCGTGTTGTTTTTCCCGATCTCGTATGTGTTCGGCGATATCCTCACCGAAGTTTACGGTTACTCACGCGCGCGCAAAGTGATCTGGAGCGGCTTTGCCGCGCTCGCATTCGCATCGATCATGGCGAGCATCGTGGTCGCCTTGCCGCCGGCGCCGTTCTGGAAACATCAGGGCGCATATGAAGTGGCCTTCGGCTCTACCTGGCGCATTGTGCTGGCGTCGATGATTGCATATTTCTGCGGCGAGTTCGTCAATTCGCTGGTGCTGGCGAAAATGAAAATCCTAACGCAAGGCAAACATCTGTGGAGCCGCACTATCGGCTCCACCTTTGCCGGAGAGGCGGTCGATTCCGCATTGTTTTATCCGCTTGCGTTTTACGGCACCGGGATTATTCCCAACGACAAATTGCCGATGGTGATGCTCGCGCAATTTACCTTGAAAGTCGGCGTTGAAATTATATTCACGCCGCTGACCTACAAAATCGTCAATTGGCTGAAGCGCGCGGAAAACGAAGATTATTACGACCGGCAGACTAATTTCAATCCATTCAAGCTGAAGGACTGAACGCGCTCATCGCGGGGAATCTGGATTGGTCAGGGAGGTGAGATTCGAACTCACGACCTCCTGCTCCCAAAGCAGGCGCGCTACCAGGCTACGCTACACCCTGACTGAGCGGCTATTTTAGCCGATTTTCGCCAGCGCTTCATCTTATGGTCTGTGGCACCCCTGTAACGCCCGATAGGGCGATGTGGTTACGCTACACTCGGCTCTTTACCCAAATTCATCCATGACTGTGAAGAAAAACTGGCGCACGCCTGCCGTCGTGATTGCCTGCGGCGGCCTCGCAATGACTATTGTGCTTGGCACGCGCCACGGCTTCGGGCTTTATCTGCAACCGATGACGCTCGACCTGGGCATCAGCCGCGAAACATTTTCTTTTGCCATCGCCCTGCAAAACCTGTTTTACGGATTTTCACAGCCGCTCACCGGCATGATCGCCGACAAGTTCGGCGCGGCACGCGTGATGGCGGTCGGCACCATCGGCTATGCCCTTGGTCTGGTGCTGATGTCGCATGCAAGCACCGGACTGGAACTCAATTTGAGCGCCGGCCTGTTGATCGGCATGGCGCTGGGCTGCTGCGGGTTCAGCACGGTATACGGCGTGATCGGGCGTGTGGTTCCTGCGGACAAACGCAGCACCGCCATGGGCATTGTCGGCGCGGCAGGTTCGTTCGGGCAGTTTTTGATGCTGCCCTACGGCCAAGTGCTGATCAACCATCTGGGCTGGCAGCAGGCGCTGCTGATTCTCGCGCTCACGGTGCTGGTGTTGTTGCCGCTGTCCACCGCGTTGGTCGAGGATGGTAAAGCCCAGGCGCAAACGCCGTTCAAGCAGTCGATACCCGCCGCGCTACGCGAAGCGTTCACGCATCGCGGCTTTGTGTTGATGTGTATCGCCTACACGGTGTGCGGATTTCAATTGCTGTTTATCTCCGTGCATTTTCCCGCCTATCTGGTCGATCAAAAAATGACGCCCGCCACCGGCATGATCGCGCTGGCGCTGATCGGTTTGTTCAATACCTTTGGCAGCTATACGTGGGGATGGCTGGGCAGCCGCTATACCAAAAAATACCTGCTGGCGACCTTGTACTTCACGCGGGCGATGGTAGTGACGGCGTTTATTCTGACGCCACTATCGGCCACCACGGTGTATCTGTTTTCCGCAGCAATTGGATTTCTGTGGCTGGGCACCGCACCGATTACCAGCGCGCTGATTGCGCAGATTTTCGGCGTGCGTTATTTGTCCACGCTAAGCGGTTGCGCTTTTATGTTTCATCAGGCGGGCAGCTTCCTCGGCGTATGGCTCGGCGGCCGCATTTTCGATTCCACCGGCTCGTACACCCTGATGTGGTGGATTACCATCGCCGCAGGCTTTGTGGCGGCGCTACTCACCTTACCGGTGGATGAGCGCCAGATTCCGCGCAGCGCGGGCTCCCTGGCATAAACCGCAGCCTGCCCCGCGCCTGCTTCACACTACGCGCTCGGGCGCGCCGCTTCGTCCCTTAGCCACGCCCGAAAAGCCGCCACCGCCGGGCGTTCATCGGCGTGCTCGCCACACGCCATGTAATAGCCGTCCGGCAATTTGACCACCAGATCAAACGGCGCTACCAGTTTCCCGCCGGCGATATCTTCAGCCGCGAGCACCGGCATGCTGGCCAGCACGCCCACCGCATCGATCGCCGCCTCAAAGGCCAGCACAGCGTGACTGAAATGCGGCCCTTTGTTCGCCTCTACATCAGTCACACCAGCCGCTTTCAGCCACAGTCCCCAAAACGCCTCGTTGTCGTATAGCTCGCCGGTATCATCATGCAATAGCAGATGATATTTCAGATCGTCCGGCGTCCTCAAAGGATGTGGATGGTCAGCGGCAAGCAGCTTCGGGCTGCATATCGGTGTAATACTCAGATCAATCAAGCGCTCCACTTTCATGCCGTGTACATTGCCGCGGCCATACAGGATCGCCACATCAGAATCAGCCAGCCACGCTTCCACCGTCGCGCGTTCGGCGACATCGCCTTTGCCATCTACGCTGAGGCGACGCATGCGCGCGGAAATACGCACATCAATTTCCGGATGGGCAGCAATAAAACGATGCAGTCTGGGCATCAACCAGCGCGCGGCAAACGACGGTGCGGCGCTGACGGTGAGCGATCCGCCGCTGTGGTGGACGCGTAACAGCGCAACGGCCTGTGCCAGGCAATCAAAACCCTCGCCCAACTTCGGCAACGCCGCCCGCGCCACGTCGGTGAGTTCCAGAGCACGGTTGTAGCGATGAAACAACTGCACGCCCAGGTAGTCCTCCAACGTGCGAATCTGATGACTGACTGCGGCCGAAGTCACATTCAGTTCCAGCGCAGCTTTCTTAACGCTTAAGTGCCGGGCAGCCGCTTCAAAGGCTTTGAGCGAATTCAATGGTGGGAGGCGCACGGGCATGGTTATTCCTATTTAGTTTACCTAACTTGAATAATCAATAGATGTAGGTTGATGCGATGCAACATTATAAGGAGAATCCAGTCTATGTTATAGCAGTAAGTAATTGATATTTAATATTTAATATTTATTACAAAGTGTCTATAACTACCTGAATTAAAAGGAGCTTCACCATGGAAAAGACGATTTACAGCAAAGAAAGTTCAATGATGTATAGAAAAATTGATGCATTAGCGCTATCGAACCTCGATCGTGAGGAAGCGTTTGCGGCGCTAGAAGCATCCGACAGGCTGGCGAATGGCATCTATTGGGTGTTCGAAAAATTCGGGCGCATCAGTGGCTGGCTGTCATCGGCCCCGAACCTTAAACACCAATAAGGAAGGCATCAGCCGGCCTGCCGGGGCGCGGCGTGCGGCGCGCCGAATTACTGCCGAACGGGCCGCGACTTCAGCATCGCTTGGATGCGTACCTTGATCTCTGGCGCGTCAGGCTCGACCGCGCTGCGAAAGCCATGCACGGTCTTGCCGTCTGGCGCAATTAAATATTTGTGAAAATTCCACTGCGGTGCTTCGCCTGACGCCGCCGCCAGCGCGCGATACAGCGGGCTTGCCTTAGCCCCCGTCACCGCGCCCTGCTCAATCATCGGAAATTCAATTGCGTATGTCAGCAGGCAAAACTGCGCGATCTCATGGTTGCTGGCGAGCTCCTGATTGAAGTCGTTCGACGGAAAGCCCAGCACCACCAGCCCGTGCCTAGCGTATTGCTTATGCAAGGCTTCGAGTTTTTCAAACTGCGGCGTGTAGCCGCACTTGCTGGCGGTGTTGACAATGAGAATGGGCCGGTTGGCGAACTCGCACAAATTCACCTTCTTTCCTTGCAACGACGTGAAACGGTGATCGAGCAATGCGGGGCACGCACTCGCAAACTGCGCCATCAACAAACTCGACACGCATATTACGGATAACAGCCATTTCATGGCAATGCTCTCCTTCAATAACCGGTGACAGTGTGGCACGAAACATTCTTTGATGTAACTTACAACACGACTGATCGGATGCTCTGTGACGCTTATGCATAAATAAACTCATCCGAATGTCGTGGTTGCGAGGCCGCTATCAATGCCGCGCGCGGAACTTAATAATGATCCGCTTGCCCGAATACCGGATGTGCTTCAAAAGAAGTTAAGTTTTTCTGACGTGCGACGATACTTTTACGCACACTTCCATTCTTGGCACCAAGAAAACCACAGGAGACGCCATGTTTAATTCCAAAGACACGCTATTCGGCAAACGAGAGGAGTTCGCGCACAAAGACAGTAAGACGAACGGCTTGCCGCCGCGCAGCCCGAACAGCAACGGCCCTGCAAGCATCATGACGCCACCGGCGGAAGCCGCGGCAGGAATCACCGCTGCGCCAGCACTGCAAACAACCGCCGCCGGCAGCAAACTCATCGTCGGCCCGGATATCAAACTGAAGGGCGTTGAAATCACTGACTGCGACACACTGGTGGTGGAAGGCCGCGTTGAGGCATCCATGGACAGCCGCGTGATTCAGATAGCCGAACATGGCGTGTATTCGGGTACCGTCGGCATCGACGTTGCAGAGATTCACGGGCGTTTCGAAGGCGAACTCACTGCGCGAAAACAACTGATCATTCATGCCACTGGGCGCGTTTCCGGCACCATACGCTATGGCAAAATCACGGTGGAAGACGGCGGCGAGATTTCGGGAAATATCAGCACGCTATCGATAGCCGCACAAAGCGGCACCGGCGCCCATGTGGATATCATGACGCCCTACGATCCCTTCGCCCACAAAGCAAAACCGGCAGCTAAAACAACGGTGACGGGAGTCCAGCACTAGTTTGCGTTGGTTGATACCGGTGTAGCAGGCGCCGTTGGCGCTGCAGATGCGGTAGGTGCAATCGTGGCCACCGGCGGTGTGGGAATAGTACGCGCACGCACCCGATCAAACTCGACCAGGATCATATCGGTAAGGTCTGCGGGCAGCGGCACCAGCCTCTGCCGCAGCACAGACGCCATTTGCTCGCGTGTTTCGAGCGGCATTTTTTCGTACTCGTCGCGTGCTTCAACGGCAATACGCCGCTTGCGATCAAACGACAGCGCGTTAATCTGCTCATGCGCCTGCCTTACCGCGGAGGCTTTGATCGCCAAGTCTGCAATGATAGCGGGCACATCAGCAGCATTTTTCGGGTCCGCAATGATACTGCGCACGCTGGCATGCACCTCGTCGCGTTGAGAAGGCGTCAGATGCACGAAACCTTCATTAATCAGCTGGCGTAACTGCGCATCATCCAGCCCGAAAGTCACGCCAGGCAGCGCAGCGGCAGACGCCGGCGACGAACGGTTTGCCGGTGCGCCAGCGCGCTCGACGGCGCTCTCGATTCCAGCGGAAATCATTTTGTCGCGTATGACGCGCAGCAGCAGCAACGTCAACGGATCCGCGCTGAACGCCGGTGCGCAGAACACCACGATTGCAAAAGCGACAGCGGCACTTCGGATGCGGCGTATCACATCACGCATTTTTACCTCGCTCGGGAAGCGCCCTCAGAGGAGTGAGAGCTTATAACCTGCTGTTTTCACAACAAAAATACGCTCGTCAGCGTGAATGTCAAGCGGCCGGGACGCAATCGACACGCCGGCGGCGCAGGCAGTGTTGCATAAGCACAACATAATTTTAAAAAATTACTTTAAAAACAAATACTTATAATCATACCCGGCGCAATCGGGCAGACGTAAGGTTTTCAAGGCTTTGCAGGCACGCAACAATTTCATGCGCCACACTGTCCAGTGCTACCTGCTTTTCCACCGCGCCCATTTCATGGGCGGCACGCGGCATACCGTACACCACGCAACTAGCGGCGTCCTGCCCGATCGTCACGGCCCCCGCCTGCTTCATGCGTAACAAACCCGCTGCGCCATCCGCACCCATGCCGCTGAGAATAACGCCGACCGCGTGACGCCCGGCCTGTTGCGCCACCGAATCGAACAAATGATCCACCGACGGGCGATGGCCGTTCAGCAGCGGATCCTCCGTGAGCAGCGTGATCCATCCACTGACCCCGCGCCCCACCTTCAGATGCTGATTACCCGGTGCGATGTAGACATGGCCCGGATGCAGAATATCGCCTTGTGCCGCCTCTTTCACTTTTAACGCACACAAGGTATTCAGCCGTGCCGCGAAAAGGCGCGTAAAGGGCTGCGGCAAGTGCTGCACGATCAGTACGGGCGGCACACTCTCCGGCAAGCCTTGCAACACGGTGGTAATCGCTTCAATGCCTCCCGTGGAAGCGCCGATAGCAATAACCGCATTGCGCGCCGTAACGCCGAGCGTTACCGGCAGGCGTGGCGCTACAGTCGCCGCACCGGCCCAGCGGCGCCTTGCAATCTGCGGCGCTGCCGCGAAGGCGATACGCACTTTACTGGCAATGTCGACCGCAAACGTCGAAATCAGCGTGTTGCTTTTCTGCATGGCCGGTTTGGTCACAAAATCTACTGCACCGAGTTCCAGCGCGCGCAGCGTCGCCTCGCCACCCGCTACGGTCAACGTAGAAACCATCACCACCGGCATCGGACGCAAGCGCATGATTTTTTCGAGGAACGTCAATCCATCCATGCGCGGCATTTCAATGTCGAGCAACACCACATCGGGCGACAGCGCCTTGATTTTCTCGCGCGCCTCATACGGGTCCTGCGCCATCGCCGCCACCACCATATCCGGCTGCGTGTTGACGATTTGCGCAATCATTTCACGCATGACCTGAGAATCGTCAACGATAATGACACGTATCTTCTCGGCCACGGTCAGTCTCCGAACAATTCCACGCCGCGGCTGCTCACCGCTTTCTTCTCGATCTCCACCGCGTACGCGCGCTCTCGATCTATCAGCGTATCGTTGTGCAACTGCCGGATTTCCTTGACCAGCACTCGGCCTGTTTCCACGAAGAAGTAAACCTTGCGTGCGTGATTTCCACCGACATCCTTGGCAGTAACAGTGATGCCTTCACGGCTCAGGTAATCGAGCGCGAATTGCGCATTGCGCGCGCCGACGTCACTCATACCGGGAAGCACACGGCCCGCCCCGAACACCTTGGCCACCAGACGTTCCCGGTTCGCGCCCATTCTCAACAAGTTATTAATCAGCATTTCCATCGCATGAGCGCCATAGCGCGCGGGTTCGCTCACTACCGAATGCGATCCGCTGCGATCCGGCAGCATAAAGTGATTCATGCCGCCAATGCGGGCGACCGGATCAATCAGACACGCCGACACGCATGAACCGAGCACGGTGACAATCAAAATATTACGCTGGCTTGCGTACAGTTCGCCCGGCGATATCTTCGCTGCATGCATCCCGAAGTGGCTGTCGAAATACAGCCCGGGACTATCGCTGTCGAGATGGGGAAATCCGTTCCCGCGAGGAGCATCAGACATGGTGCGGGCTAGTGTGCTGCATGCGCGCGCACTTCATCGGCGACGCGATACGTGGTGGCGCCCATCGGCGTAAACAAGTCTTTGGCATTAAAAAAAGCCTCAGAATGCCCGGCAAATAACAGGCCATGCGGTTGCCGCAGCAATGGCACAAAACGCTTGAGTATCTGATATTGCGTAGTCTTATCGAAATAAATCATCACATTACGGCAAAATATTGCATCGAATTGCCCCTCAATCGGCCAATCAGGCTGCATCAGATTCAGCATCCTGAACTGGATGTGCTGCTTCAGTTCACTTTTTACCTTCACAAACCCGCTGTTCCTGCCTTCGCCACACCAAAAATAGTTGCGTAGTTGCGCCGGATCCAATCCCTCGACCTTTTCCTGTTCGTAAATGCCGCGCTCGGCACTCTGTAGCATCGACGTATTAATGTCCGTAGCCAGGATACTGACAGGCATTTGCGTCGATCCAATCGTTTCCTGACACGTGATCGCAATGGAGTAAGGCTCTTCCCCCGATGCGCAACCGCAACTCCAGATACGGACTGGTTGCTGTGCGAACGGCAAAACCTGATCCGCGAGTATTTTGAAATGATGCCGTTCGCGAAAAAAACTGGTCAGGTTGGTAGTTAAAATATTAACGAAACGCGTCCATTCGTGTTGTCCGGCATGGTCGAGGTAATCAAGGTAAGCGCGCACCGAATCCAGGCCGAGCCGCCGCAGTTCGCGCGTCAACCGGCTGTAAACCATTTCCTTGCGAGAATCGCCCAGATGTATGCCGGCAATGTGATAGAGATGGCTTGCCACACGCTCATAATCCGATTGTTCGTATTTGAACTCCTTTGACATAGACGTTTGCAGTCCGCCGCGCCGGATATCTCGCCATCGGCATCGCCGTGGTTGTGGCGTCGGTTAACGAAGCACCGGGCCAGCTACGATGCCACCTGCTCGATCAGTTGAAGGTCTTCGCTACTCATCAGACGGTCAATATCCACCACAATCAGCATGCGGCCCTCGACGGTCGCCATACCCGATATGAATTCGGTATTGATGGTCGAGCCAAAGCGCGGCGCTTCGCGAATTTCTTCAAACGGTACTGCAATCACATCCGATACGCTATCGACCACCATGCCTATCATTTTTTTGTTCAGATTTAAAATGATCACGATGGTTGTCGCATCATATCGTGCGTCGGATAAACGGAATTTGATGCGCAAATCCACGATTGGCACGATATTGCCGCGCAAATTGATCACACCCTTGATAAAGTCCGGCGTATTTGCAATGGATGTAACGGTGTCGTATCCGCGAATTTCCTGTACCTTGAGAATATCGATGCAATATTCCTCTTGCCCCAGCCGGAACGTGAGAAATTCTTTCTTTGGCACCGTGCGCGCCCCGTCGTCAGCTCGAATGTCACTCACACTAACCTCCTTGAATTCCTAGGCTGCAACAGCTCTGGGCGCACTGCGGGGTGCCTCCCTGATAGTTGCGTACCGCTTTACGATTTCCGTAACATCCAGAATCAACGCCACTCTGCCGTCGCCCAGTATTGATGCGCCAGCCATGTAATCCACTTTACGGTAATTTGCTTCCAGACTCTTGATCACCACCTGATCCTGCCCCAGCAATTCATTTACCTGAAGCGCGATAGTACGGTTTTCGACTTCCAGCACCACCAGCACCGATTGCGCCGAGGCAGTATCATCTTCCAGCGCGCAGACATTCGAGAGTTTGATGATAGGAATATATTCGCCGCGCAACTGGATTACGTACCCTTGCCCGACCACCGACTGCACCTGTGTGGACGACACTTGCAGGCATTCGCGAATGAACGTGATCGGAATGATATAACGTTCGCCGGCCGCACCGACGATCATACCGTCGACGATCGCCAGTGTCAGTGGCAGATTGATGGTAAACGTGGTGCCTTTGCCCAACATGGATGTAATGTCAAGAGAGCCGCCGAGCTTGCGCACGTTTTGGCTCACCACGTCCAAGCCTACGCCCCTGCCCGATACATTGCTCACCTTCTGCGCGGTGGAAAACCCCGGACGCAGCAGCAAAGCGTACATCGCGGCCTCGTCGAATTCCCCCTCGCCAATCAGACCGATTTCCACTGCGCGCCGCCGGACCAGTTCCGGATTGATGCCGCGACCATCATCCACCACGGTTATGACAAAACGTCCGCCACGATGTTCCGCATGGAGCGACAAGATACCCTTCGCGGATTTCCCGGTAGCCAGCCGGTCCGCGGGCAATTCGATCCCGTGATCAAGCGCGTTGCGCACCAGGTGCGTCAACGGATCAATCAATTGCTCGATAACACTCTTGTCGAGTTCGGCCTGCTCTCCGGATATCTTGAGTTCGATAGCTTTTCCCAATTGCAAGCCGAGATCGCGTACCAGACGCGGGAAACGCCCGAACACATGGTTCACCGGCATCATGCGGATCGACAGCACCCGCTCCTGGATATCCTGTACATTGCGCTCCAACTGCGCGAATACCGACACCGCGCGCGCGTCCTTGATCGCATCGAGATGCTGCGTCGATTGCTTGAGCATGGTGTGCGTGATCACGAGTTCGCCGACGAGATTAACGAGATCGTCGATTTTATCGGTCCGCACGTGCATGGTCACCAGGCCTGCATCGCGGCGAACCTCTGTCGCGGATAACCCGGTACGCTGCGCCGCGGGTAACGTTGCCTGCGTGTCAGTGATAGCAGGTTCCGCAAGCAGTTCTATCTCCAGCGCGCAGCAATTCGATACCCACTCGAATACCTCACGAATATCGCCAACGGCAGCCTCGGTTTCCAGCGTAATGCGCCATGCCAGGTAGCAGGTTGTAGGCACAAATGCCTTGGCATCCGGCAAAGCCGACAGATCCACGATGCAACGCACCTTGCCCAGATGCACCAATTCTTCGATAAAACGCGCCGGGTCGTTTCCGCTATGAAAAAAATCCTGCGCGGGACGAAACACAATCACATAGGCGCGCTTTTTCCGATCCCCGGCGGCAGCGGTATCGGACGGTGCGCTAGCCGCATTCGTGGATCCGGCAGGGGCCAATTGAAGCAGTATTTGCAATTCACGCACAATGCCGGCGCCTGCTGCGGCATCCACCGGCTCCTGAGCTTCGGATGCAAATATCCAGTTACGAAGGCAATCGACGCCGCGCAACAAAACATTGGTGCATTCCGGTGTCGCCTCCGCGGTACCTTGTCGCAGCCGGTCAAGCACGGACTCCATTTCGTGCGCGAGTTCCGCAATGACACCGAATCCCAGGCTACCGGCTGATCCCTTGAGTGAATGCACCACTCTGAAAATAGCGTCGAGCGTTTCTTTGCTGTGCCCATGCTGCTCAAGACGCAGCAACTCCTGCTCCACGCTGTCGAGTCCCTCAAGACTCTCGGCAAAGAATGTAGCGTGAAAACGGGAAAGATCCAGACTCATAGCCTATCCGTCTTGTCGCTTAGCGTGAAAACCACATGGCCATATTCAAAATTCCTTCCATTCGCCATCGTCACCTGGGGGAGTACCGCGCGGCATCGTCGTAAGACTAGCGACCGACGGTGCGGTCAATCCTGCAGGGTTCGTCGCGCGCTGTGGCGGCGCCGTCCGTTCACCGGCATTTTGCTCCGGCGCCATCGGTGCTGGCGCTCTGCCCAGATCGCGGTTTGGGTCACGTCTGCGATTAAGCAGAACGCTGTCGTTCTCATTGATTTTGAAAACACCCACTACCTCCTGCAGGCGCTGCGCCTGCATTCGCATCGAATCCGCCGCCGCCGACGCCTGCTCTACCACGGCCGCGTTCTGCTGCACGACCTGGTCCATTTGCGTAATCGCCTGATTCACCTGATCGATACCGCTCGATTGCTCGGTTGATGCGCTGCTGATCTGATCGATAATGCCGCTAACACGCGCCACGGAATCGACGATTTCGTCCATGGTCTTACCGGCGTTTTCCACTAGCCTCGTGCCCGCCTCGACTTTCTCTACCGAGCTGCCGATCAAACCCTTGATTTCCTTTGCCGCATCGGCCGAACGCTGCGCCAGACTACGCACTTCGGACGCCACCACCGCGAATCCCCTACCCTGTTCGCCCGCACGCGCAGCCTCAACCGCCGCGTTCAAGGCCAGAATATTGGTCTGGAACGCAATGCTGTCGATCACAGAGATGATGTCGGCAATTTTGCGCGAACTTTCCTGAATATCGTTCATGGTGACAACCACTTCGCCGACGACCTTGCCGCCGTTCGCGGCTACCGCGTTGGCGCTTTTCGCCAACACATTCGCCTTACGCGCGCTTTCGGTGTTCTCTTTCACTGCGGCAGTCAATTCCTCCATGCTCGACGCGGTTTCCTCGAGTGTGGACGCCTGCTCTTCGGTGCGTTGAGAAAGATTGTTATTGCCCGCGGCCACTTCGTTGGCAGAGGTGGCAATGGCCTCTGCGCCATACCGTATGTCGCTAACCATACGTGTTAGATTTTCATCCATCGACTTCAGCGCAAGCATCAGTTTGCCGAATTCACCGGCACCATCGGTTTCAATGGATACCGTAAGATCGCCCGCGGCAACGCGATTGGCCAGCGATACTGCGGTCGCCAGGGGAATGGTGATAGCACGCACGGTCATAAACCACATGACGAGCAGCAGCACGGTCGTCGCGACGAACAACCCCACCATCAGGTTGCGCGGCCCCTCGGATAAATTCATGATGCCGACCACGGCCATCGCCAGAATCAATCCAAGCAGGGCGGCGAGACCCAGCCGCAATCTGTTTTTCATTGACATGTCGGCACCTTACGTTCGTGAGTCGATCGGTAAACTGATCTAAGCCGGCAACACTTTGCGAAGGACGTTGAGCAGCGCTTCCGGATCGAAGGGCTTGACGATCCATCCCGTAGCACCCGCCGCGCGCCCCTTGGATTTCATTTCCGGTTGCGACTCCGTCGTCAGCAGAATAATCGGAACAAATTTGTACTCCGGCAATTTACGCAACTCCGCCACCAGATCGATGCCAGTGCGCCCCGGCATGTTGACATCGGAAATCACCAGATCAAACGTCTGCTTCTGGGCGTGCGCCAGCGCTTCGTCCGTGTTGCCTGCTTCGGTGACTTTATGACCAGCGGAGGCCAACGTGAAATTGACCATCTGCCGCATGGTCATGGAATCGTCAACAATCAGAATATTCGACACAACACTCTCCCAAAATCTAGAATAACTCTACGTCCACTTTTCGCACTTTTCCCGGCGCAAGGTCTTCGCGCACGGCAACACGCCCGCGCACGTCATCACCAGCAACCTCTCCCGTAGATGTTGCCGGAAGTTTCACACCGGCCGCCCGCGTTTTCGAAGCCGCCCCCGCAATGCACTCCGACGCCTCTGCCAGCAGAGGCGCTTTGATATGTTCAAGCTTTTGCTGGGTAATGTCCTGATACTGCATCGCAATGATGATCTGGTTGATATCGTTACGCACATCCGTGCCCAGCGTGGTGATTTTTTCGAGCGTGGTCGTGACTTCACGCGCTTTTTCCATAGTAGCAATGTTCAGTTGCGACACATCCACCTTGGCCTGCACCGCCGCCAACCGTACGCTGTCGCTGGACTTGCTCAGCTCGTCGTAGGTGCCGCCCATCACTTCGCGTATCTTTTCCAGTCCGTCGCGCATGCGCCGTGTGAGCTCATGCGCCGAGGTACTTGTTTCGCGAATGCGGTCGGCAATTTCGATGAACCAGCGGCTGTCGGCATTGGCATCACGATTAGCCGCCACCGTGGAATCCAGCGCGAGTTTACGGATGCGCGCCGCCATGTTGCGCAATTCATCCAGCATCTCGTCGATGGCCAGCGAATGCTCACGCACCACCTCCTGATGGCGCGACATTTCTTCCGATGCCTTGGAGAAATCCATCATGCGGCTGGTGACATTATCAAGCTGGCGCTCGTAGGCGGTAATAAAATCCGGCAGCGACAGCCAGGTGGAACCGCCGGAGCCGTCGCCGGAACTGCTTTTCAGCAGCCGCACGGCACTGTCCATTTGCTGGCCGGTTTTGTCCATGATGACGCGGAAGCTTTTGCCAATGTTCGCCGCCGCAGCCTCGGACTGCTGCGTGACGTCATCCAGCGACGCGCGCGCATGCTGAATACTGGCGCCGGCCACTTGCGACGATTCCAGCCAGTGTCCCAGCAAGCTCTGAAGCACAGCAGCAGATTGCGCAGCGGCGGCCGCCTCGCCGCGATCCACGCCATGTGTCACCTCGCCTTGTGCGCGAATGGCCTCGACGCGGCTCTGTATCAGATAATAAATCAGAAAAACCGCAACCGCGGAAAATACCAGCGACACCATACCAACCCACATTGGCATGGCCCACACACCCCATACCCAGGGCAACAACACTGCCACAGCGCACAAGGCCAGCGTCTTGAAATCACCGGAGGGGGCTTTACGGTTCTCGGGTACTTTGCCGTTCCCCAACGGTTTGATACCCGGTTCAGCACCCTGCTTGATGCTATCAGGAGCAGCACTGATATCGAAATCCACGCTCACGCGCTGCCCCCCAACACCACGTCAATCGCCAGCAGCGCGAGCAATTCGCTCAAACGTTGCGATGGATTGTTTATGCGCACGGTCTTGCCTTGCTCTCTCGCCCGCACTACCGCAACCGTCAGCAACTGCGCCAGCGCCGTATCCGGGCGTACAACCGCTGCGGCATCAAGTTCCACCGTCGTATGCTGCTCCAGGCGATCGCGAATCTCTTTCCAGATTTGATCGATCTCGCGAATGCCCGCGTCGCCGGACAGCGTATAAGTATTGGTAGGCACGTTTGCTATTGTATTGTTGTCGAGCCAATGACCACATTAATGATGGTGTACGAATTATAAACATTCGCGTCGTGCGCGTCGTAAATTACCGCAGTTCGGGATGGCGAATTTTCGCGCGCAGCGCAAGATGGAAAACCGCTCAGGCATAGCGCAGCTCCAGAATGCAACGGCAGAAATCACCGTAGCGCGCGGCCAGCACCAAGTATACAATATTTATTAAATTACATTTAAAAACATACACTTACATAAACATTGCTTAACTTCGCCGCATTTCTCGCATGGTGCGGGCGTATTCGCCATCTTTGCGCCGTAATGCTTTCGTCACCGCCTTGGTCGCGCCAAACGTGGGAATCACCGCGGAATGTTTGCCGGCGCCGCCGATCACCGCTATCAACAGATTGTCGGGATTGTGAATCATCGGCACCGGCGCATCCATGCCGGCATTCTTATAGACCGACGCAAATGCCACCCTAAAGCGCCGCTCGATGTTTTCCTTTGAAAAGGTGCCCAGCGGAATTTTTGCATGTTCCGCGATGAATTTCTTTGCCTCTTTTTTGCTGATGCCGTCGTTGGCAACCGTTGCGGCATGTTCCGGCCCCATCACGATCAGCGGCATGGCATCGGGGTAATAGATATCGTTTGCCCCCGTGCTTATCATCGTGCCGGCTATGGTTTTGAGTATGCCCGTACCGGAAATGCTTTCGTGGTCATTCACGTTGTGCGGGCATTCGGCGCCGATCACCGTGACGCAGGTTGCATCCTTGGGAAAACCACGCTCCACATGCAACGGCTCCCACGGATTGCGCTCTTCGTTTTCGGCTACACAATAGGAATATTTGTTTGGTCCGCCGAACGTGGACATGTCGCCCAATGCCGGAATCGCGCCGCCGATATTCAACAAAATCAGACGAATCGCACGGCCGATCGTTGCATTGCTGTGGGTGCCGGGGCCGAACGCATTATGGCCGCTGTTCATGCCCAACTCTTTCGCGCCGGGACCGTTGACGATCACCAGCGGCGAGCACATATGCGTGGTCGCCTGAATGCCGTAAAGATTGAACGCCTCGTCACACATCGCTTCCACCGCCAGCACGATCAACGGAAAATATTCCGGCTTGCAACCCGCCATCACCGCGTTGGCAGCGATGCGTAACGGCGTCGCTTCGCCGTAACGGGGCGCTACTTTGCCCACCGGCTCGTTCCACGGGCGGTCGCAATACTCGAGCATCGCAGCGACACGCGCTTCGGTCGGCGGAATCAGTGGCAGCCCGTCGCCCCAGCCCTTTTCCATGTACAGTTCATTGATGGCGAAAAAATCATCCTTCGCCTCCAGACTGGCGTCCGGCGCTTTCAATAAATCCGACAGATCACTCATTTCATGTGTTCCTTGATCAGTTTCACGAACTCGGGGATCGCCACTTCAGCGCGCCCTTCAACTTTCTCCAGCGAAATGCCGCCCAGCGGATGCGGAATCACAATCAGCGGCAGATCAGGCACGCCAAACACGCGCGACTGCGCCTTGCCCAGCTTCAGGAACGGATCGGTGCAAATCACTGCGGTTACCAAACCACGCTTACGTAACTCTGACATGTCGTGGACACTCCACGACGTGCAGGAGCCTCAATCGGCCATGGCACTGATTACGCAGTCCGCCTTCTCCGTGAGTTCGTCCAATACATTTTTTTCGGCGGGAATCGACGGCGACGGCTTGCGCAGCGCCACCACTGACGCCACTTTCATCTGCGCCTTCACGCCTTCGACGATAAATTTCAGCAGATGGTCGGCATTGCCTTTGCTGTTGTCCAAAATACCGAGGCGAATTCCGCCCTCCCGGAAATCTCGTTGCTTGCCGGTAGCGATGGCTGCCGGCGGCGGCGCCTCCGGTATCACCAGCCGAATCAATGCCGTCGCGGAACTCATTGCACAATCCTCCTAGTCGCTTCGTAAAGCACCTGACTTTAGCGCATGCGCACTCTTGCCGCAAACACGCCGCAGCGGACCATGACTTGGCAGTCGGTCATCGCAAAATTTGACTGCAAAACGCTACAGACGATTTTCAATTTGAACGGCCTGATTTTCATAAGTATTTGTTTTTAAAATATTTAATAGCTTCCGTCCACAAGCAACAGTTACAATTTCCGAAGTGCGATGCGAATGCGCGCACGAATCAAGGTAAAGTTCGGACTTGCGCCAAGCACACGCACAAAGCGCGGCCAGCCAAGTTACCAATATTCTAAAAACCAATAACAACAATACTGCGAATTCCGACAGCAAATGCGATATTCCATATCTCGAAAAGTGGCCGTAGGCGTGGGGATTATTGTATTTGGTGCGATCGTGGCCATGTTCACCACGTATTTCGCATCAACCACTGCCGCCAACACAATCCAGGAGTCTCAGGAACTAAGCCAGTCCATCCTGACCGCCGCTGGCGGCATGGAACTTAGCGCTACCGCAGCGAGCTTGCAGGTTTATAAATTTCTCGAAACCGACGATCCTTTTTACCGTCAAGCCTACCAGCGTCACATTAATCAATTTCGCGAACACGCCCTGCGTTTTCAGGCGCTTGCCCAGTTGAGCGAATGGCGGGAAGCGGGTCTGACCATCACCAATTTCCACAAAAAACTGGACGAAATCGGCACCGAGATCATGTCTCGCCATGCGCAGCGCGCCGCCGAACCACAAACCGAAGAATCGCGACGCGCAAACACCGGTCGACTGCTGGACCTTCAGCAACAGATTACTTCCACCATCGGCACGCGAATTCGCCCTTCACTCGCGCGCTATGTCGAAGACAGCCGTAACTCGGCCAATACACAGACCATACGGGTATTGCTCGTTGCGGGCGGCATGTCGTTGGCCTTGTCGCTGATCGCTGTCGTCGCAGGACGCTTCGTGCGCCAGAGTATCGTGACGCCGATTCAGAAACTCGCAAAAGGTGCCGACGCCGTTGCGACCGGAGACCTGGATCACCGGGTAATCATCAATACCAACGACGAATACTCGGATCTCGCCAAAAACTTCAATCACATGGTTGATCAGTTGCAGGGCACCACCGTTTCAAAAACCCTGCATGAAGAACAGGAAACGCAGTTGCGTACCCTGCTCGACGGCGTACGCGACTACGCGATCTTCTCCATAGACGATCAGGGATTCGTGACCAAATGGAACCAGGCCAGTACCCGCATCCTGGGCTATGAAGCCAAGGATATGCAGGGCGTCTCTTTCGCACGTATCTTCAAGGACGATCAACACGCGCGCTTGACTCGCGACGAAGGGTTGCTCGCCATCGCATCACGCGGCCATTTTGAAACCGACACCGCACTTCAGCGCAAGGATGGCGAAGTTTTCGACGCCAACATGGTGGTCACACCGTTCAGCGCAGATGGCGGGATCATCAAAGGTTACTCGGTAGTGGTTCGCGACATCACCGAGCGTATAAAAGCGGAACGGCATATCGAGCAACTCGCCACCAAAGACACGCTGACTGGGCTATCCAATCGCAGCATGTTGATGGAACAGATGCATACCGCCATCGCGCGCGCCGAACGCTCCCAAACGCAATTGGTGGTGATGTTCATTGATCTCGATCATTTCAAGGCGGTAAACGACACGCTCGGTCACGCCGCTGGCGACGAATTGTTGCGCGAGTGCGCCAAACGACTGACAGAATGCGTGCGGGAAGTGGATATCGTCGCGCGTCTCGGCGGCGACGAATTCGTGGTATTGCTTACAGACGTGACAGACACCGCCATCGTATCTCCCATCGCCGACCGCATGCTCAAATTATTGACTACGCCCTATCAACTGCAAGGGCATGAAGCGTCAACCTCGGCCAGTATCGGCATCTGCTTCTACCCCACCGACGGAAATGATGTCACCGCGTTAATGAAAAACGCCGACATCGCGATGTATCACGCCAAGGAATTAAATCGCAATAATTACCAGTTCTATGCCGAAGAAATGAATCAGCGCATGCTGCGGCGCCTGCAACTTGAGCGCGAACTGCGTGCCGCAGTAGAGAACAATGAATTTGTTTTGCACTATCAACCGCAGGTTATCGTAGCCACCGGCGAAATACGCGGCGCTGAATCGCTGCTACGATGGAATCATCCCATTCAGGGTTTGTTGTCGCCCACCGGCTTCATATCCGTTGCCGAGGAAACCGGGCTGATCCTGCCGCTGGGCGAATGGATCCTCAATGAAGCTTGCCGCACCATCAAGTTATGGCGTGAGAACGGCATCGGAATCCCGTACGTCGTGGTAAACGTCTCTGCCGCGCAGTTGAGCGACGACTTGGTGACGTCCGTGCGGGAAGCGCTGGTCAATCACGATATCGAAGCCGGCTGGCTCATGCTCGAAATCACCGAAACCATGCTGATGGAACGCGTTGAAGAAGCCATCTCCATATTGCGGCGCATACGCGAGTTGGGCATACGCATCGCGATGGATGACTTCGGAACCGGTTATTCGTCGCTCAGCGTGCTGCAACGCCTGCCGCTCGACACCTTAAAGATCGACCGCAGCTTCGTCATCGCCATCGATGACGAAGTTAACAATTCCCGCGCAGTCGCCATCATCGGCGCCATTATCGCGATTGCCAAAGAACTCAACCTTAGCGTAGTCGCTGAAGGCGTCGACTCCCCCACCCAACTCGCCTTCCTCCGCACCCTGAATTGCGATACCTACCAGGGCTTTCTCTATAGCAAACCGTTGGACGCGGCCACACTCGAGTTGCGTTATGCGGCGCCGGTGAAATCCGTGCTTGAAGACGACGATGGGCGCGCAATCACCATGACCACCAAGGTCACGCTGGAATTACCGATCGAGGTGCAGTAAGTTTTTGCCTGCGCCCATCTGGACGATGGATCCAGACCGGGTTAGTAGCCACGCCATTAAAACTCCTTCCAGTCGCCATCATCCGCTTTGGGCGGTAGTATCCGATCTCCAGCGACGCCACGCAATCTTGACGGTACAACGCCTGCATTCGGTTGCAGGAGTCTGGGCGTTGCAGTTGTTGTTCTGATCGCCGCTACCGAGGAAGGAGTTCGACGCACCGGCTCATGCATCGCGGGCATATCCCTCAGCTTGAACACGCTCACCGAATCCACCAGTTGCTGTGCGCTGCTCTGCATCGACTCGGACGCGGCGGCGGCTTGTTCAACCACCGCAGCATTTTGCTGCACCACCTGATCCATCTGCCCCACCGCGCGGTTGACTTGCTCGATGCCGTCGGCCTGCTGGCGCGACGCGGAACTGATCTGATCAATAATCGCTGCGACCTTCTCCACCGACGCGACGATTTCACGCATGGTCTTTCCGGCGTCCTCCACTTGATGAGTGCCAGCTGCAACTCTTTGAACCGAACTGCTGATCAGCGCTTTGATTTCCTTTGCGGCATCCGCCGAACGTTGTGCCAGAGCACGCACTTCACTGGCAACTACCGCAAAGCCGCGCCCTTGTTCGCCCGCGCGCGCGGCTTCTACCGCTGCGTTCAAAGCAAGAATATTGGTCTGAAACGCAATGCTGTCGATGACACCAGTGATGTCACCGATCTTTTTCGAGCTTTCCTGTATTTCGTTCATGGTAACAACAACAGCGCCTACTACTGTTCCACCCCGCGCCGCGACCTCTTTGGCCTTTTGAGCCAGAGCATTGGCATCTTCCGCGCTCTGCGTGTTCTCACGCACGGCGGATGTAAGCTCCTCCATGCTCGAGGCCGTTTCTTCAAGCGTTGAGGCCTGTTCCTCGGTACGCTGCGAGAGGTTGGTGTTACCCGCTGCAACTTCGTTGGCGGATTTGCGTATCGATTCCGCGCCGCCTCGGATGTCACTTACCATGTGTGTCAGGTTCTCGTTCATACTTTTCAGTGCGCTCAGCAGTGCGCCAAATTCATCGAGGGAAGTAATCTCAACCGTAGCGGTCAAGTCTCCCGCTGCAACCTGATTCGCCATTCCCAGCGCCTTGTTGAGCGGCACCGCGATCGCGTTGACTATGAGATAAGCCACCAGCAACAGCACAATAATCGTGATTACGACCAGCACGATCAGCAGGATTCTCAGCGCCGCTGTCTGGCGAACCGCGCTCCTTTCGAGCGCGCCCGCGCTTTCCTGCTGTAACTGAATGAGACTAGATAGCCCGGCGATTGTCGCTGCACCGAACGGCGCCATGGTTTTCGAATGCCATTCAGCAGCCTCTTCCAGCTTCCATTCGCCATACAACTGGAACCACTTTGGACGTGCATCCTTGAACTGCTTGAAAACGTCCTGCAGTTTATTAAGCGCGGCCATTTCTTCTGCATTGTGATGGCCGCTCCTGAAGGCGGACAGATTTTCGTCGATTTCCTTGTACCAGCGAACCTCGTCAGCAACGATCCTGTCGCGTGCCGTCTTGTCGGTAAACAGGATGAACTGGGGAATGCCGTAACGCAGCTGCCACAACGCATTCTGCGCGTTTGCCAGTTGCATGGTTTCTCGCGCACTGGCCCCCACTGCTTCGATCAACTGCAGTGAACGCATCATGTTCCAGATGCCTGACCCACCCAAAACGATTACTGTCAGCAAGATAACGCCCAGCCCGACAAACAATTTGCGGTTTACAGTCATGATTTACCCTCATCGCGATAATATGAGCATCAAAAGCATGCTGCCAATGTGATCTGTGTCAGCACTTTTTTGCAGTACTGTTTTTTGTAATGGTCACATTATCGGAAGATCAATACAACTTTGGAGCAACCAGTGGATTTCCGCCATGGCACCCCGGCACCGCGATCAGATTTCTTTGGCGACTACGATCAGCGATACCTTTCCGTGTACTGGGAGCGAGATCCGCTAAAGGTGAATCCAGCTGAATGACGGTCGCGTTAAATATCGACGCCTGCAAGACGTAATATTTGGGCAGTCAAGCTCGCCATGCCACAGAGTTGCCCATGACATCCATAGAAACTTAACTGTATGTTTTTTTAACTATTTTATATTATCCGAGAACACAAAAAAGCGGCATAAGCCCACGCTTGATCGGGTAAGACTCGTTTACCAATAACGTAGGCTATAAAAACCTACAGCGCCACCAACAACCGAGGTTTCGCACGTTGCCCGCTTTCTGATATAGCCCGCCGTTGCCTGGTCGACGCGCAACCACCATCGCGCCTTCATGTCCTCGCACGATGCCAAGCCCAATCCGGTTTGGCTCCCTGCGAGCCACACAAGGTAACTCTAGAGCGATGTAATACCCTCGCGCACCGCATATTTCGTCAACTCCGCCACGGTGCGGATTTCCAGCTTGCGCATCACGTTGCGACGATGCGCTTCCACAGTGCCTTCGGTGATGCCCAAACGGCGACCGATCGCCGCCGTGCGCACACCGTCAGCGACCAGCCGCAGCACTTCGCGCTCACGCGCGCTGAGCGGCGATCCGGCAAGTGCGCCAGTGCCGCCGTCGGAAGCGAATTGGCTCACCACCGCCGACGTGATCTCCGGACTAAGATAATTTTGCCCTGCCGCGACGGCGCGTATCGCGCGGGGCAGTTCCGTCGCCGCCGCTGCCTTGGTGACATATCCAGACGCGCCGGCTTTGAGGATTTCCTGCACAAAACGTTTATCCATGTAAGCAGACAGTGCCAGTATGCGAATGCGCGGCATTTCTTTGCGCAATACCTGGGCCACTTGCACGCCGTTCATGCCCGGCATCGCAATATCGAGTACCAGCACGTCAGGATCATGTTCCCGCGCGCGCTCAATGGCCGACACGCCATCCTCTGCAACGCTTACCACGTCGATATCCGGCTCACCGCCAAGCACCATGATCAGCGCGTCGCGAAGCATACGATGATCATCAACTAAGATTACCCGAATAGGCATCTACGCTTCCCCTTTCTCACGAAATCCGTCTGGTATGCCGCGGATTCGCACCGCATTTGACAATCTTGCTGCAAGCCCCGCACGCCAATAGCATTCTATGGTCACACCGCAGAGATACCTACGCAATCCCGGCATTTCTTCAAGGACAGTACCCATAAACCATTAGACATCCGCTCAAGATACCACCGACCGGGTCGTGGCCGCGTTATCCGGCCGCAACTTCCCGCGAATCATCCGGCGATAGCGGCATCGTCAGGGTAACGACAGTACCCTCGCCCCGCGAGCTGCTGACGATGAGTTGGCCTCCGACAGACTCAATACGCTCACGTACACTGGTCAAACCGAGTCCGGGCGGCACGACATTTGCGTCGAACCCGGCACCCTCGTCACTGACCGTGATAATCATCTGCATGCCGGCCCGTTGCTTGTCTACGTGCGCTTGCCGAACACCCGCATGCCTGATGACGTTAATCAGCAATTCACGCACCAGCCTGAAAGCAATCGCACCACTCAATTGCGGCAATGGAGTCGCTTCGCCATCATTACTCAAGCGGACTTGCAGTCCGTACTGCTGCTGCATGTCGTCGGCAAGCCAGTCCAGCGCCGGACCCAAACCCAATTCACGCAGCATCGGGGGACTCAAATCAAACTCCAGCGTGCGTATGGCCGCATTCGTGTCATCAATAATGCGCGTGATTTCCCGCAGATTCGGCGCTACGGCGTGCGCCCCCGGCACAGCCATGGTGGACTCTATCTTGATACGCGCCAGATGCAGCGACTGGCCGATACCATCGTGCAGATCGTGCGCGATCCGCGTACGTTCCGCTTCCACCAACGCCTCCTGCCGGCTGGACAACTGGCGCAGCTTTTCGTTGGTCTCGCGCAGCGCCTGTTGCGCGGCTACACGATCACTGATGTCACGGCACACCGCCTGATGGAAAACAATGCGGTTATTCTCGAGAATAACGTTCACTTGCTGCCCCACCCAGATCGTGCGCCCATCCTTTGTCAGCACCGGAAATTCGTAATAACTGGCAGTGGCACGCTCACGAAACTGCCGGCTATAAAAGGCTTCGGCCTGCGCCCGATAGTCGGGATGCACCAAATCCAGATAATGCCGCCCCAGCAATTCATCGCGTGAATACCCGGCGGCTCGCAAGGCGGCGTCCGAGTTGAAGTAGGTAAAGTTACCTTTCGGATCGGTGCGGTAAATCACGTCGCTCGCGTATTCCACCAGCATGCGATACCGTTCTTCGCGCTCACGCAGTTTCTCCAGTTCCGCGTTTTTGCGTTCCGTGATGTCGCGCGAAATACTGAGCAGACCGGTTACCACGCCGGCGTCGTTACGAATCGGCGTCAGGATCGCTTCCCGCCAACCCGCCTCCTGCATGTAAGCATTGCGCTCAACCCTGATGGGATGCGCGCTCTTGATCGCGCGCTTTTCTTCGGCATCAATGCGTGCCGCCTCATCGGCCGGCCACAGATCAAATACGGTTTTGCCGATGAGACGCTCTTCCGGCAAGCCTAACCGCCCCCGTGCCGCGCGATTCACCATCAGGTAGCGGCCATCGACGTCTTTCAGCCGCACACGATCGGGAATCGCGTCCAGCAACGCACGTAATCGCTGTTCCGATTCGCGCAGCGCAATCTCCATTTGCTTTCGCTCAGTGATATCGCGCGAGATACTGACCAGCCCGGTCACCATACCCGCGTCATCGCGAATGGGCGCCGCGATAATTTCACGCCATGTTCCATGAAAGTAAGAAGGACGCTCGATTCTCATCGAGCCTTGCGCGGCAATCGCCTGCCTGTCTTCTGCATCAATATTTGCCGCGATATCGGCGGACCTCAGTTCGAATACAGTTTTGCCAAGAATCTGTCCCTCCGGTACGCCAAAACCTCTCTGTGCCGCGCGATTAAGCATGACGTAGCGCCCTTGCGCATCCTTCAGCCGAACCTGATCAGGAATGGCATCCAGTAAGGTGCGCAACCGCTGCTCCGACTCTCGCAGCGCAGCGGTACGCGCAATAACCCGCGCTTCGAGTTCATCGTGAGCGCGCCGCAATTCAGCTTGCGCCAGCCGCCGTTGGGACGTTACCGCTACCAGCAACATGGTGGCAGCACTCGCCAACACCAGAAACGACTGCGCCATCAACAAACTCTCCGCGGGCGATAACGCGCCGGAGATGTAAGGCCCGTGGCCCGACACCGTCGCATACAGCGTCATCATCGCCAGCACGATCAACTCGATCACCGCCACCAGCATGCCAAAACGCAGCCCTGCCCACAGCAGGGGCGGCAATAGCAGAAACACCAGATACAACTGCGAACTGAATACCACGTGGCCCAGTGCCACCAGAGCAAGCGTCAGCAGCGTTGCTTCGGCCCAGCGAGCGCCACTCATCGACATCGGCTCGGCACGACTTTGAAACACCGCAAACGTCAGCGGCGCCGCAATCAAGCTCCCCAACGCGTACCCGGTGCAATGGATCATCCAAGCCATACCGCCGGCCGCTTGCCCTGCCAACGCCGCCAGTGCGATTTCAACGCTGGCACTGATCGCGGCGCCTGGCATGAATGCGGACACCACCAGCGCAAGCACGTTGCGTGTTGTATCAAAGTGAAATGGCGAACCACAAAGCCGCCGCACTAGCCACGCCGCTGCCAACACACCCGCGGCATGCCCCAGCGCATCCACTATCACGTGCGCCACGCCGAATTGGCCAAACCACGCACCTGCCGCGCAATCGGCCGCCAGCGCCACCAGCATCCAGCGCCACCAGCAGCGTTGCTCACTCAGCGACAACACCGCCAGCAGGATGCCGCCGGAGAATGCGATGGCCACATTAAGACCGTGTTGAATGGCGAGCCCATTGCCCAGCACCGCGGCGGCAAAACTCGCCACCGCAAAAACAAGCAGATTTCTGGAATCACATTTCATAAAGGCTTTATCAAGACGGCGATGCGCCAATTGAACCGCGAGTGCTGTTTTATAAATACTTGTTTTTATTGGATTTTTATTGTGGCGCTACACGCGGCGTTTCGGCATTATAAAGACAACACCTGTGCCGTATATGCTTCCGGGGCGCAAGGTCATTGCGCCGCCGGATAGGCTGCCGCGCAAGCGGCCGCCGTCTGCATTCCTGATGCTGCGCTAGCGTAGTGATACCCTTCACGCTAACACTAACCATCGGTTAAGTTGTGCTTTTTACGAGCTGCCACAAATGAAATTCCGTTCTCCCGCCTGTTTGATACTGCTGTTCTTGTCGTGCTGCATCCCGAACGCGGCCCTCTTCGCGCAAAGCGAGCGCAAAATCAGCGCAGCGTCGGCTGCTGAAAAATGGACGCCATTCAGAAATATCGAGTTTTGGGAATACTGTCTTTCACTGCCGCTGAATGGCTACACGCAAAACTACAAGAAGAGCGACGTAAAAGCCAAGCATGTATTTACGCACCGCACCAAGAAAAACACTGACATCACCGTGTGGGGTCTGGACAATGCACAGAGCAAGGCCAGCCCGGAGGCTTATTTCAAACGCTACTATGCGAACGCCGAAGAAACGGGACTGATCATCGAAGACCGCAAGCTCGATGCCAAAGCCCGGCGTTTTTATGGCTGGGGCTATTGGTCGAACGCGTTTTATGAAACACGGTTTCTGGAAATCGTCTGGCTACGCGACTCAGAAGTGATCAAATTTCACGCCGCGTTTCCGGTGGCGGATGCCGATCTCTGGAAATCCCGTTTGCCGGAACTGCTGAAACAAACCACGGTGTGCAAACCGGAATAACAAACCGGCAAATTTC
>JBEBHE010000509.1:0-1908 GCA_040081205.1 Burkholderiales bacterium | reverse complement strand
ATCCGCCGCCGCCCGAGCCTTCAATGATGCGGATGATCGGCAAGCGAAATTCGTTCGCCATCTGTTCCGCCATCACAGTTTTTTCCTTGATGGTGGCATCGGCCGATCCGCCGCGCACGGTGAAATCGTCACCGCACACCACTACGGGACGACCGTCGATCATGCCGCGGCCGAAGATGCAGTTGGCGGGTTGCAGCGCGGTGAGATTGCCGGCGTCGTCGTAACTCGCCTTGCCCGCGATAGCGCCGATTTCGTGAAAACTGCCGCTATCAAGCAATGCGGCTATGCGTTCGCGCACGGTGAGCCGGCCACCATCGTGCTGCCGCTTTATTTTGTCGGCACCGCCCATCTGCTTGGCAAATGCTTCGCGCGCACGGAGTTCGTCGAGTTCGGGCTGCCAGGTCATGGGTACGATGCTTTCTTGCGCAGAGCAGAGGGTAGCGACGTGGCGTTTATAGCAGAGCGCGATGCACAAAAAAACAGCGGCGCTGCCCAGTGGCAGCACCGTTTACAAATAATTATTTAAAACAAATACTTACGATAAGACTTACTCTGGCGCCTTACCCCACAGTTCTTTCAGCCGCGCGTCGCGCCCGCAACCGTTGCGGTAGAGTTTGTAGCGCACCGGATTAAGTTGATAGTAGTTCTGATGGTATTCCTCGGCACGATAGAAATCGCCGGCTTTGGTGATTTCCGTCACGATCTCGGCTTTAAACGGTTTGGATTTTCCGAGCGTGTTCTTTGACGCTTCGGCCAGTTTGCGCTGTTCGTCGCTGTGATAAAAAACGCCGCTGCGGTATTGCGAGCCGTGATCACAGAATTGCGCGTTTTTAACGGTCGGGTCGATGTTCATCCAGAATACTTCCAGCAGTTTTTCGTAAGTCACTTTCGATGGATCGTATTCGACCTGCACGACTTCAGTGTGACCCGTGCGCCCGGTCGATACCTGCTCGTAGGTCGGGTTTTTGACCGTGCCGCCCATGTAACCGGATATCGTCGAAATCACGCCCGGCAATTTGTCGTAGGGCGCTTCCATGCACCAGAAGCAGCCGCCGGCGAAGGTAGCCTTCGCGGTTTTGATGACGGGGGATTGCGCGAGTGCGGCTGTCGTGCCGACGAGAAAAAGCGCGGCAATCACAAACCACTGACGAATCTGAAACATGACGATCTCCTTGGTGATGTGTCTGTTGGTTTGGTCGGCTCAAACGGCACAGACTTACAGCAACGCGTAGTAAGGTAAATGCGGATAGTGTAAGGTTAAACTACTTAATTCGACTGAGTGCGTGAAAACGTTACACCATTCCGCGGCGCAGATAAAAAATAAAAGGATTCCCGATGAGCACAGCACAAATCAATACAGAAACCGCAACCCTCGGTGGCGGCTGCTTCTGGTGCCTGGAAGCCGTCTTCGATGACCTGAAAGGCGTCATTTCAGTGGAGTCGGGTTACATGGGCGGCAAGAATCCCAATCCGACTTACGAGGACGTCTGCGGCGGACGCACCGGGCATGCGGAAGTAATTCAGATCACATTCGATCCGGCGGCAGTGACGTTTAAGGAAATTCTTGAAGTTTTTTTCGTGATTCACGATCCAACCACGTTGAACCGGCAGGGCAACGATTCCGGCACGCAGTATCGCTCGGCGATTTTTTATCACTCGCCCGAACAGAAGGCGGCGTCGCAGCACGTGATCGCCAGTCTCGGCGGCGCGGGGCTGTGGCGCGATCCGGTCGTTACCGAAGTAACCCCGGCGACGGTGTTTTATATCGCCGAGGAATACCATCAGGAATATTTCGCGCGCAATCCCGGTGCAGGTTATTGTCAGTTCGTGGTGGCGCCCAAGGTCGCGAAGTTCCGCAAACACTTCTTGAGCAAGCTTAAAAAAGCGGGTTGATGGTTAGCGGCTCAA
>JBEBHE010000243.1:0-7381 GCA_040081205.1 Burkholderiales bacterium | reverse complement strand
GATTGGGATTGTGGTGGCGGGGGGGCCGGGGACGCATTCGGTTTATGTGGCTAGTTTTGGGGATACTAGGGCGGTGACGAGGGAAGTTGTGATCGATTAATGCAAATTGTCTTCCATGACCACCGCGCGCAAAACACTACCACCTCAAAGCGAAAAGCTACTGGCCGAGTTGTGCCTCGATCGAGCTACAGGTAATGACGTATGTGGGTGGGCAGTAGCGGCTTTGGAGGCTGGATTCGATACTGAATCTCTACGAATACTTGCTTCGATGTCATCTGATAAAGCAGTGAGTTTCTTTGACGTTCAGCCGTACCTGCATACAGCACTTGCCGAGTTTGATTTACCTGAGCGACTGGACCGCGAAGCAACATTGCGAAACTACGCACGCGCTTTAGCAATGGATATAGCTACAGATTGTATCGCTGCAAGTTCTGCGCTTTCATTGATGCACTCGTGTGTCGTTTCGCCGTTAGGTCACCCGGCTGATTTGATGGGTTGGTGCTATTTGTGGGAAGGTTACTCCGCCGACGGCTTGTTTGCGGAAATGTCTGACGATGAAATCGAGAATGCTACGCGTGAATACGCGATTAAATGGCTAGGTGAATCAGTGGAGTAAATGCCGTAACCAATTTGGTATTGTGCAGTAAAGCAACATCAACTTCGCCGGGGGCAGCCCGGCGGCTGGTCACTTTCTTTGTACGGCCAAAGAAAGTAACCAAAGAAAGGCCGCCCCCGGTTCGCCGGCCCCCGACACGTCTGCGTTGCTCGGCGGCTCTCAGGGGGATGGTCATTCTGCTGCTGTGTGTAGCCTGAAAGCCGCTTCTTTTTTCGCTCTACGCCACCCGGCAAACGCTTCGGCGCCGGGACTATAATGCGTCATCCTCCTGCCAAAGGAATGCCACCATGACCATCTCAATTCATGCGGTAACACCGAATTTTGCCGCAGAAATCGGCGACGCGGATTTATCCCGGCCGTTACCCGCAGCGGACATTGACGCTATCAAGCAGGCGTTCTGGAAATATTCGGTGCTGGTGTTTCCCGATCAACAACTTGGGCCGCAGCAGCACATCGATTTTGCGAAACATTTCGGTCCCATTGAAATGGATCGAGTGCTGGATCTCAAAAACGGCACGGCGCGCGTCGGTGTGGGTTTCGCCGATATTTCCAATCTCAATCCCGAAGGCAAAATCTGGGATGCCGATAGCCGTCAGCGCATGTACAAGGCGGGTAACCGGCTGTGGCATACCGACAGCTCGTTTAAATTCAAGCCGGGTTTGTGTTCGCTGCTGTATTCGACGACGGTGGTTCCCATTGGCGGTCACACCGAGTTCGCCGATCAGCGCTCGGCCTACGATGCGCTGCCCGATGACATGAAGCAAAAACTCGCTGGATTGATTGCCGAGCACTCGATTGAAACATCGCGCCGCCGCACCGGCTTTTCGGATTTTCAGCCCGACGAAGCCAAACGCCTGCCGCCGGTACCGCAAGTGCTGGTGCGCACGATACCGCAGAACGGCCGGAAGTCACTCTACGTCGCGTCGCATATCGGCCGTATCAAAGGCATGGACGCAGAGGAAAGCGAAACGCTGGTGCAACAATTGATTGCGCACGTCACACAACGTCAGTTTCTGTACACGCACCGTTGGCGTCCGAATGATCTGGTGATGTGGGACAACCGCTGCACCATGCATCGCGGCACGGATTTCGACGATATGCGCTTTGTGCGCGATATGCGGCGTACCACGGTCAGCGATATCGCAAACTCCTGCGAGCAGGAAGGCGTGGCAGTGCCGGCGTAGCGTGCGCCGCGCGCTACGCTTGCAATCGCACAAACCCCGTCCACCACTGAAATTTTCCGCCGAGTTCGACATCGATCTTGCGCACGAAGGTGAGTTTGCCGTCGTCGCCGATGCGAAACACGGTCAATCCGGCAGGCACGTGGCGCACGTTATTGCCGTCGCGCACGTTCATATCGACGATGCTTGCAGCCACCAGTATTTTGCCGCTGGGGTCGATGCTGAAGGTGCGGATGTGGAAGCTTTGCGGATCGATGTTCTGAATCAGCGTCGGCTCACCGGTATTTGGATTAATTGAAAACACGGCGATGTTGTTTTCGCCGCCGCGGAACACGCGCTTGCCGTTGAAATCCACGGTGGCGTTGGCGCGGTTCGATATATACACCGTGCGTCCGTTCGGATGGATATGTATCGCGCCGGTGGCCTGCGGGAAATGAATATCGTAATTGCCGACCGTGGTGCTTTTCTTGAAAGCCGGTTCCGGCGCGAGGCTATCGCCTTGCAGGTGATGCATATGCAACTCGTTCTGTGATTCCACACAGACATAAACCCACGGCTTCGCCGGGTGAAAATCAACGTGGCGCGGGCCATAGCCTAGGCCGCCTTTGCCGCCCACCAGCAGGTTGGCCAGCGGTGAGAGCTGGCCTTCTTTGAAGTTATAGATTTTCAGCGCGCCAGGGTCTTCCGCTTTTTTGGCTTCGGGCCGGTTACCGCGCGTGACGAGAATGACGGAACGATTCGAAGGCGTGGGTACTATCTGGTGCGCAAAAATACCCACGTCGAGCTTGGCGGTCTGCGGCACCTGCGCGCCGACGGTGCCGTCGCTGTTGATGCGATGAACGGAGAGATTGCTCGGGCTGTTGTAGGCATTGAATACGTAAGAGCCGGTGCCATCCACGCTGGTGTGGATGGGGCGCTGCGGCAGCACCGCCGGTTCGCCATGCATTTGCAGTACGCCGTTCGCATCTACGCGCACGGCGGCGACGCGATGCACCTTGCCGGGATTGGGTGCGTTGCCTGACGCGGCGTCAGTACTGGAGACATACAGAAACTTCTGTGTAGCGTTCGTTGGACTGGGCCACACATATTGAATATTGGAGGGTAGCGTGATGGACGCGCGTTGCGTCAACGTGGCGTTATCGGCATCGACATCCCAGTGCGTGAGCCGGTCGCCGACGCCCTGATAAAACGCCGTGCGGCCACTGCCCGAACCCGAGCCGCCGGTGGCGCATCCGGCCAGGGTGGTAGCGGCAGCACCGACGACGGCAGAATTGAATGTGCGACGATTCATGATGACGCCTCCGTGAAGTATCTAAAATTATTCATATAGCAACTGCGTAGTGCCGTTGTGCCGGGTGCCGGCAGTTTTACTTTTTCTCTGGCAGTGCGACGGACAAGCCCTTCACGCCGCTTTTTTCGATCCATTGCGCTACCAGCCCGGACGCCTTGACGTCTTCGACAAACGCCGTCAGATACGCCGCGCCCGCGTTGCGGCCCCTGACCGTGCCCGCGGTGTGCCGCACCACGTTGAAATTACCGTCGAGGATGCGCGCGCCGGGCAGCGTGGGCGCAAATTCCAGCAACTGCGGCTTGAGCCCGGCGAGTGCTTCCATTTTGTCCGTGGCAAATTGCTTGAACGTCGCGGCGGTGCCCGCTATCGGCACCAGTTGCGCTTGCTTGATGGTGCGGCGCAGATACAAATCGTAGGCGCTGTTGGCGCCGACTGCGATACGCACACCGGGCCGATCCACCTCATTGACGCTGCGCAGGGGCGATCCTGCGGGCACCAGATAGGTGGCTTCGATTTCGGTTAACGCGCCGGCGAACGCGATCTCTTTCGCACGCTGCGGCTCGGCGCCAAGCACGGCGACATCCCACGTGCCGCTTTTCACCGCATCCGCCAGTGAGCCAGCCGATTTGTAAGGGATGATTTCCAGCGGCACGTTCAGCCGTTTGGCCAGTTCGCGCACCAGTTCAACCGCAACGCCGCCTTGTTCGCCGTTCGGGCCGAGCGTGGTGAGCAATACGTTCTGAAAATTGATGCCCGCGCGCAGCTTGCCGGTCGGGGCAAGTTCAGCCAGCGCGGCGGGAGGAATTGGCGGCGTGGAAACGCAGGAAGTCATCAGGGCTACTCCGAACAGGATGGTTATCAGTCTGATCATTACATGCCTTCCGCACGACGGACAATGGGTCAGCGGGTCAGGCGATACCTTCGACAATACGCAGATCGCGCTCGACTGCATCGCCCAGCACTTTCAGCGCCTCCTGATAACCGGGGCTGTCGTGTGCGGCGATGGCTTTTTCAACGCTGTCGAATTCGATCATCACCACGCGCTGATTGATGCCGAGCTCGTACGTTTTGGCGGGCGCGCCACGCACCAGAAATTTTCCGCCGGCCGCCTGAATCGCGGCAGGCGCGACCTTGGCATAGGCCGCAAACTGATCCGGATTTTTGACCGATTTATAGAATGCCATCCAGTACGCTTTTGCCATGTTGTTCTCCAGGGAAGTGAGGTGTGACTATGGTTGAGAGCGAGTTTACAGCGAGTGGGTAAAACAACAAAACTATATAAGTATTTGTTTTAATTAACTATTTTACATACAGCTAAGGCGTCTCGAAATATTTTGTAGCACATCACGCGCTGCACTTAACCGGGCTTGAAGCCCGATGGTGGAAATAGACGCTCAACGCGGCGCCAGAGATCATCCCTGGCGTTCTTCAAGAGGGCAATATCGATCGAGCGGCCCGCAGGCGTTTGACAGCCGCTGTGAGTAGCCACAGTTCCACCGCTCCCGCCACGTTCTTGTTGCGTGGATTTTCACTTCTTCTCAGATGCCTTCGATGGCTTAGCGCAATTGCACTGTTGCGCAATCAACTGCACGTCTTTGATGAAAACGTTTGTTGCAGAAATTCGGATTCTCTCGTTCTCGGACTTGTAGTGATTCATTAGCTTCTCAGAAGCAGACTTGCTGACAGCAGCTTCTTTCTTTCCAAGCGCAGACCCGTAGAACTCGATCAGTTTATCTAATTCCTGAGCAGAAAAGTTTGGCGCATAATATTTAATCAGCACGTCTACAATTTCTTGTGCGGTTCGATCCGTAAGCAATGTCTTCAGGTATTTGTCTGCGGCTTGTGCGAACCTGTCTTGAAACTCCTTGCTGGGATTCAGTTGCCCTAGTATCTGATCCAGCATCTGTTTGGTTTCTAATCTCGCTTGTGCTCGACCTTGATCAATCAATGATTGGTAGCTACTTACAATGCCCTGTACTTGAAATAGCTTTCGCGCTTTGTCTTCGATTTGATCAGCTTGCGCAAGCATCGAAGCTAAGGCTAGTATGAAAGCGAGAAAATATTTCATGAATTGACTCCTAAAATGGCTAACTTGGTAGCCAAAATTCATATAAAAGTAAACTGGCAAAGACGTCATGACCAATCAATTGCTAGTCCCCATTAGTCACACCTGCAAGTATAGTGTGCCATATTTGATTATCCGCATCACAACCCTTAACAATCGGGCGTGTGAATCATGCAATGCGGCGATGGCAACTATTTCCGCTTCTGGCCGGTTTGCGCCTCATGCAGACAAATCAGAGATTGCGCCGAAGCTACCGTTAGCAAGCTAAATAAACGGTTCACGCTCACTCCAATCGTCGCAGATTCGGAACCAGCATAACAATAGCCAGCACAATGACTATCGCACCTGCAGCGTAAGCCCCTTGCGCTATCGGCGCGCCAAAGCGCTCCGCCACCGCCCCCGCGAGAAAATTACCGATGGGCAAAGCGATCACCACGCCGGTGCGCAATCCCATCACGCGCCCGCGCATGGGTTGCGCGGTGTGGCTCAGGATCAGGGTGGCGATCACCGTCCAGCAGATCGCCTGCGCCAGCCCGGCCACGAACACCAGGGCCGCCGAAGCCGCATAGACAGTGGAGAAAGCAAACAGCAGCAGCGCCGCCGGCCACACGTAACAACTCCAGATCAGCAGCCTGCCTTTGCGGCTGACGTTGCCCAGCGAAACCACCCAGATGCCGGCGGCGAGCGCACCGGCGCCCGCCATGGCGGTGAGCATGCCGTAGCCCGCCGGACCGGTATCGAGGATGTAACGTGCGAACAACGGCAGAAACGAATACCGGTAGGGCGCGGCGAGCAGGTTCATCAGAAAGGCGATCACCAGCAGCAACAGCACGGTCTGGTTGCTCCTCACATACCGGAGCCCGCTGATCAGGCTGCTGATGGGCGACTCGTGCAGGTTGGCGGTGGATTGTTTCACGCTCTTCATCATGCACAGCACCACCAGGTCGAGGACATAGATGATCGCGATCAGCCCATAGGCGCCGCCCATGCCCAACACCGGAATCAGCAGGCCGCCCAGCGCCGGACCAATGACCACGGTGATTTCCATAGCCACGGCGTTGAGCGCAACCGCGTTGGTGAGCTGTTCCTTTTCCACCAGGTCGGGCACCAGTGCGTTGCGGGCAGGATTGTCGATGGCCCACGTGACGCTGCTCACCAGCGCCAGCGCGATGATGTGCCATAGCGCAAGCCAGCCGGCCACAAACAACAGCAGCATGAGCGCGGACACCGCCAGATTGATCAGTGCCGCGATAATCAGAAGCAACCGCCTGTCCATGCGGTCCGCGATTACGCCCATGAACGGCGCAGCGATATAACCGGCCATCTTGCTGCCGGCGACGATGCCCACCCACAGCGCAGAATCCGTCAGCTCCAGTGTTAGCCAGCCGATCACCACCATATCGGCCCAGCGTGCCGTTGAGGAGAGCACGCTGGCTATCCATAGCATGCGGAAGCCGCGATGGCGCAGGGCGGCAAACTGGTGCATCTGGCCCAGCCGGGCAAACGTTTCTTGAATCATTCCTCGCTCAGATCTCTATGCATTCTTCTTTTGCCAAGCATCAACAACAGGGCACGGTACCGACCGGCTATGCTATCGTAAACGAATCACCATTCATCACCACGAAAGTTCAACATGGGGAATCGCTGGAAAAACCGTCCCGAAGGTTCCAACTGGGGCGAATTCGGAGACGACGATCAGCACGGGCGCATGAATTTGATCACTCCGGCGCTACGACTCGCGGCGCTGAAAGAAGTGAAAACCGGGCAGGTGTTCACGCTGTCGCATCCGCTGGATAAACCGGGCGGCACGGTGCTCAATCCCAACCGTAAGCCGCCGGTGTTTCATCCAGTGTTTCGCGGCAAAGAGACTTATTTCAATCTGCCGTCGTCGAAAATTGATCCGCGTTTTAACGATGTGGGTTCCGACGAAGCGATCATGCTTTATATGCAGTATTCAACCCACTGGGACAGCTTCGCGCACAAGGGTACGATATTCGACGCCGATGGTGATGGCGTTGAAGAAGCGGTGTCGTACAACGGCTGGCGTATTGTCGATAATGAAGGACGCGGCTTGCATGGCGAACTCGGCGCGCGCGCGGTGTCGGTGGCGGAAATGGCGCAGACCGGCGTACAAGGGCGCGCCGTGATGATTGATTTACGCCACCATTTCGGCGATGGTCGCACGGCGGTCACCTACGAAATGCTTGCGAAAGTCATGCATGACGACA
>JBEBHE010000508.1:0-1915 GCA_040081205.1 Burkholderiales bacterium | reverse complement strand
GCCAGAAAGAAGGCGAAGCTCGCAATATTCAATTACCGAATATTCAATTGCAGCGAGTGCTTTTTATAATACTCAGCGGATTCATCAGTCGTTGGGTTATCATTTATCCTTAAATATCCTTTCCTTTAGTAAGAGGAGTTAAGCATATGCACCCGCAAGGAGTACGCCGGTGGGCACCCGGCAGCTTCGCCGCCACCCTACCGCTGCGTAGTGAAATCCATCGAGTTTTAATGTTCGCGGGAAGTCTGTTTGCGGTGTTCATGCTCATGTCGTGTAGCCCTGGCGGAGGGAGCAGCGGCTCTCAGACTTTCACCGTGGGCGGCAGTATTACTGGAGCCGCGAACAGTGTGGTCGACAGCGACGTGAACGACCCCAACGCGCCGTACGCGTCAAACGACCAGATAGCTAATGCGCAGCCGCTAGGCAATCCTGGCGTGGTCGGTGGTTTTGCGAGTGCGATCGGCACGGGCGTGCTAGGGGATCGTTTCGCAATCGCGTTCGACGAAACCGATTTGTTTTCCGTGACCGTTGCGAAGGATCAGTCGATTAACCTGTCGATGGGAGCGGGTCCCACCATCGCCGACTTGGACCTGTATCTTTACAACAGCAACGGAGCACTGGTGACTTCGTCTATAGGCACAGGTAGTACCGAGTCAATCACGGTAGCAACCGCTGGAACCTACTTGGTGGAAGTGTCTGCTACAAGTGGCATCTCGACCTACACGCTGTCGATCAGCGTTGCGCCCGCATCGGCGACGGTGCATGACCTGAACACGACATCTGAGTTTATTCCGGGCGAGGTCATCGTGCGCTTCAAAGATACACTGCTACCCGCCAGTGCACATGCGGAAAGTCCACCAGCGCGCGCGGCGGTGCTTGGAATGCTGGCCAAGGCGGGCGGCCCTAAACGAGCGATGTTGTTGGGTCTGGGCACAGGCAGTACGCGTGCACAGGCGCTGACCGCGTTGGGAGTGACGGCATCGCGCGCCACAAAAAACCTGCTCGCCAAGGCGGCTGATCCGGCGTTAAAAGACCAGCTCGAAACCCTGCTCGCGGTGAAAGCATTACGCGCGCGTGCCGATGTACTCAGCGCCGATCTCAATTACATCCGCCGAGCGCAACGCGCGCCGAATGACCCTGCGTACAAGTATCAGTGGCACTATCCGTTGATCAACCTGCCGCAAGCCTGGGATGTCACAACCGGATCCGCGAATGTAATTGTGGCGGTGATCGACACAGGGGTGTTCATGGCACACCCGGATTTGGCAACCAACCTCACCACCGGATACGACTTCATTTCCGATCCGGCTCGAGCCCTTGATTTTGACGGCATCGACATCAACCCGGATGATCCGGGCGATGCAACTGTTGTTGGTCAGAGTTCATGGCACGGTACTCACGTTGCAGGCACCATCGCGGCCACGAGCAACAACAATAGCGGCGTTGCCAGCGTGGCGTGGTTAAGCAAGATCATGCCGTTGCGCGTGCTGGGCAAGGGCGGCGGCACGAGTTACGACATTATGCAGGCGGTGCGTTACGCAGCGCGCTTGTCCAACGATTCCGGTAATGTGCCCCCGCAGAAGGCCGACATTATCAACTTGAGCCTGGGGGGAACGAGCCCGTCTGCGGCCGAGCAAAACATCTACACCCAGGCGCGCAATGCCGGTGTCATTATTATCGCGGCGGCTGGTAACAACAACAGCGGCGACCTGCTCTATCCGGCATCGTATGAAGGCGTGGTGTCGGTGAGTGCCGTTGACATGAACAAGGTAAAAGCGCCCTACTCTAATTTCGGCACCAAAATCGACATCGCCGCTCCCGGCGGGAATACCCGCGTTGATCTCAACAATGACGGAATTTCCGACGGCGTTGTCAGTACGCTGGTTGACGATTCTTCCGGCACCCGCGTGGCCAG
>JBEBHE010000507.1:0-1918 GCA_040081205.1 Burkholderiales bacterium | reverse complement strand
GGATAATTACCGCCATCCATCCGCGCCGACACCGGCGTCTCATGTTCGATGCGTATCGGCGTGCGTGGATTTTTGAAGTTGACGTGCTCTGAGATAGTCAGGATGCGGGCAAGCCCCAGCGCCGGATAACCGCATAACTCGGCGTCAAGCAAACTCTCCGAAATGACACCACCCTCCTCCGCGCTGAAGCCGATACGCCCCAAGGCACGCGTGCCCAGCGCGCGTGCTTCGTTTTCGCTCAGCACCAAACCCGGCGCCTCATTCACATGAATCATGACAAATCACCATCCACCAAACCTCATTTTCGATACCTTGATCATACGACTGACGTATTCGCCCCCGGGCACCCGGCGCACCTTTGCCTGAAATGCCATAATGCCTGGAAATAGAAATCATATTCTGGACAACCGTGCCGGACCGCGTACGGCATGATGTCCGAATCAATCCACAAACTCAACACGAGCGCCACTCAACATGACAAACACCGCTATCGTCGCCGGAGCGTCGGGATTGGTTGGGCGCTGTATTGTTGAGGAGCTCCGTAATCAGGGCGGCTGGAACATCGTCGGCCTTGGCCGCCGCGCGCAAGTGATGCCCGGCGTGCGCTGGATCGTGGTTGATCTTGCGAACGCTGCGGATTGCCAGCGCACGCTCGGCCAGCTAAGCGAAGCCACGCACGTCTTTTACGCGGGACGCCACGATCATCCGGAAGGCGTGCCGGAATCGGTCGAGATCAACACTGCGATGCTGGTCAATATGATCAATGCACTGGAACCCGTCGCCAAACTCAAACATGTGCATGCGGTTCACGGCAGCAAGTACTACGGCCATCAACTCGGGCCGGTGGCTGTGCCGATGGTTGAAGATCAGCCGCGCGCGAAGAATCAAAACTTTTATTTTCATCAGGAAGACTTCCTGATGGAGCGCGCACAAAACGCAACCTGGCGCTACTCGACGTCGCGCCCGCACTCCTTCTGCGATCCGGCGGTGGATCATCCGCGTTCCATCGGCCTCGTCATCGCCATTTACGCCGCCATTCAGCGCGAGCTCGGCTTGCCGCTGGATTTTCCCGGCAGTGAAACAGGCTTTCATGCACTAACGCAATTCACCGACCTTGCACTGCTGGGACGCTCGCTGGTATGGATGGCCACCGAACCGCGCTGCGCCAACCAGAGTTTCAACGTGGTCAATGGCGACTATCCGCGCTGGTCGGAATTGTGGCCTGATTTCGCGGCGGCATTCGACATGAAACCCGGCACGCCGCAAGATATCAAACTGGAACACTGGATCCAGGATAAAGCGCCGGTGTGGAGTACCGTGGTCAAAAAACATGCGTTGCGCGACAGCAATGTGCATCAACTGGCGTTGTGGCCGTATGGCGATTACCAGTTGCGGCCGCAGTGGGATGTGACCTCCAGCATGGAGAAAGCGCGCCGAATGGGCTTCGGCGACGCTGTGGACACGCGCGCGATGTTTCGCAAGCAATTTGAAAACTATCGATCACAGAGAATCATTCCATGACTGTTTTTCCCAGGATACCGCTTACCGGCGCAATATCGCTCCCAATGCCGGTAACGCCTGCACAGTCACTCCCCGCAAAACCCGCGCGTTTCAGTGTTCGGCCCAGTTCCGGCGTGTTGCCGTGTATCGTCGCTCAACGACTCCCGGCGATGCGGGAACGTCCGGCGCCGGTCGATACACACCTATAGGCATAGCAGTCAGATGGGCTCCCGCAACTTCGCTTTAAAACTGCTGTTCGCAATGACGGGACTGTTATGCATGTCGCACGCACATGCGCAGCAATATCCCGCCAAACCGATTCGACTACTCACCGCCGAAGTCGGCGGCGGCAGTGATTTTGCCGCGCGCTCGGTGCTGCCGGCAATGCTGTCGATACACGGTGGCATCCTCATGGACC
>JBEBHE010000242.1:0-7393 GCA_040081205.1 Burkholderiales bacterium | reverse complement strand
GCGCTAAGCCATGCCCACGATCAACGTAACACCTATCACTCGCCACATCGGCGCGGAAATTTCCGGTGCCGATCTTGCCGCGCCGCTTAACAGTGAAGCCTTCACTGCGATACAAGCGGCCTGGATGCAGCATCAGGTGCTGCTGTTCCGCAACCAGAATCTGAGCGACCCGCGACTCGAAGCGTTCAGTGCGCGCTTCGGTGCGCTCGATCGCAAGCCCGGCTACTCGGCTGATGTCATGGACACCACCACCAGCGATTACGTATGCGTGATTTCCAACGTCAAAATCGACAATAAACCCATCGGCGATCTGGGCGACGGCGAAGCCGTGTGGCACACCGACATGTCGTACAACCCGCTGCCTCCGCTTGGCGCAGCGCTTTATGCGCTGGAAGTGCCGTCCGGTGGCGGCGAAACCGGCTTCTCGAATATGTACCTGGCCTACGACAAGCTGTCGCCCGCGCTAAAAGCGCGCGTGCAGACGCTGCAATGCAAACACGACGCCACGCGCAACAGCGCCGGTTTATTGCGCCTTGGCATGCCGGAAGTCACCGACCCCACGCATTCGCCCGGCACCCTGCATCCGATGGTACGCACGCATCCGGTGACGGGCCGCCCGTGCTTGTACCTTGGTCGCCGCCGTCATGCGTATATTGCCGGATTGCCGCTGGCTGAAAGTGAAAAACTGCTGGATGAAATCTGGGCGCACGCCTCACAACCCGAATTTTCCTGGCACCATCACTGGCACAAAGGCGACTTACTACTGTGGGACAATCGCTGCGTGATGCATAGACGCAATCCCTTCGACCCTGCCGCGCGGCGTGTCATGCACCGCACGCAGATCATCGGCGACAAACCATACTTTACATCCGCCACCACGCAAACCATAGCCACTCATGCCTGATACTGCTTCCGCCGCCTCACCCGCCGCACAACAGGTTGCCGCTCTTGTGGCGCGCGCGCGCACGGCGCAATCCATCGCCGCGCGTTACACGCAGGCGCAGCTCGACGAACTCGTCACCGCCGCCGGCTGGGCGATCATGGAGCCCACGCGCAACCGAACGCTGGCGGAAATCGCCGTTCGTGATACAGGGCTGGGCAATGTGCCCGACAAAATCACCAAAAACCATCGCAAAACGCTGGGCCTGATGCGCGACCTGAAAGGCGCGATTTCCACCGGCGTGCTGCGTGAAATCCGTGAACAAGGCATTACCGAAATCGCGCGCCCGGTGGGCGTGGTGTGCGCGGTCGTGCCGTCTACCAATCCCGGCGCGACACCGGCCAACAACATTATCAACGCATTGAAATGCGGCAACGCGGTGATTCTGTCGCCTTCACCGAAAGGCGTTTCCACCAGTGCGAAACTGCTGGAATACATTCACGCCGAGTTCAAACGCATCGGCGCACCACCAGACTTGGTGCAAATGTTGCCAAGCCCGGTGACCAAGGAAAGCTCCAGCCAGTTAATGAAGCAGTGCGATCTGGTCGTCATCACCGGCTCGCAAGCCAATGTGCGCGCCGGTTACTCCAGTGGCACACCCGCGCTGGGCGTGGGCGCGGGCAATGTCGCGGTCATCGTCGATGACAGCGCCGATTGCGCCGATGCCGCCGCAAAAATCATGCGTTCGAAAATTTTCGACAACGCCACCAGTTGCTCGTCAGAAAACAGCGTGATCATTCACGAGGCCGTGTATGAGCGCATGCTTGCAGAGCTAACCAAACAAGGCGGCGCGCTGCTCAGCACGGCCGAAAAAGAGTCGCTGCAAAAAGCAATGTTCCCCGATGGGCATTTGTCTTCGAGAGTGACCGCGCAACCGGTGACAAAAATCTGTACCGCCGCCGGCCTCGCGCGCCCGGAACTCGTCAACGCCAAATGTCTGATGGTCGAAGAAACCGGCGCGGGCGAATCCTACCCGTTCTCCGGCGAAAAACTGTGCCCGGTGCTCACGGTGTACAAGGCGCGCGATTTCGATCACGCCTTCAATACCTTGCGCGCCGTCTATGACTACATGGGTGACGGCCACTCCTGCGGCATCCACACCACGAACGATGCGCACATCCAAAGGCTGGGACTGGAGATGACGGTATGCCGCGTGATCGTTAATCAGGCGCACGCGATTGCCAACGGCGGCAGCTTCGACAACGGCCTGCCGTTTTCACTGACCATGGGGTGCGGCACCTGGGGCGGCAACAGCTTTTCCGAGAATCTGAATTACAAACACTTCATGAACGTGACGCGCATCGTGCGGCCGATTCCTGCGCGTGAACCGAGCGTTGACGATATCTTCGGCACGTATCGCACAAAATACCATAACTAATTGTTTTTGTTAATATTTTAGCAATGCGCACGATACGACATTATGTTGATCTACGCGCGCATGAAACGCCTGATGCGCCGTATCTGATTGCACCGGAAACCGGCGCGGCAATGACCTACGCGCAACTGCAACGCGACTCGATGCAACTCGCCGCATTTCTGTTGCGTCGCGGTCTGCGCAAAGGCGACAAAGTCGCGCTGATGCTGCATAACAGCTATCAAACTGCGCGCTTGTTGATCGGTGTCATGTATTCAGGCTTGATGGTCGCACCGCTCAATCTGCTGGCGCAAGCGTCGCAACTCAGCTACGTGCTCGACCATTCCGACAGCAAACTCGTGTTCACCAGCGAAGAACTGGCGCCACGCATACGTGAAGCGCTGGCGAGTGTTGCGCGCGAAGTCGAAGTCGTCGTGATCGATCCCGACGCGACATCCATTTTCGACCCGCAAGCCACCGTTACCTTGCCCGAAGTCATCGAAGAGGACGACGCGTTGCTAATGTACACCTCGGGCACCACCGGCAAACCCAAAGGCTGCGTGCTGTCGAACCGCAGCGTCGTTGCGGGTGGAGAATTCACCAGCAACGCGCATCAACTCATCGCGCAGGATCGCGTGCTGTGCGCGATGCCGCTGTATCACATCAATGGCCAGATCGTCACCACGGTTGCGCCGCTGGTGCATGGCGGCAGCGTAGTCATGCCGCATCGATTCAGCGCGTCGAGTTATTGGGAGCTGGCGGTTAAACACCAATGCACCTGGATCAATGTGGTGCCTACCATCATCGCGTATTTGCTCAATGGCGATGATCCACGCCAGCACGAGCTTGATATTTCGCGCATCAAATTTTGCCGCTCGGCTTCGGCGCCGCTGCCGCCGGAACAGCACCGTGCCTTTGAAAAGACATTCGGCATCGGCATCATCGAAACCTTTGGCATGACCGAAACCAACGCGCCTTGCTTCACCAATCCGTACGATCCGGCGCAGCGCAAAATTGGCAGCCCGGGGCAGGCGTATGGAAACGAAGCAAAAGTGATCGGCACGCAAACCGCCGAGGATCTGCCGCCGAACACGCCGGGCGAACTGATGATCCGTGGCGACAACGTGATGAAGGGTTACTACAAAGACCCGGAGAACACCAAGAAAACGCTGGAGCCCGACGGCTGGATGCACACTGGCGACATCGGCTATCTCGACCAAGACGGTTTTGTATTCGTCACCGGCCGCATCAAGGAACTCATCATCAAGGGCGGCGAAAACATCGCGCCGCGTGAAATCGATGAAGCGCTATTGAAGCATCCGGCAGTACTCGAAGCCGCCGCCGTAGGCATTCCCGACGCCAACTACGGTCAGGAAATCATGGCCTGCGTGGTATTGAAGCCAGGGGCGCACTGCACGCTGGATGAACTGAACGCCTTTTCCATCAACGAACTCGGCAAATACAAAGCGCCCAAAATCATCCGGTTCGTAAACGAGTTGCCCAAGGGCCCATCGGGCAAGGTACAACGGCTAAAGCTGCTGGACGCTTAAGTCAATCATCACCGCACCGTCTCGCTCACGGGGCCAAAGAAGCCGCATACGCCGCAAGATTGATCATGTCTTCGAGGGTGAGTTTTTCGACCGCCGGCTTCATCGGCGCACTTCTACTTCCCGCCCGAATACCCTGCTTGAAGTCATACAGTTGTCGAACGATATAGCTCGGCGAGCGGCCCGCAATGCCGGGAAACGGCCCCAAGCCTTTGAGGCCGGGACCGTGGCATGCGCTGCATTGCACGGTCTTGCCGCCACCGCCATCGGCGGCAAGCGCCTGACCTTTTTTAATACTGCCGGGCGGGACATACGCCGTGAAACTTGCACGGCTATCCCTGCTGACAAATTGCTCCAGCTCATTGGGCACTTCAATAATGCGCTGGCCCAAAGGCTCTGTCTCTTCGGGTTTCATGACCGCCAGATGCCAACCGGTAATATAGGTCTTGGGAACGGTGCCGGCCTCCACAACTTTTACGATGGATCGTGATTTTATCGTCGAAAAATACGCGGCGGCGGCTTCAAGATCAGCATCACTAACCGCAGCAGATACCTTGGTCTTGAATACCATCGGCCCCCGGTTCATCACCGAACTCTTGCGTGCGCCGCTCTTGAAGTCCGCCATCTGCTGAATGATGTAAGCCGCAGACAACCCCGTGAGGTTCGCGTTTTCCGGCCCGCCCGGCCCGTCCGCGCGATGACAAGACCCACAAGCGATCACATCGGGCTTTCTGCCGTTCGCAACAATTTCAGGCCGCGCAGGATAATCCGCAGGATGCCAATCGGGTGAAACGAAAAGATCGCGCGTTTGCGTCAGTGTGTAGCCCGCCGTACTGCCGGGAACGCGGCGTATCGTGCCATCGTCCGGTACCGGCTTGAACCCGGGAGGATTGACCGGATAGGCCCACTCCGGCGGGCTTTCCGCGCTCTGCGCGAAAGACGCAGTTGTAATGGCGGCGAGCAGCGGCACAGCGAGTAACGTGGCAAAACGCTTCATCGCGTCCCCCTGATATAGTTATTTTGAACCAGCGATGCTACACCAAGCTGATTGCATGAAGGAAGAATCCTTGCGGGTAATCCCATGCACGCGAATTATTTTGCCTTGCGCTACACTTGCGTCAAACTTTTCCGGAGCACTCAACCCATGACCCGCGAATCCGCCATCTCCCGCGCCACGCGTCACTTTGACGAAGGCAAATTCATTGAAGATCTCGCGCGGCGTGTCGCCATCCGCACCGAAAGCCAGATTCCCGAAAGCCGTCCGTACATGGACGTGTATCTCAAGAGCGAGATCACGCCCGCGTTTGATCGCATGGGATTCAAAACCGAAATCCTGCCCAATCCGGTCGAAGGCGTGGGGCCGATTTTGCTCGCCGAGCGCATCGAGGGCGACAATCTGCCGACGGTGTTGATGTACGGCCACGGCGACGTAATCCGCGGACTTGAAGACCAGTGGCGCAGCGGCATCGAACCGTGGAAGCTCAAACAGGAAGGCGACAAATATTACGGCCGCGGCACCGCCGACAACAAGGGCCAGCATTCGGTGAATATGGCCGCAATGGAAACCGTGATCGCCGAACGCGGCAAACTCGGCTTCAATGTGAAGTTCATGCTGGAAACCGGCGAGGAATTGAGTTCGCCGGGCTTACAAACATTTTGCGAACAACACAAACAGCGATTGAAAGCCGACGTGCTGATCGCCTCCGACGGTCCGCGCTTGTCGGCGAAGCGCCCGACGCTGTATCTCGGCTCGCGCGGCTGCATGAATCTTAACTTCACGGTTGAGTTGCGCGAGGGCGCGCATCACTCCGGCAACTGGGGTGGGCTGCTGGCCAATCCCGGCATCGTGCTCGCGCACGCGCTGGCGAGCATCGTCACGCGCGACGGCAAGGTGCTGGTGCGCGAACTGCTGCCGGAAAGCATCCCCGCCAGCGTGCGCAAGGCACTGCTCGACTGCCAGCCCACCCCCGAACCTGACGAGCCGCAAATCGATCCGTGGTGGGGAGAACCGGGACTTTCCGCAGCGGAAAAACTCTACGCGTGGAACACTTTCGAGATACTCGCGTTTCGCACCGGCAACCCCGACAATCCGGTGAACGCAATTCCCGGCAAAGCAGTGGCGACCGTTCAGATACGTTTCGTCGCCGGCTGCGATGCAAACACCTTCATTCCGATACTGCGCAAACATCTCGATGCCAATGGCTACGACAGCGTAAAAATCAGCATGGCGCGCAAGAGCTTCATGCAGGCGACACGGCTTGACCCCGACAACGCGTGGGTGCGCTGGGCGGCGGAATCTATACGCCGCACCACGGGCAGCAAGCCCGCGATTCTTCCGAACATCGGCGGCTCATTGCCCAACGATTGCTTCTCCGAAACACTGGGCCTGCCCACGCTGTGGGTGCCGCACTCCTACGCCGGCTGCTCGCAGCACGCGCCGAACGAACACGCGCTCGGTTCCGTTATGCGCGAAGGTTTGCAGATGATGACGGGATTGTTTTGGGATTTGGCGGAGGAAGGGGTGCCGAAGTCGGTTTCGTGACAGGTTTGACGGTATAGTTGGGGTGCATGAATTTCAATCAACGCGACTCCGTTCCATGAATCGAAAGCTCATCTCTTCCGGCTCGCCCTTTGAGGCCGAAATCGCCTACTCGCGGGCGGTTGTTCAGGGTGATTGGGTTTTCGTATCCGGGACCACTGGCTTCGACTACGCGACGATGACGATCGCTGAAGACATTGAAACCCAGACAGAGCAGTGTCTGAAGAACATCGAGTCAGCGCTATCCCAGGCTGGCGCCAGTCTCGCGGATATCGTACGAATCAACTACGTGCTTCCGAACAGCGGCGAGTTCTCAAAATGCTGGCCAGTGTTACGCAAGTACCTTGGCACTGTACGCCCAGCGGCAATGATGATTTCGGCAAAACTACTCGACCCCCGCATGCGGATCGAGATCGAGGCAACCGCACTTAGGCAGAGATCGTAGGGTGCAATCCTTATTGCGCCGTATGTTGATACTGCAAACAACATTCTACAAAGGCTGTCATTCCCGCGCAGGTGGGAATCCATGCTGAGTGCCATATAGCACGATGTTATGGGTTCCCGCCTGCGCGGGAACGACACAGAAATTGTATTTATGCAAAAATTAGCTGCTCTAAAATTTTAGGAACACCATGTCAGCCTCGCCCTACCTCGTCCACGTCGATGACGTCAATCCTGAAAACATGCAAAAAGGCGACGGCTGGGCGATTTCCGAATTTCGCCTGCCGGTGACCGGCGCGCACGGCAGCGCGACCACGGTTTTTCATTCGATCTTCCGTCCCGGCTCCACACACGCCAAGCATCTGCACAGCCGGTGCGACGAGATCGCGGTTTACATCAAGGGCCACGGCATCGTCGGCCAGAGCGACCAGCGCACGCAGGTCGGCCCCGGCCATTGCCGGCTGATGCCCGCCGGCTCGCCGCATTTTTTTCACAACGAGACCAAAGATCAGGACGGTCTCGTCATCGGCTTTTACATGGGCGCGAAAAATGTGCCCGACACCGGCTATGAG
>JBEBHE010000241.1:0-7400 GCA_040081205.1 Burkholderiales bacterium | reverse complement strand
GTTATCTTGCGCGTTTGCTATTTACCGCTTGTTCGCAGGCGCATCCAGCCGCCAGATGTGATGGCGCCAGCGCACGCCGATCAGCGCCGTAAACGCCAGCCCGATCACGCAATACGTCGTCGCGGTGGTACGGAATCCAAAATGGCTGATCATCGGCCCGGCAATCATCAGCCCCACCGGCACGCCGTAGATCATCAGCATGCGTAATCCCATCACACGGCCGCGAAAGGATTCGCCGGTGTTACGCAACAGCATCGCCGACATCGGTACCAGCGCAAGGCTCTGCGCGCATCCCGCCAGCATCAGCATCGGTATGCCGCCGGCGATGACCGGCATCTGCGCGAACAACCAAATCATGCAGTACCACACCGCGCAAAATCCGACCATCATGCGTCCGCTCGGCAGCGTATGTCCGATGCGGCTGAGCGCAATCGATCCTACCAGCGCGCCGAACGCAAAGCTCGCGACCAGATAACCCAGCCCCGTCTGGTTGGTGTGATAAATCTCTTTCGCCACATACGGCAGCAGACCGAGGGTGAACGGGAACGCCGTCAGATTCACCAGAAATGCCAGATAGATGGCGGCCAGCAAATGCGGTGTCGTCCACACATAGGCGACGCCATCCTTGAGATCACGCCACGCCGATGTCGGCGCGATTTCCGGCGTTGTATCAGGGTGCGCCACCACCGGCTTGCCAGAAACTTGCAGACTCAGCAGCAGGCTGCCCACATAAAAAAGCGTGATCGCCACATACGCGAATCCCATGCCGAGCAACGCCACCAGGCCCGCGCCCGCCAGCGCACCCATGACGCGCGCTGAATCCTGCGTGGTACGCGAAATACTGGCGGCGCCCGTCAACTGCGCGGCCGGCATCGATTCGCCGATCAGCGCATAACGCAGCACCAGATCGGATGGCCGTACCATACCCATCAGCGTTGCGATGATGAACACATACAGCGGTGTCAGCACACCGGTGAGCGCCAGTATCATCATGAAGGCCGCCAGCGTGGCGTAGGTGGCGCGCATCGCGCAATACGTGCGCTTGTTGCCGATGCGATGCCCCATCACGCCGAACATCGGCGCCGCCAGCGTGCCGATGTACTGCAACGACGCGAACAGCGTGAGCAACAGCACCGATTGCGTTTCGACGAGGATGTACCAACCGAGAATGATCGTCTCCATCTCGAACGCCCACGATGCCGCCAGGTCCGCATGCCACTGAAAGCGGTAACTGCGCACACGAAACGGCGCCAGCGTCGAGTGTGCGGGCAAGGCGACGCTCATCGAATCGTGATATCCGCGCGCTTCACCGCGCCGCGCCACACGGCAAATAACGTGCGGATTTTTTTATGGCATTCTTCCGGTCATTCCACACTGTCGAACTCCCCTGTTCTTGATTTGCCGCCATGCTAGTCCGCGCCGCGATGCGGTTCAATCAAAATCGTTCGCGCCGTTCAAGCGCCGCGCCCGGGCGCTATACTGTCTGCGATTCCAATCAGTACGTCCCTATGCCGCTACCCATGAACCGCCCATTACGGTTGATCCACATTTTGTGCGCGGGCCTTACGCTCGCGTGCGGCGGCACGACTGCTGCAGACGCAAACTACCCGACACGCCCGGTGCGCGTGCTGGTGGGCTTCAGTCCCGGCGGCACCAGCGACATCGTGGCGCGCATCATCGGCAAAAAACTTGCCGACGCCTGGGGCCAGCAATTCGTGGTCGATAACCGCGCCGGCGCGGGCGGCATCGTCGCCACTGAAATCACCGCGCGCGCCGCATCCGACGGGTATACGCTGTTTTTCGTATCGTCGAGTTTTTCGATGCAGCCCAGCGTAACATCCAACCTGCCGTACAACATCCAGCGCGATTTCGCACCGGTGACGCTCGCGGTGTCATCGCCGTACGTATTGGTGCTGCACCCATCGGTGGAAGCGCGCAACATCAAGGAACTGATCGCGCTCGCCAAAGCGAAACCCGGACAACTGTCGAGCGCCACTGCCGGACCGGGCAGCGCTATTCAAGGCACGGCCGAACTCTTTAACACCATGGCCGGCGTCAACATTCTGCTGGTACCGTACAAAGGCGCGGTGGGCATTACCGATTTAATCGCGGGGCAAGTACAACTGTCGTTTGCAGGTCTGGTGCAAACCATGCCGCACGTGCGCGGCGGGCGGTTGCGCGCGATCGCGGTTTCCAGCGCACAACGTTCAGCGTTGCTGCCGGATTTGCCTACGGTCGCCGAAGCCGGTGTGCCCGGTTACGACGTCACGATCTGGTACGGACTGGTTGCCCCCGCAAATACGCCGCGCGCCGTCGTCGCAAAACTCAACGCGGGGTTTGTAAAAACCATGCATGCGCCGGATGTGAAGCAGCATCTCACCGACCTCGGTGTCGATATCGTCGGCAACACACCGGAACAATTCGCTGCCGTCATACGCACCGATCTGGATAAATGGATGAAACTCGCCCGGCAAACGCGACAGCCATAGACTCACGAAATATTGTTTAAAAACAAATACTTAAAACACAACGGGGCACATATGAAATATGGACGATTTGAACACCACGGACAAACTTTCTACGGCATGGTCGAAGGTGATCAGGTGATTGAACTTGAAGGTTCGATCTTCGACAGCTACAAGCCGACCAGCACCAAGCACATGCTGTCGGCGCTGAAAACGCTGGTGCCGTGCCAGCCCGCGAATTTTTATTGTGCCGGCATCAACTACCTCGCGCACATCGAATGGGGCAATAAGCGCAAAGGCACCAACACCAAGCCACCGGAAAAAGCCGACATCGGTTACCGTTCACCCAGCGCACTGTGCGCCACCGGCGACACCATCCTCATCCCGGCGGATGCGCCCGGCCCGATACAGTACGAAGGCGAACTCGTCGCCGTCGTCGGCAAAAAAGCAAAAAACCTCACCGAAGAAAATGCGCTGTCATGCATCCTCGGTTACACGCTGGGCAACGACGTCAGCGACCGCGGCTGGCAGAAGTCCGACCGCACGCTGTGGCGCGCCAAAAATTGCGACAACTGGAAGCCAATGGGCCCGTTCATCACCACTGGCCTCGACCCGCTGGCACTCACCATCAAAGTCAATCTCGACGGCAAAGAAGTCTCCAGCTACACCACCGACAAAATGATTTTCTCGGCACAACATTACATCGCGAAAATCACCCAATACACCACGCTGTGGCCGGGCGACGTGTTGTGGCTGGGCGTGGACAACGCCACCATTCCCGATCTGGAAGACGGCATGGTGTGCGACATTATTCAGGATGATATTGGGGTGTTGCGTAATCCGGTGGCGCGCTTGAAAAACTAAACGTCAACCGCGTCTAACCGATTCAATGGATAAAAAAGCGGCAATCCCTATGGAAGTCAGCGTAATCCGGTTTTGCAACGCCTAATCACACTGGCCGTAGGCATTCGGCTCACCGCTACACCACGGGACGGCAAAGTGGGCGACCGCAATGCGCAAAAAGAAGCAGGAACGTTTTTCAACCCGCCTTGAGATTAGCCGCCCTCACCGCCGGACCAAATAATTCAAATTCTTTGCGTATGAATTGCGCAAATTCCTGTGGCGTATTGATGATCACCTCTGCGCCTTGGCGCGCCATCTGTTCCTTGAATGTTTGCGTCGCCGCGACCTTGCTCAACACCGCGTAAAGCCGGTCATGCACAGATTTAGGCGTCGCGCGCTGCGCAACGAGGCCATTCCAGCCACTCGACTCGAAGTTAAAGCCCTGCTCGATGAATGTCGGTATATCAGGCATATCCGGTGAGCGCTTCTTTGAACTCAGTGCAAGCGCCTTCAAACGTCCGGATTTGATGTGTCCGACAGTAGAGGGCAATGGCGTCACACTGAACTGAGACTCGTTACCCAGCAAGGCCGACACCGACGCCCCCGCACCCTTGTAAGGCACATGCAACACATTGATGCCGGAGGCCAACGAAAACATGACGCCGGCAAGATGACTCTGCGAACCCGGACCCGCCGACGCCATGTTGATCTGTCCCGGTTTCGATTTGGCAAGTGCAACAAAATCCTTCGCGTTCGCCGCCGGAAGCGAAGGGTGTGCAATAAAGACGTTGTAAGTAATGCCGAACAGGGAAATCGGCGCGAAATCCTTGAACGTGTCGTAGGGCAGCTTTTTTTGCAGGTGCGGCGAGATGACCTGCGCCGTCGCCATGGCGATCAGCGTATAGCCGTCCGGCACTGCCGCCGCGCCAATTTCCATACCGATAATGCCGCCGACGCCGGGGCGGTTATCCACGACCATTTGCTGCCCTAAGGACTCACCCAGAAAATTTGCCAGCACCCTGCTCAAGGTATCGTTCGAGCTGCCGGCCTGTTGCGGCACGATAAGGCGTATCGGTTTGGTAGGGTACCGCGCAGGATCGGCCGCTTGTGCGGCAGGCACCATCAAAGGCAATGCAATAACGACTGCAACGAGTATTCGTGTGTTTATGGCAATCTCCTCGTTTCAGGCAGACACCAGCTGATTGATTGACGGCAATATTGGACGCGTGCATGCTAGCATTTATAACCCCTACGCAAAAGCAAAAGGATCCTGCCGCATGGCCCGACTAAGTTACGTTGACCCCGCTACCATCCACGATCCCGAGTTGCGCCAATGGTTGGAAGAGGCACGCCGCGACGGTCGGCCCGGCCCTGAAAATCAGGCGATACGTGCACAACAGCCCGACGTGATGCGATCATTCACGCTAACCCGGAAAATGCTCTTTGACAACAACGCCGGGATCCTCGAACACGACCTGAAGGAAATCACGCGCGCTTATGTCGCCTTCACCATTGAATGCGGCTACTGAAGTAATCAAGGTTCCGCGCGGTCCGCGCAGGATGCAGGCAACAAAATGTCAGAACTTATGCAGTACGAACAATCCGAAAAATTTACCCATCGCGAGAAGGTGGCATTACGTTACGCGGACGCCATCATGTATGACCCCACGCAAGCCGATGACAATCTGTGGGCTCAACTCAAAGCCGAGTTCACGGAGCCCGAGGTTGTGGAACTCGGCTATTGGATTGGATTTACGTTCGGCGGGCAGCGGTGGCTGAAAACCCTTTCGACGCGACAAGGCGAATTCGAAGCGTCAATCGCTGCACGGAAAGCAAAGGCTAACCAACCGGCGTAGGTCTATGCGGGCCGGATAGCTTACGCTTGCCAAGTGCGTAGGCTTCCCAAAGCGGCTCTGGCTTTGGTTCAAATTCCGGACGAACATCAATCGATGCGCGCGCCCGACTCCTTGATCACCTTCGCCCACTTGGCGACTTCAATCTTGATATACGCGGTGAACTGTTCCGCCGTGTTGTTCACCGGATCAAAGCCCAGCACCGACAGCCGCTCTTTCGATTCGGGTGACGTCACAATCGCGCCGATGCTTTTATTCAGTTTCGCCACGATGGCCTTGGGCGTTCCCGCCGGCGCAAAGAACGCAATCCACGTGTAATCCTCGTAGCCCGGAAATCCCTGCTCGGCCACAGTGCCCACATCGGGCAGCGACGGCATGCGCTGCGGGCTGGTGACCGCGACGGCGCGCAGTTTTCCGGATTTGACCAGCGGCAGCGACGGCGGCATCGCCGTCAATCCAATCGGCACCTGTCCCGACGCGGTGGCGAGGATCGCGGGCATCGCGCTGCTGTACGGCACGTGCTGGATATCAAGACCCGCCAGCAGTTTCAACAGCCGTTCGCCGGTAAGGTGCGGCGTGCTGCCCGCGCCGGCCGAGCCATACTGGAGTTTTTTCGTTTTGCCGAGCGCGATCAGTTCCTTGAGATTGTTCGCCAGCGTTGAAGGTGTGACAAAAATAATATTCGGGCTGGTGCCGGCGTTGATGATGGGCGCGAAATCCCTGAACGCGTCGTAGCCGGGTTCTTTGTAAAGGCTGACGCCCACCACGTACTGGCTGCTGTTGCACAGCAACGTATGGCCATCGGGCGTTGCGCTGACCGCAATGCGTGTGGCAATCGTGCCGCCCCCGCCGGCGCGGTTGTCCACCACGATGGGCTGGCCAAGCTGCTCCGTGAGCTTCTGCCCGACCAGGCGCGACATGATGTCGATCGGGCCGCCCGCCGCGCCCGCCGCCAGCACGCGGATGGTTTTGGTGGGCCAGGTATCTGCGGCGAAACTTGAGTGGCCGCACCATGCAGTCGTGATCATTACTGCCAGCGCAACGGTTGTCCATTTTGCGTGCATAAAATCTCCCCCGGTGATCGGCCGATCGATATGATTTCCGCAAACATTGTATGCCAGACAAGCGCAAGTTTGACACTACCGGTGCGATCCCGTGTAATGCCTGGCACTGACGGAGAAAAACATGTGGCGCTATCTGGTTGTTTTCGCATCAGCCCTGCTACTCGCAAGCCCCTTACTCGCGCAGACCAAACACACGCGCCCGATCCGCCTGATCGTGCCGTATGTTCCCGGCGGCGGCTCAGACACCATCGGGCGGCTGCTTGCGCCGTACATCACCGACGAATTCGGCCAGCAGGTGGTGATCGACAATCGCGGCGGCGCGAATAGCACCATCGGCACGAATTTGATTGCGCGTGCGGCGCCCGATGGTCACACCTTCGGCATGATCGATTCCGCGTTTGTGATCAATCCCGCCGTGCAGGAGAAATTGCCTTACGACACGCTGAAGGATTTCACGCCCATCGCGCTGGTGCGCGCAGCACCGCTGGTGTTGCTGGTGCATCCGTCGATGCCCGTGCAAACGCTGAAGGATTTCATCGCCTACGCTAAAGCGCGTCCCGGAAAACTGACTTTTGGTTCAGCAGGTACCGGCTCAGGACAACATCTCGCGGGCGAGCAATTTCACAAAGCTGCCGCGCTCGATATTATTCACGTTCCGTATAAAGGCAGTGGACAGGCGATGGCCGATCTGCTGGGCGCGCAAATCTCGCTGATGTACATCACGCAGAGCGTGGCCAACCCGCACATCGCGGGCGGCAAGCTGCGGCCGCTGGCGATCAGCAGCGCCAAGCGTTCGCGCTTTAACCCGGATGTCATCACCTTTGCCGAAGCGGGATTTCCGTCGGTGAATGCCGTCACCATCAACGGCATCATCGCGCCCGCGGGCATGCCGCGTGATGTGGTGCAGCGTTTGAATGCAATGGTCGCGCGCATACTGAAAAGCCGCGAACTGGAAAAGAAACTGCCCGATCTTGAATTCGACGGCGAAGTATTCACGCCCGAACAATTCGGTGCGTGGATCCGTGGCGAGGTCGAGAAGTGGCGCAAGTTATTGAAATAACAAAGTAATTTACACTGAAAAATATGTTTAAAAACATATAGTTACAAGTCACCCCCGTATTTGCAAGAGCGCTTCCGTAGGCGTAGCATGGCCCTTCCCTTTCGCAAATTTTCGT
>JBEBHE010000240.1:0-7434 GCA_040081205.1 Burkholderiales bacterium | reverse complement strand
TCAATTCGGCATCAGCGCAAACGTCCATACCGAACTGCCGCTGGGCACCCGGGTAGCGGCTTGTCCGCGCGGCAGGCTGCCGGCAAGACCGGACGCAACCGTCACGTATTGCACGCCTTTGTGCGTATAGGTGATGGGTGGCGAGTTAATACTGGAACTGGTTTTGAACTGCCACAGTTGTTTGCCGGTTTCTTCGTCAAGCGCGATGAATTCGCCGGTGGGTTTGCCGGTGAACACGATGCCGCCATCGGTCACCAGCAGGCTGGCGGAGTTGGCAATGTCAGTGATCGGAATTTTCCATTTGAACTTGCCGCTCAATACATCCATTGCCACGTGATAGCCCACCACATCGCCCGGCTTGATAACCGGCGCGCGGCCGCGGGTAGCGGTATTGGGTTCTCCCAGTTTCTGGAATTTATACGGCACAAATTGTTGTATGCGCGGCAAATCCCAAGTGTTGATATACGCGAGATTGTTCTTCGGGTTAAATGCAAACATGATGGCATTGGTGCCACGTTGCGGATAAACCTCAACCTCTTCGCCTTTCATCAGGCGATCCCCTGTGTCGGTCAGCACCGGGCGACCGGTTTTCAGATCGATGTGTGTGGCCCAGTTGATGCGCGTCATCGGGTGCGCGGCGATGAGCTTGCCGTTGGTGCGGTCGATCACATAGAAGTAGCCGTTTTTGTTGCCGTTCATGATGACCTTGCGCATTTGGCCATCGATACGCAGTTCCGCCATCACCAGTTCGTTGGTGGCGTCCACGTCATACAGATCGTTCGGCGTGTACTGGTAGTGCCAGACGATCTCGCCGGTTTTTGGGCGAATGGCGACCACGCTGTTGGTGTAGAGCGCGTCGCCGTTGCCCCGATACTTGGCATCGTACGGCCCTGCGTTACCTACACCCCAATAGACGAGATCGAGTTCGGGATCATATGAGCCATTCTGCCAGGTCGAAGCACCACCGATTTTCCAGGCGTCCGGTATCGAATCAGCCGTTTTCGGCCACGTCTCATGGCCCGGCTCGCCCGGCGCTGGGATCATATGTTTGCGCCACAACTCGTTGCCGGTCTCCGGATCCCAACCCACCAAAAATCCGCGCGTGGCATGCTCGCCGCCGCTGGTGCCGGTAATCATCACGCCATTGGCGATCAGGGGAGCCGATACCCCTTTGTAACCTTCGAGGTGATTGGCGAACGCTTTCTTCCAGATTTGCTTGCCAGTTTTCATATCGAGCGCTACCACATGCGCATCCATCGTCAAGCGATAGAGCTTGCCGTTGTAGAGCGTCGGCGAGCCGCGATAGAGTGCACCTCCCGACGATATGCGCAGCACTGCGCGGTCAAAATCCGTGGGCGTGCGCCAGATTTGTTTGCCCGTTGCCACATCCAGCGCGAATGTCCAGTTGCCATTGGTGACATACATCACACCGTCATAGATCGCAGGCTGCGCAAGCTCGCCGGTGTCGCTCATGGTGCTGGTGCTCCAGATCGGCACCAGGCGTCTGATGTTGGATTTGGTGATTTGTTTCAGCGGGCTGTACATCTGTAGCTTGGGGCCCATGCCGAAGCTGAGGACGTTCTCGGTATTTTTGCCGTCGTTGAGCAATTCGTCGGCGGTCTGCGCCATGCCCAGCGCGGACCACGACATCAACAGCGTTGCCAGTATCTTTTTCATATTTAACTCCCTCTTTGTATAGCCCATATCACCACAAAAAAAAGCGTGCGGGGCGCCCATTGCGGGGCACAGTATCTTCGGGCCGGTTAGGCAGGTCAAGCGGCGGGCTGCGTTTTGAATAACGTCGGGTTGCGGCGTCCGCGCATTTGGTGCTTAATGTCCGCTCTTTCGAAGGCCACCCGCACGTCATTCCGCATCGGTTTCATCGAGCCATGTTTGCAGTCCGCATTCTGCGATTATTGTCCGCCGGCGTAAACTTCGGTGCGTTACTGCTGAGCGCCGCCCCGTGTTTCGCCACCACATCGGCGTCGCTTGCTGATTTTCCGGTCAAGCCTATTCGCATTGTTGTGGCGTCGTCGGTGGGTGCTGCGGATGATTTTTTTGCGCGCTTGCTGGCGGATGAACTGGAAACTTTTTATCAGCGCCGCGTGCTGATCGAAAATCGCCCAGGCGCGGGCGGGCTGATCGGCAACAAGCGTGTGTCGCAAGCGCGCGCCGATGGCTACACGCTGGGCATGGTCGGCGTCACGCGCCTGATTACCGAACTGATGCGCGAACAGCCGCCGTACAGCGCGCTGGGCGATATTGTCGGCGTGGCGCACGTAGCGTCGATCACGAATGTGCTTGCGGTCACGCGCACGCTGCCGGTCTCGACGGCGCGCGAGTTTGTCACCTACGCGCGGTCGCGTCCCGGCGAGATGAACTATGCATCGCTGGGCATTGGTTCGGCATCGCACCTGGCGGCAGAAGTGTTCTCGCGCGCGCTTGGTATCGACGCGGTGCATGTGCCGTTCAGGGTAGCGACGGATTCATTTGTCGAGATGGCGCTGGGCCGGGTTCATTATGCTATTTACACGTTGCCGGCGGCGCTGGGACCGGTGCGCGAGGGGCGGCTGCGCGCGCTGGCGGTAATGACGCCGCAGCGCAGCCCTACGCTGCCCAACGTGCCGGCCATCGCCGAAGTAGGATTGCCAGAAGCGCAGTTCGACAGTTGGTGCGGTATTGTCGCGCCCACCGGTACGCCGCGGCGTATTGTCGAACAACTGCATAGCGACATCGCGCGCGCACTGCGCAAGGCGGCGCTGCGCGAGCGCTTCGTGCGGCAGGGCGCCGAGTCGACGCCCGACAGCACGCCCGACGGTTTTATGCGCCACATGCAGGAAGAGTATCTGCGCTTTCAGTCGATTATCCGGGTGGGCAATATCAAGCCGGAATAATTTTTTCCAGGGAGTTAACTATGACGATCAAACTCAATCATCTGCATCTGAAAACCAAAGATCCGGAGAAGACCGCGAAGTTTTATGTCGATACTTTCGGCGCGAAGATCACGAGTCAGTCGCCGACCGGCGGCTATCGTGTTGATCTGGACGGACTGTCATTGAATATTACCGGCCTGCACCCGACGCAAAAGCGCGAACAAAAATACGGCATGGAACACATCGCTATCGATACCGACGAGCTGGATGCGGTGGTCGCCAAACTCAAGGCGCAGGGCATCGGCATTCTTGAAGAAACCGTGGTTACGGGTGGGCGTCGCGTGTGTTTCTTCGAAGGGCCGGATGGCGTACAGCTCGAATTTCTTGAAATAAAAGCGTAACGTTAAGTATTTGTTTTTAAACAATATTTTTGGAGATAGCCATGTCTGTATTTGATCCTCTGCGCGTTGCGTTTATCGGTGCAGGCGGACGCTGGGGGCCTAGCGCCCACGGTCCCGCGCTGCAAAAACTGCCGGAAATAAATCTCTACGCAGTCTGTACCGCACACGCCGACACCGCGCAGGCAGCCGCCGATAAATATGGCGTAAAAAAAGCCTATAGTGATCTTGCAACCATGGGTGCTGACAGCGAGGTTGAAGCGGCACTGGTCGCTGTGAGGGTGCCGGCGCACTACAAAATCGCGAATGCCGCCATCGAGGCGGGCAAACACGTTTATTGCGAGTGGCCGCTCGGCGCCAATACCAAAGAAGCGGAGGAGATGGCGGCACTGGCACGCAAGAAAAATGTGCGCACCATGGTCGGTCTGCAGCGTCGCGCGTCGCCTGCGTATCTGTATATGCGTGAGTTGATCCAGCAGGGTTACGTCGGCAAAGTGCTGTCTGTGAACATGACGCACATGGGCAGCGGCGTGCTCACGCGCACCTCGGATCGCACCTGGCAACGCGAGACGGCGTTGGGCGCGAACACGCTGACCATCACCTTCGGGCACTCGATGGATGCGCTGTGCATGGTCGTCGGCGAACTCGCCGAAGTGGCGGCAGTGGTCAGCACGCAGGTGCCGCAATGGTTCGAGACCGACACCAAAAAATACGTGGACGTGAATTCGCCCGACAACGTCATGCTCACGGGCCGGCTCGAAAGCGGCGCGGTGATCAGTGTCAACCTCGGCGTGCATCCGTATCACGGCACCGGCTACCGCTTCGAGATTTACGGCACCGAAGGCACGCTGGCGATGATCGGCGGCGGCGATGCGGGGCAGGAAGTCAAACGCAAAATCATGGGCGGAAAAAAAGACGATAAGGCGCTGCAGGAATTGCCGGTGCCGGATCGTCTCAAAACCGTGCCGGAAGAAGTGCGCGGCCTTGGGCCGTCGTACGACGTGGGCCAGATGTGGGTAAGGTTCGCGCAGGCGATTCGCACCGGTGCACCCATCGAGCCCGACTTCGATCACGCGGTGCGCCGCCACAGAATGCTCGATGCCATTGTGCGCGCATCGGAAACGGGGCAACGGCAGAAGGTGGTGCTGTAGCGGGAGGGGCCGGCGCGACTTTACGTGCCGGCGTTACGGAATGTTGATTTCGTCATCAGGCTTGAGGGTTCCACCGGGGACGCACTTCTTCGACGTTTTCGGTGACGCCGGCGCTTTAACGGCGTAGCTGCACCATTTAATTTTTCCCAGCTCGCTTTTCAGGAAATACACCTCAACCGCGGTGGCAAGACTGACTTCATATTTACGCCCGCCGTTTTGCACGAGCAGCATCATTTCAATGCCAGATTCCGAGCGCGTTTTCGCGCCTGCCCATACAAAACGCGTTTGCGTGTCGGGGTTGTTGCTGATGCCAAAACCGCGTTCTGCGTGGGCCGCCGCAACCCACAGCATGGTCAAAGATAAGGTCAAAGCAGCAGTAGACCGCAAAGAGTTCTTTATTAACATTTTCGAGTATTTACACGGGTGCTCATTCCGGTGTCAGCAAGATCACGGGCGTATTATCGGGGCCGCAGCGACGCGCCGCAATCGATGGTCACTATGGTGCCGCTGATGTAAGAGGCGCGCGCCGAGGCGAGATAGGCCACCAGGTCTCCCACTTCCTCTGGACGTCCGGCGCGCTTGAACGGCAGGGCCGCCGCGACCTTGGCCTGAATTTCCGGCCAGCGCGACTCGTCGCCGAATTCTTTTATCGCTTGCTCTCTCATGCGCAGTATCTGGCGCTCGGTCTCGATGCGCCCGGGGTTCACACCCACCGCGCGAATGCCGTGGTCGACGCTTTCCGCGCCGAGCGCACGCGTGAACGCCATCAACGCCGCATTGCCGCTGGTGCCTGCAATGTAATTGGAGCGGTGATTCTCGCCGGCAACCCCGATCACGTTAATGATTACGCCGGATTTGCGCTCGCACATGCGTTTGTAAATCTCGCGCGTTAGATTGATGAAGCCGAATACTTTCAGGTCCCACGCGTGCCGCCATTTTTCATCGGTAACATCGAGCAAACCGCCGCTGGGAATCGCGCCGGCATTATTCACCAGTATATCCACGTCGCCGCAGGTTTTGCCCAGCGCAACGGCGTTTCCGGTTTTGCCGAGGTCCATGGGGTGTATGGAAACTGCCGTCTGGTATTGTTTGGCAATGGCATCAGCGGCAGCCTTAAGATCGGGCTCGCTGCGCGCGGCGAGTTGCACACGCGCACCTTCGGCGGCAAAAACACGGGCACAGCCCAGCCCGATGCCTTTCGAGCCGCCGGTAATCAACACCTTCTTGCCGCGGAGTTCCAAATCCATGACTTCTCCCTGTGATTGTTGGCCAGCGATGCGTTGTATTATCGCTCAGGACAAGAGGAATCAGAATGGCTGCACTAAGCAGATTGAATCAAGTTGTGGCAGTTGCCTTGATGGCGACAGCTTCGCTCGCGGCCGCGCAACAACCGGTTTATCCCGCAAAAGCTATTCGCCTGATCGCGTCGCAGGCGCCCGGCGGCGGCATCGATACAGTGGCGCGCATTGTATCGTCGAGATTAAGCGATGCCGTCGGCCAGACGGTGATTGTCGATAATCGCGCCGGGGCCAACGGCTCACTTGCCGGAGAACTCACCGCCAAATCACTGCCGGATGGTTATACGCTGATGCTCGGCGCGGCGGGCAATCTGGGCGTTAACGCGTTTTTTATCAAAAATATGACCTACGATCCATTGCAGGATTTGGCGCCCGTCGCGCTGGCGGTGTCCGGCGGCAATGTATTGGTGGTGCATCCGTCGGTGCCGGCGAAATCGGTGCAGGAATTGCTCGCGTTGGCGCGCGCGCGGCCGGGCGTACTGGCCTATGGATCTTCCGGTGTAGGGGGTGCGGGACATCTTGCCTCGGCATTGTTGCAGTCAATGACAAAAATCAGTCTGCTGCACGTGCCCTACAAGGGAGGCGCACCGGCGATGGTCGATCTCATTGCCGGACAGGTGCAAATTTCATTTGCATCCTTTCCGAGTGCCACCACCAGCATCAACGCCGGCCGCTTGCGTGCGTTGGCAGTTACCACCACAAGACGTTCGCGCCTATTTCCGAATTTGCCGACGATCTCGGAAGCTGGCGTGCCGGGCTACGAGTCGCATAGTTGGTATGGTTTTGTCGTTGCCGCAAAAACGCCGCAAAACCATATTGCGCGGCTGAACAAGGAAATTGTGCAAATTCTCAACCGGTCCGACGCGGGCGACGCCGTGCTCAAGCAGGGTTTGGAAGTGTGGACCAGCACGCCGGAAGCGTTTGGCGCTTACATCAAATCAGAAGTCGATAAGTGGGGACGCATTATTCGCGAAAGCGGCATTACCGCGAATTGACCTGAAGCACTCCCAGGTGTGGCGCGGCGACGACGCGCGCCTATCGCGCTGCGGACAGTTGTCACCATTCTGTAACACGCGCGCTCTAGCATCTCGCTTTTTATCTGCGGAGCATTCATGAGCCACGGTTACAGCGACGGCAAGAACATAAACCCTTCATCGAATCCGTCGTTCAATGACATTATCGACGCGCGGCTATCACGCCGAACATTATTAAAAGGCGCGGCATCATGGGTGTTCGCCGGTAGTCTGCCGCTAGCGCTCGCCGGTTGCGCGACCGGCGGCTTGAAGCGTGCCGGCACGCTCGGGTTCAAAAGTGTTTCACTGTCCAAGGCTGATACGGTGCGCGTGCCCGACGGCTACACCGCGACGGTATTGCTGTCGTGGGGCGATCCCATTGGTCATCCTGACCACGCACCCGGCTCACCGGCGTTCAGGCAGGATGCCAGCAATACTGCCGACGAGCAGGCGCTGCAAACGGGCATGCATCATGATGGCATTCATTATTTTTCGTTGCCGTATGGAAACGAAAACGCCACCAGCGCACTGCTCGCACTGAACAACGAATACACCGACGACGGCCTGCTGCATTCCGACGGCTTTGCCAACTGGAGCGCCGAGAAAGTGCGTAAGTCACAGCATGCGCACGGCGTCACCGTGGTGGAAGTGCGCGCACAAAGTGCGCAGGGTACGCTAGGCGGGCGCTGGGAGGTTGTGCG
>JBEBHE010000239.1:0-7450 GCA_040081205.1 Burkholderiales bacterium | reverse complement strand
GAAGCTCCGGCGGTAAAAGTGGCGCAGGCAGCCCTCGCGGGACTTGACTTGCGTCAAGAAGCTAATATTTATAATTGATTTCGCATGTTGGCCGGTATAGCATTCCAACTCTGTGGCGGCGCTTACGCTATAATAAAAATAGTAATAAAAAGAATAAGTTACAGTAAGTTCGGCCTGAGTGATCTGATTCGACCATCTATTACTTCGTTTTTCCGACGTTAACTTTTCTACCGTGGAGGATTCATGCTGAAAAAATTACCAAAGATGATCAAACCGGCGCAGGCAGCCGCTACTCGCCGCAAATTCCTGACTGGTGCCGCGGCAGCGACGACCACTGCGGTGGCCGCCGGCTTCCCGATGATCGCCAAGGCGCAAGGCGTAACCAGCATGCGCTGGCAGAGCACCTGGCCCGCGAAGGACATTTTCCATGAGTACGCGCTCGACTTCGCCAAGAAGGTGAATGACATGACCGGCGGCGAGCTTCGTATCGAAGTGTTGCCGGCGGGTGCAGTGGTGCCGGCCTTCGGTTTGCTCGAGGCGGTATCCAAAGGCACGCTCGACGGCGGCCACGGGGTGTTGGGTTACCACTATGGCAAGCAAAACGCGCTGGCACTGTGGAATTCCGGTCCGGCATTTGGCATGGACGCCAACATGCTGCTGTCGTGGCACAAGTATGGTGGTGGCCAGGAGCTGCTGGCCAAGCTCTACGCTTCCATTGGTATCACCACGGTGCAGTCGTTTCTCTACGGGCCGATGGCGACGCAGCCGTTGGGCTGGTTCAAGAAGCCGATTACCCGAGTGGAGGATTTCAAGGGTCTCAAGTTCCGCACCAATGGTCTTGCCATTGACTTGTTTACCGCGATGGGTGCTGCGGTCAACGCGCTGCCTGGTGGCGAAATTGTGCCGGCGATGGACCGCGGCCTGCTGGATGCAGCCGAGTTCAACAACGCGACCTCCGACCGACTGCTCGGCTTCCCGGACGTCTCCAAGGTGTGCATGCTGCAGAGCTACCACCAGAGCGCCGAGACCTTCGAGATCATGTTTAACAAGCCGAAGTACGATGCGCTGCCCGTCAAAATAAGGGCGGTCATCGCGAATGCCGTGGAAGCAGCGTCGTCCGATATGTCGTGGAAGGCCATCAGCCGCTACTCGCAGGACTACATCGAGCTGCAGACCAAGAACAACGTCAAGTTCTACAAGACGCCGGACTCGGTGTTGCAAGCGCAGCTCAAGTTGTGGAGCGCGATAGTGGAAAAGAAATCCGCGGAAAACCCCATGTTCAAGGAAATCGCCGCTTCGCAAAGGGCGTTCGCCGAGCGCGCGGTGAAATGGGATCAGGACACCTACGTCGGACGCCGCATGGCGATGAACCATTTCTTCGGCGCCCAGGCTCCGGCAGCGAAAAAGGCCTGACGCTGACAACCTTCGGCAGAACACCATCCGGTAATTCCGGATGGTGTTTTTTTAGGGATACTGGTAATACAACAACCGCGGCACAATAGGCGCCACCCGCCTGTTGCATCGCCGGAGATTCCTTTATGCAGAAAATCCTGCTCTTCGTTGACAAGGTCAGCACTTGGGTCGGCCAGGCATTTTCTTTCTGTATCGTGCTGCTCACACTGCAAGTCTCGTGGGAGGTGTTTTCCCGCTACGTGCTCAGCGCGCCGCACGCTTGGGCTTTTGACGTAATGATCTATTTTTACGGCACGCTGTTCATGATGGCTGGTGCCTACACGCTGTCGAAGAACGGCCATGTGCGCGGCGATGTGCTCTACGGTTTTTTCATGCCGCGGACGCAGGCGACCATAGACCTCACGCTGTACATCGTGTTCTTCATCCCCGGCGTGATCGCCCTGACCTACGCGGGCTATGACTACGCCGCCGAGTCGTGGCGCATCAACGAGCATTCGTCCGTCACGCAAGATGGGCCGCCGGTTTATCCGTTCAAAACGGTGATCCCTCTGGCCGGGGCGATTTTGCTGGTGCAGGGCATCGTCGAGATCATCCGTTGTGTGATCTGCCTGAAGGTGGGGGCGTGGCCGTCGCGCATCCAGGACATCGAAGAAGTGGACGTGGAAAAACTGAAGCAGGAGCTTAACGTCAAGGACGAGGACATCCAAAATCTGGATCAATACGTGGTGCACCAGGAGCCGGCCAAATGAAGCTGCGCAAGGAGCTATGGTTCGGCTTCTCGTTGATGGCGATCATCCTGATTGCCATCCTGGTGTTCATGCCCTGGACCGCCATGACCAACGGCCACGTCGGGCTGCTCATGCTGGCGTTGATTGTAGTGGCGATCATGCTTGGCTTTCCCACGGCCTTCACGCTGATGGGTATGGGCGTGTTTTTCGCGTGGTACGCCTACAACAGCGTTAATCCGAAACTTGCCATCCCGCAAACGCTCGACTTGTTCGTGCAGCGTACCTACGGTGTGATGTCGAACGACGTGCTGATTGCGATCCCGCTGTTCCTGTTCATGGGTTATCTCGTGGAACGGGCGCAGTTGATCGACAAGCTGTTCCGCAGTCTGCACCTCGCCACGTCGCGCGTGCCGGGTTCGCTGGCGGTGGCGACCATCATCACCTGTGCCATTTTCGCCACCGCCACTGGCATTGTCGGTGCAGTGGTAACGCTGATGGGCCTGCTCGCCTTCCCTGCGATGCTGAAGGCCGGCTACAACGTCAAAGTTGCAGCGGGAGCCGTCACCGCGGGCGGTTGTCTCGGTATTTTGATTCCGCCTTCGGTGTTGTTGATCGTCTACGGTGCGACCGCGGGCGTGTCCGTTGTGCAGCTCTATGCCGGCGCCTTTTTCCCCGGCATCATGCTCGCGGCGCTGTACGTTGGCTACATCATTGTGCTCGCCAAGTTGAAGCCCGCGCTGATGCCGCCATTGACCGAGAGCGAGCAGCGGGTCCCGCTACCGCCTCATTCCCAAGTGCTGGCGCAGCAAAAAATCCACGTGCTGGCTGCGTTGTGGCGAGCACTGGCGGGGCATGCCAGCCCCGGTGTGCCGAAGCGCACCGTGCTCGGGTTGCTCGTCATGTCGCTGCTACCGGTGATCACCATCGTGGCACTGCTGGGCGTCACCTATCGTTCGGCTACCGCGCCGGGAGTGGAGGCCAGTACGGCGGGGCTGGTCCAGGCGGGAGGCGCGGTGGGCGCCTACGTGAAAGAGGACACCGCTGGTGGATTGCAGGAACCGGAGCCCGAGAAGGGACAGGAAAAACCCGCTGACGGCCTCCAGCCGCCGCCGGGCGCGGAAGCAGAAAAGCCGGAAGCCACGCCGGCACCGCCTGCGGCAAAACCTGCCGAAAAGGTAGCTGACGTAGCTGCTGCGGCATCTGCACCGGCGCCGCGGGCTGATCGGCTGCCGGTGCCGATGTGGTACTGGATCGTGTTCGCCATCGGCGCCGCCACTATCGGGATCATCTACAAGCTCTGGAACTGGGAGCGGCTCGAGGTGTTCAAGATGCTGCTGATGTCGTTTTTCCCGCTGGCGCTGCTGATCCTCGCGGTGCTGGGCTCAATCGTGTTCGGGCTGGCGACACCCGCCGAGGCGGCGGCTGTCGGCGCGTTCGGCGGATTTTTCCTGGCGGCGATTTACCGCTACATCGGCCATTTACAACGAGGCACGGGCGGCCCGTTTTCCGGGGCGGTTATCGGTGGCACGCTGCGGGAATTCGGGACGATTATCAAGGAGTCGTCGTTCCTCACCGCCAAGACCAGCGCGATGGTGTGCTGGCTGTTCGTCGGTTCGGGGATATTCGCGGCGGCGTTCGCGCTGCTCGGCGGCCAGGAGGTGATCGAGAAGTGGGTGCTATCGATGGACCTCACGCCGCTGCAGTTCATGATGCTCGCCCAATTCATCATTTTTATCCTTGGCTGGCCGCTCGAGTGGACGGAGATCATTATCATCTTCATGCCGATTTTCATCCCGCTGCTGCCGCATTTCGGCATTGACCCGCTGTTTTTCGGGTTGCTGGTCGCGCTGAACCTCCAGACCGCATTCCTGTCGCCGCCGGTTGCGATGGCCGCTTTTTATCTGAAGGGTGTTTCGCCGCCGCATGTGACGTTGAACCAGATCTTTGCCGGCATGATGCCGTTCATGGCGATCCAGGTGGTAGCACTCATTCTGCTCTACACGTTCCCGCAGATCGGACTCTGGTTGCCACACACGCTCTATAAGTAGTGCGTGAAACGTAACGTCTTGGTAGCCTGCATGGGGCCTGCGTTTCGATTTTCAGCATCTGCGTTTCACAGGTTTTTATGAGCCGGCGCGGGATTGTCATCGGCCTCGGCGTCGCCGCATTCTGGATCGCCTTTTTTCATCGCGTCGCGCCTGGCACCATAGCGAACGAACTGCAAACCGCTTTTGCCGTCAGCGGCGCCACGCTCGGCGCTTTGGCCGCAACTTATTTCTACGTCTATGCGCTGATGCAATTGCCGACCGGTGTGTTGGTCGATACGCTGGGGCCGCGCAAAGTACTCACCGCCGGCGGCGTGATCGCCGGTATCGGCTCGATGATGTTCGGCATGGCAGACGGCGTCGTTGCCGCCGCGATTGGACGCACGCTGGCGGGGCTCGGTGTATCTGTCGCTTTTGTCTCTGCCCTTAAGCTCAACGCGGCGTGGTTTTCAGAACGCCATTTTGCGACGACAGCGTCAATCACCAATGTGGTGGGGCTGACTGGCGCGTTGGCGGCGACGGTTCCGCTGGCGTGGCTGGTATTGCAAGTATCGTGGCGCACCGTGTTTGTGGTGATAGGCGCCGCGTCGTTCGTGATTGCGTTGCTGACCTGGTGGGTCATGCGCGATCGCCCGGTGTCGAGCGCGCACAAAGCGCGGGATCAGGATCAGGGTAGCGATAGCGCACTTGCCGCCGATCACGGCATGCGCTGGCATCGCGGCCTGGCCGACGTGGTGCGTAATCGAGCGACGTGGACCGGGTTCTGGATGAGCTTCGGACTATCCGGCAGCTACATGAGTTTTATCGGATTGTGGGGTGTGCCGATGTTGGTGCATGGTTATGGATTGCCGCTGGTGGAGGCCAGTCATCACGCGGCGGCGATACTGATTGCGCTGGCGGTGTCATCGGTGTTCATCAGCACATTGTCCGACCGCATACGCCGCCGCCGTCCAGTGGCGATTGCGGTGGCGGCGTTGTATTGCGCGGTATGGGTGCCCTGGGTCATCGGCGTGCCGCGCGAGTGGACGTGGGTGATGTTTGTGCTGACGGGCCTTTGCGCGCCGGGATTTGTGTTGTCCTGGGTTTACGCCAAGGAAATGAACCGTCCCCGCTATGCGGGTATGGGCACCAGCGTGGCCAACACAGGCGGATTTTTGGCGGCGGGTATTCTACAGCCGCTGGTAGGCTGGGTGCTGGATCGCGCGTCCAATGGCGGCGCCTATACCATCACCAGTTTTCGCTTTGCGCTGGCGGTGTTGATGTTATTTGCAGTGATTGGATTTATTGCCACGCTGTTTATGCGCGAGACGCATTGTCGTAATATCTGGGAAGAAAAAACTGCAAAGGAATATCGGGCATGAAACCGCTGGCGAAACCACGCGTGGTAGTCACGCGTGACGTATTTGATGACGTGATCGATTATCTCAAACAGCATTGCGACGTGAATGACAATCAGCCTGACGTGCCGTATACGCCGGAAGCGCTGGCGGCCAAGATGGCTGACTGCGACGGCGTCATGTGCGCGTTGACGGATCGCATCGATGCCGCATTGGTCGCGCGTGCGCTGCGATTGAAGGCAGTGGCGAATATCGCCGTGGGCTACAACAATATTGATGTGCCGGCTTGCAGCGCGCGCGGCATCAAAGTTACCAACACGCCCGGTGTACTTGACGACAGCACGGCCGATCTCGCGTTTGCGCTGATGCTGGCGACCGCGCGGCGTATCACCGAAGTGGAATCGTATATTCGTAAAGGCGAATGGACTGGCTGGAAGCTCAAGCAGTGGCTCGGCGTGGATGTCCATCACGCCACACTCGGCATCATCGGCATGGGGCGTATCGGGCAGGCTATCGCCAAGCGTGCGCACGGTTTCGACATGAAGGTGATTTATCACAATCGTACGCGTGTCGCGGCTGAGATTGAAAAGCGTGTTAACGCGTCGTATGTGAGCATGGACGAACTGCTGGCGCAGTCGGATTTCATCATTTTGCAAATGCCGTATTCGCCCGAAACGCATCATCTGATCGGCGCCGCGCAGCTTGCGAAGATGAAGCCGACGGCGATACTCATCAACTCCACGCGCGGCGGCGTGGTGGACGACAAGGCGCTGATACAGGCATTGGCGCGAGGTACGATTCGCGCTGCGGGTCTTGATGTGTTCGAAGGCGAACCCAAGCTTGATCCGGGCTTTCTCGCGCTGAAAAACGTGGTGCTTGCGCCGCATATTGGCAGTTCGACCGAAGCAACCCGCCGCGCGATGGCGATGACGGCAGCAAAAAATATGGTGGCGGCATTGACCGGGCAAAAGCCGCCGAACTGGGTTAATCCTTAAAATGGGATTGCAAAAAATGAAACTGGGATTCATAGGGTTGGGTGCGATGGGCCGCCCTATGGCGCTGCACCTGATGCAGCACGGGCATACGATGGGTGTCTATGCGCGGCGCGCCGAATCGGCGGCGCCACTGGTCGCTGCCGGCGCAACAAGGTATGACACGCCGGCGGCGCTTGCGGCACAGTGCGAAGTGGTTTTCACGATGGTGACAAACTCGCACGATGTCGAACAGGTCGTGCTCGGCGCCGATGGCATCGCGCAGGGTGCGAAAGCGGGCAGCGTGCTGGTGGACATGGAAACCATCTCGCCGACAGTGGCGCGCCGCGTGGCGATCGAGCTCGCGAAAAAGGGTGTGGAGATGCTCGATGCGCCGGTCTCCGGTGGTCCGACAGGCGCCGAGCAGGCAACGCTGGCGATCATGGCCGGTGGCAAACTGGAAGTCTTCGAGCGCGTCAAACCGCTGTTCGCATGCATGGGAAAAACCATCATTCGCGTCGGCGACAGCGGCGCGGGGCAAATTACCAAAGCGTGCAACCAGTTGTTGCTGCTGGTCACTGCGCAGGGCGCGGCGGAAGCGTTGGCGCTGGCGAAACGCTGCGGCGTGGATCCGGCCACCGTGCGCGAGGTGCTGATGGGGGGTATTGCATCGAGCCGCGTGCTGGAGGTGTTCGGCAAGCGCATGGTCGAACGCAATTTCGCCAACGGCATCGACACGCGGCTTTATCACAAGGATCTTGATATCGCGCTGGAGTTGGTGCATGACCACGGTGCGGCAGCGCCGGCGGCATCAGTGACGATGCAGCACATCAACGCGGCTATTGGGCGCGGCGAAGGCACGAGTGATCTATCAATATTGATCGACGTGCTTGAAGGTTTGAGTCGAATGTAAGCTTGGAAGTAATTTAATTATTTGTTTTTATTGAGTATTTTAT
>JBEBHE010000238.1:0-7455 GCA_040081205.1 Burkholderiales bacterium | reverse complement strand
TTTATTTCCCTATTGACCGTTGCCCGGTTTTGATGAATTCGTAGCGCCACTATCGGACACGAATGGTAGCGCGATATGCGAAGATGCGAATCTGCGTTGTATCGTCTTTACCCCCTTGTTAAAAATTTACTAAGTATTGGTTTTTATTATATTCTTATGAGTCTCTCGCAAACCCGCCAGCACACGGCTTTTGACAAAGTGCTGCGCGACATTGCGGATTACGTCTGCAATTACCGCATCACGACCACGGGCGGCACGCCCGTTTGGGAGGCTGCGCACTACTGCCTGATCGACAGTCTTGGCTGCGCGTTCGAGGCGCGCGCTTATCCCGGCTGCAATCAGTTGATCGGCCCGATCGTGTCCGGCACCGTGGTGCCCTTTGGGGCGCGCGTGCCCGCCACGTCGTGGCAGCTTGATCCGGTCGAAGCCGCGTTCAGCACCAGCACCTTGATCCGCTGGCTGGATTTCAACGACGCGTTTTACGGCGAAACCGTGATTCATCCGTCGGATTGCATCGGCGCATTGCTCGCCGTCGCCGACTGGCAAAGCCGCAGGCGCGTGTCGCAGGGCAAAGCGCCGCTGCTCGTGCGCGACGTGCTTGATGCGATGATCCGCGCGTACGAAATCATGGGCTGTCTGGCGCTCGCCAATGGCTTCACCACGCGCATGGGCATCGACCATGTGATACTGATCAAAATCGGCGCGGCGGCACTTGCGACAAAACTGCTCGGCGGTACCCGCGATGATATTTTGAATGCCGTGTCGAACGCATGGATCGACGGCCAGCCGCTGGCGCTGTTCCGCCGCGGCCCCGATGCCGGCGCGCGCAAATCGTGGGCGGCGGGCGACGCAGCGGCGCGCGGCGTGTGGCTGGCGCTGATGGCGATGCGCGGCGAAATGGGATATCCGTCCGCGCTCACCGCAAAGACCTGGGGTTTTTATGATGTGATGAACCAGGGCGAACCGTTTATGTTTCAGCGCCCGTATGAAAATCACGTGATTGAAAACGTGCAATACAAAATCTCCTATCCGGCGGGCATACACGCCCAAAGCGCCGCCGAAGCCGCGATCGCCCTTCACAGCGCCACGGCACATCGCATTGATAAAATCAGACAGATAGAAATCCGCACGCACCAGTACGCTCACGGCATTCTCAACCGCACTGGCGCGCTGAAACACGTTGCGGAACGCGACCATAGCCTGCAATACATTGCGGCTATCTGCCTGATTTTTGGCCGTCTTGAAGCCGCCGACTATGAAGACGCTATCGCCGCCGATCCGCGCATCGACGCACTGCGCGCGAAAATCGTGTTGACTGAACACGCGCCTTACACACAGGCTTTCTACGACCCATCGAAACGCGCCAACCCCAACGCCATACGCGTAACCTTCAACGACGGCACGCAAACCGCCTGGATGGCGGTTGAATACCCGATTGGCCATCCGCGGCGACGCAAGCAAGGCATTCCGCTGCTCAAAAAGAAATTTGAATCCGGCGTGGCACGCGTGTTCAATGACAAGCGGCGCCTTGAAATCGTTGCGTTGTGCAACGACCGCGCGCGCTGCGCCGCCATGCCGGTCAACACATTTCTGGATTTATTTTCGGCGTAAACGCCGGTGCGAAATCAGTGCGCCTGCAAACCCGCCGTCTTGACCACCTGCTCCCACTTGACCACTTCGGATTTGAGATAACGATCAAATTCCTGCGGGGATGTGAAGCGCATATCCAGCCCCTGCGCGGAAAAGCGCTCCGGCACGCCGGGTTCGCGCGCTATCTGTGCCAGATCTTCCTGGATACGGCGGATGATCGCCGCAGGCGTCCCCACCGGCACCAGCATGCCGTACCACGTGGTGTATTCAAAGCCCGTCACACCGGCTTCGCTGACCGTTGGAATCTCCGCGACCGCCGCCACGCGCTTGGCACTGGTCACGCCTAAACCTTTCAGCCGCCCACCGCGTATTTGCGGCAACGCCGTGGCCATGTTCGTAACCATGAACTGCACTTCGCCGCCCAGCAATGCCGTCGTCGCCAGCCCTGCGCTCTTATACGGAATATGCGTGCCTCGCACCCCGGCGCTGGCGGTGAACAATTCGTTGGCCAGATGACTTGCCGTTCCGACGCCTGCGGAGCCGAAGGCAACCTTGCCGGGTTGCGCTTTCATCAGCCCGACCAGATCCTGCACCGTCTTCACCGGCACGCGTGTGTTTACGGCAAGGATGCTCGGCTGGTCAGCCAGCAACGACACCGCGGCAAGCGTTTTCAACACGTCGGCGTCCGCGTTTTTGTACAACGCCGGTCCTATCGCCACTGTCGAGCTCGACACCAGAACCGTGTGCCCGTCCGCCGCAGCCTTGGCAACGATGCCATTGCCGATGGTACCGCCCGCGCCCGGGCGATTATCGACCACTACCGATTGCCGCCACCGTTCGGATAACGCCTGCGCCACGATGCGCCCCACGATATCGCTGCCACCGCCCGGCGCCAGCGGCACCACCATGCGTACCGGCTTGACGGGGTATGTCTGCTGCGCGCCGGTGATCACCGGCGTGTTTTGAGCCGCGAGCGCGTTGGCGCTGGCCGCCATTAACACGGCAACGTAAATCAAGGTGACAGCAGGTGTGTAAATCATGAGATCGCTTGGGGAACCGTGTGATCCCCCTCAAACGATCCAGCTTACCGGCGAAATATTTCAGCCCTGTGACACCGCGAACCTTTACTGCATCTTCAGCCCTGCTGCTTTTACCACCTTAGCCCACTTCGCCAGATCGGCTCGCAGAAATGCGCCGAATTCATCCGGTGTCGCGCTCCATGCGAGCTCACCACCGTCCAGCGCGAAGCGCCGCCTGATCTCGCCCTCGTTCAGCACGCGCCCCATCTCACGATGCAGCTTTGCCACGATGTCGCGCGGCGTTCCCGCCGGCGCCAGTACGCCGAACCACTGGCTGCTGTCGTAACCCGGCACACCGGCTTCAGCGATGGTGGGTATATCGGATATGCCCGACGTACCCTTGATACGGTTGGCGCTGGAAATGCCGTATGCGCGCAGCTTGCCCGCGCGCACGTGCGGCATCAGGCTCAGCACATTGCCCATCATGATCGGCACTTCGCCCGACAATGTTTCGACGAGGCCTGCGTTGCCGCTTTTGTACGGAATATGATTAATGTTCAAGCCGGTCATCAGCAGAAACAGCGCCATCGACATGTGGCCGTGTCCGCCGTACGCGCCCGCGCCATAATCGAGTTGCCCCGGCTTCGTGCGCGCCAGCGCCATCAACTCCTTGAGGGTTTTAGCCGGCACCGACGGATGCGACACCAGCATCTGCGGAATCACAATCACCTTGGACACCGGCGCCAGATCCTTGATCGGATCAAAGCGCATGTTGCGATACAGCGACGGCACGATCACCAGCGTGCTGGGCGCGATCAGCAGCGTGTAGCCGTCAGGCGCGGAGCGCGCCACATGTTCGGAGCCGATCATCGTCGCCGCGCCGGGGCGATTTTCCACCACCACCTGCTGGCCGAGAAACTCGGTAAGCCTGGGAGAAACAATGCGCGCCGTGGAATCAGTACCGCCACCGGGAGAGGAAGAAACAATCAGGCGCACCGGCTTAGTGGGGAACTCCTGTGCGTGCGCGAAGCTGCAGCCCGCAAGCCACACCAAACCCGCGCCGAGCAACGCAGAGCAGTGCCTCATGTCTGCATGGCCAGCCGCCGCTTGAGATAGGCTTTCTCGCCGCCTGCGTCGATCATATCGCGATAGAAATCCGGCAGCGCCTGCCCGTTGAGACGGTTGCCGTTGGTCAGATTGCGCACGGTAAAGGTATCCGTATCGATCTCGATGGTGTCGCCGGTTTCAACCCGATTGAGTATGCCCGGACACGCCACCGGCCATAACCCGCTGCCGATGCAGTTGCTGAAAAACAATTTGCCGAACGATTCTGCAATCACCGCCGGAATACCCAGCGCCATGATCGAATAATGCGCGGGTGTCGATGAACCGCAGCCAAAGTTGTTGCCCGCGACAATGATGTCGCCGGGCTGAGCCTTGCCCGCGAACGACGGATCGAGCGTCTCCATGCAATACTTGCCCTGCTCCTGCGGCGGCAAGTGGTTATATTGCTGCTTGCGGATGAGCCCGGTGTTGATATCGTCCTGCGGGAATTTCCAGATTTTGCCGGTGATTTTCATGTTGAAATCTCAAACGTAACGTTACACATACCCTATGGGACTCGCAATACGGCCCTCGATCGCCGACGCCGCCACCGTGGCCGGCGATGCCAGATAAATTTCACCGCCCGGCCCCATGCGGCCCTCGAAGTTGCGTGTGATCGACGTAATCGCCACATCGCCCGGCCCTAATATGCCGCCGTGCAATCCCGGACACGCGCCGCAATTCGCATTGGTCACAATGCAGTTTGCCTCGTGCAGCGTCTGGATGTAGCCCGCTTTCGTGGCCTCGATCAGAATCTCGCGTGAGCCGGGCGTGACAATGAAGCGCACATCTGGATGCACCTTGCGCCCCTTCATCACTGCGGCAGCAGCGGCAATGTCTTCAAGCCGCCCGCTCGCGCACGATCCCAGATACGCCTGATCCACCTTGCGCCCCGCCACAGCGGATACCGGCATCACATCATCCGGTTTGTGCGGCACCGCGATTTGCGGCTCGATCCCCGAAACATCAACCTCATGAATTTGGTCATACTCGAAATCGGCGTCGGTTTCGTACACCTTGAATGGGCTTTTTGCGCGCGGCTTCACCCAGTTCAATGTCGTTTCGTCGGGCTGAATGTACGACGCCACCGCGCCAAGTTCCACGCCCATATTGGCAAACGTAAAGCGCATGTCCATCGACAGCGCATCGATAAACGGCCCGGCGAATTCCACCGCATTGCCGTAGGCGCCGCGCTGGCCGAGTTTGCCGTTCACATACAGCGCCGCATCGCGGCCATACACGCCACGTCCGAGTTTCGCCGAGCCGCGCACTTTCACCAGCGTGACCTTGGGCACTTCCAGAAAATAACGCCCTATCGCGTACAGCGTCAGCCGCCCGCCGCCGAGCGATGTGGCATACATGCCGACCGCACCCATGGTTGGGCCATGCGAATCAATGGCGATGGCAAGCGTGCCGGGCAACGCAATACCTTCTTCGCACAACACCAGATGCGACACGCCCGCCCCGCCGTCGAACATGCGCACGCCTTTGTCGCGAAAAAAATCGCGCCACAAACGCTGTGATGCGGCGAGCGCCATGGTTGGCGCGGGCGCTGCGTGATCAGAGATCGCGAAGATGCGATCCTTCAGCGGCAGGTCTTTGACGCCGAGTTCGTCCAGATCAGCCATCAGCTTTTTGGCATCCGACCCGTTCGGCGACAAAATCACCGAGAACACATCCGGTTCGATTTCGACGAATTCTCCGGGCGTTACCGCACCACGCCGGGGATGCGAACGATCCGCAATGATCTTGTGTAGTGCGTGCATGCCGCTCATGGCAACGCTCCGTTTCGATTGAGCTTTCTCAGACGAATATACTAACTAACTATTTGTTATTATTGGTATTTTTAACGGCGCCATCCACTATCAGCGCGCCACCTAGCGCGTGAGTTTACGCTGATTCACTGCACACGGAATAGCGCCGCCACGCATTGCGAACACCGGATGCAAGCGGTATATATAACTTGCCTGCAACCCTGTCACGAGTCTTCATCACATGAAAAAAATTTTACGCATCGCCACCGCCTTCGCGCTTGTAGCCGCGATGCCTGTTGCCGCGCAAAAGTACCCCGAAAAAAACATCCGCCTGGTGGTGCCGTTTCCGACCGGCGCATCGCAAATCCTTGGCCTGCTGCTCGCGGAAAAACTGCCGGCGGTGCTGGGCCAGCCGGTGTACGCGGATTTTCGCGCGGGTGCAGGCGGCCTCATCGGCACCGAGATCGCTGCCAAATCACCAGCCGATGGTTACACGCTGTTGCTCGCCAGCCCGTCGATCACCATCAGCCCGGCGCTCTACAAAAAGCTGCCGTTCGATGCGCTGCGCGATTTCGCGCCGATCACACACGTGGCGACCGTGCCCAACGTGCTGGTCACGCATCCCTCGGTGCCGGCAAAAACCGTGAAAGAACTCGTCGCCATCGCCCGCGCGTCACCGGGCAAAATGAGCTACGGCTCCGGCGGCATTGGTTCCGCCAATCAACTCGCCAGCGAGTTGTTTAAATACCTCGCCAAGGTCGATATCGTTCACGTGCCGTACAAGGGCGCCAGCATCGCATTGACACATATTCTCGGCGGCGAAATCGACATGGTGACGGTCAGCGTGCCCGCGACCATTCCGTTTATCAACAGCGGCAGGCTGCGCGGTCTTGCCGTGCTCGCGCCGCATCGCGTGCCGACTTTGCCCACGGTGCCGTCAACCAAAGAAGCCGGCTATCCCGAACTGCTGATGGACACGTGGTACGGCGCATTCGCGCCCGCCGGCGTGCGCGCCGACATCCTCGAACGCCTCAACACCGACATTATCAAAGTCATGCAGGCACCCGAAACCAGGGCGCAACTGGCAAAAGTGGGGCTCGACGTGATCACCAGTTCCTCCGCCGATTTCAGCAAATTCGTGCGTGTTGAAACCGAGAAGTGGGCGCGTGTGGTGCGCGAAGCGAAGATACGCGTGGAGTAACGCACGGCAACGCGTGCCGCAACCGCAGCACGCGTTGTGTTTTTCCGGTGCCTCTATTTCGCCGCGGATGCCGCCGGCGGCGCGCTTTTCAGCGCTTCGAGTTTTTTCAGATCAATCGCGTTGATCGCCCGCTTGAGATCTTTCATCTCGATGCCGGTGCCGCGAATCTCAACAATAAAACGTCCGCCGACAATCATGTCCACTTCGCCGCGCTTGTCCTTGGTATTCCATTTTTCATGCATCTTGCGGCCATCGACGGTGGACGTTTTTTCATAGCCTCTGTCTGTCTCGCGGTCGATTTCGATCATCGCCCACGCCGCCCCGGCCATGCCCGCGAAACCGCTCATTGAGCCGGCATCGGTGATTTTCACGCGTAGCCGGGTTTTCTCTCCATTGCCGTAGCGTGCCTGCGCATGCGACATTTTCATGCCGCCCGCAGCCGCCCGCTCACCCGATTCTTCGCCGCGCCTCAGACCGCCTATCGTTTCCGGCAGCAGCTCTTTCAGCACGCGGAAATCCACCGGCTCCACCGCGCCCTTGCCGTCGCCGCCCATCATTGCGCCGATCATGCCCGACGCCGCCGCCATCGCGTCCGCGCCCTGCTTCATCGCCTCCTGTGGCGATTGCGGCACGCCGGATTTGGCGGACTTTGCGATCTCTTCCATTTTTTTCGCCGCTTCCGCCATCTTGGCGGCAGCAGCCTCGGCCGCTTCCCGCTCCTTGCTCTTGCCGCAACCGCTCAATTGCACCACGCACAACAGTATGGCCGACAGCACACACAAAACAC
>JBEBHE010000506.1:0-1935 GCA_040081205.1 Burkholderiales bacterium | reverse complement strand
GAAGTGGCGCGGGTGTGCATCGAACGCGGATTGCTGGAATCGCATCGTAATGTGTTCGGGCCGGTGGTTTGGTTTGTGGTGCTCGGTCCGGCTGGCGCGTTGCTGTACCGCACCGCCTCGGCGCTGGAGGAACACTGGTCAATGCCACACACGCCAGAGTCCGGCGCGTCGGAAGCGTTCGCGAAATTTGCCATACGGGCGTTTGAATTTATCGACTGGCTGCCCGCGCGACTGACGGCGGTGAGCTTTGCCGTGGTTGGCAATTTTCAGGATGCCGCCGATTGCTGGCGCACGCAGTCGCGAAGCTGGGCGAATCAGGCGGAAGGCATCATTCTCGCCGGCGGCGCGGGTGCGCTGGGTGTAAAACTCGGCGGTGAACTGCACGAGTACGGACGTGTGCGTTATCGGCCCGAGCTCGGCATGGGTGACGATGCCGACGTGGATTATCTATCGAGTACTGTCGGGCTGATCTGGCGCGCGCTGGTGATGTGGATGTTTTTGATTGGCATTGTGACGCTGGCGCATTCACTCGGCTAAATCGCGTGGTCAGTCGTAGCGCCGAGCGTGGGCGCGCAATCTTTCCTCCACCAGCGTGCGATACGACACAAGCCGTGCCGTCGCGATTCGCCCCTCGGCGCACGCACGCTCAATCGCACACCCCGGCTCCATGCGGTGCGTGCAGTCGCGAAAGCGGCATTGCCCCAGCCACACACGAAATTCCGTGAACGCGTGCGCGGTGTCTTCCGCATCCAGGTGATGCAGTCCAAACGATTGCAGGCCCGGCGAATCGATCAGATGCGTGCTGGCGTTGATGTGCAGCAGCCGCGCGCCGGTGGTGGTGTGTTTGCCGGAATCCAGCGCAAGCGAGGTCTCCGCCACGCGCATCATGGCATCGGGCGCGAGTTGGTTCACGATAGTTGATTTGCCCATGCCGCTTTGTCCGACCAGCACGCTGGTGTGGCCTTCAAGCAGTGCGCCGAGTGCGTCGATATTTTGTTTGGCGCAGACGCCAATCACGCGATAGCCGAGCGTTTGATATATCGCCAGCGCTTGCCATGCCGCGGCGCTTTGCGGCAGGTCGGTTTTGTTCAGGACGATCAGCGGCGCGATGCCGGCGTGTTCGCAGGCCGCGAGGCAGCGGTTAATCAGGTCGTCATAGAAGCTCGGCACCGGTGCGACGACAATCACCACTTGCGTGACGTTGGCGGCGATGAGTTTTTGCTTGTGCGCGTCAGAGCGGTAGAGCAGTGTGGTTCGCGGCAGTATCGTTTCGATGACGCCGCTGTTGTCGCCGCTGTGCTGAATGTTGACGCGATCACCACAGGCGACATCGCTCCTTTTGCCGCGCGTCGAGCACTCGACCAGCGTGCCGTCTTCAAGTTCGATGCGATAGCTTCGACCGAAGCTTGCGACGACTTGACCGCTGTGTAGCAAGGCTTGCGCGCGTGATTTGTCAGCGGTCACAAATCGAACAACGCATCCAGCTTTGCAGCACAGATAAAATCATTTTCTGACAGCCCATTGATGGCGTGCGTGATGTACGACACACGGCACTGGTTGTAACCGACGGCGATGTCGGGATGGTGATCTTCGCGATGCGAAATCCACGCAGCAGCGTTTACGAATGCCATTGTCTGATAATAATTTTTGAATGCGTACGTTTTCGCAATAACGCTTCCCGCCTGCTCCCAGCCCTGCAAATATTTGAGCAGCTTGGCGATCTCGTCGGCCTTGAGCGGCGAGGTGCCGCCTTCGCAGGGCTTGCATTTGCTCTTGGCGAGATCTTGTCCGGCCACTATTGTCATAATAAAAATATGTTTAAAAACAAATACTTATGTAATATTCGATTTAGGTGGCAGATGCCTGCTGTAATCGCCCGATACGCGTCAGCGCCGGCGGATGCGAATCGTAGAACATCGAATGCAGCGGATCGGG
>JBEBHE010000237.1:0-7468 GCA_040081205.1 Burkholderiales bacterium | reverse complement strand
ATCCAGAACGAACGCTCACTGCCAAAACCGTGCAACCCGAAGCACGCCTGATCGAGCGCGAGCCGTATTACGAATCCATCGGCGATGAAATCGCGTTGTTCGAAGCGGCGAACGCCGATCAAATTCCGGTGCTGTTGAAAGGCCCCACCGGCTGCGGCAAAACGCGCTTCATGGAATATATGGCGTGGAAACTGAAGCGTCCGCTGATCACTGTGTCGTGCCACGATGATTTAACCGCCAGCGATCTGGTCGGGCGCTATCTCATCACCAGCAATGAAACCGTGTGGGTCGATGGCCCGCTGGCACACGCGGTGCGCGTCGGTGGCATTTGTTATCTCGATGAAGTCGTCGAAGCGCGCAAGGACACTACCGTGGTGATTCATCCACTGGCGGATGACCGGCGCATCCTGCCGATGGAAAAACACGGAGAACTTTTGCGGGCGCCGAAAGAATTCGTGCTGGCCATGTCATATAACCCCGGCTATCAGAGCGTGCTAAAAGAACTTAAACAAAGCACGCGCCAGCGATTTGTCGCCATTGAGTTTTCCTATCCTTCCGAAGCGCTAGAAGCAAAAATCGTCATCACCGAATCCGCATTGGACACCGGCAATACCAGCAAGCTGATCAAACTGGCGCACATGACGCGCAATCTCAAAGGCAACGGATTGGATGAAGGCGCATCCACACGCTTGCTGGTGCACGCTGCAAAATTGATCCAGCGCGGCATTGCGCCGCGCACTGCCTGTCACGGCGCCATCGCCGAAGCGCTCACCGACGACACCGAAATGCTGCGCGCCATCGATGAACTGACGTCATCGCTTTTCTGACTTGACGCAAAGATTCATCTCGCCATCGTGACTATCAACACCAACCCTGTCATTCCCGCGCAGGCGGAAATCCATGCCATGTGCCGGATGGCACTGTGTTATGGATTTCCGCCTGCGCGGGAATGACGGGGAGAATAGTTTTCCGCGTCGTGTTCGCCGTGGCGCCGCTCACCGAAACCGAGCTCGACGACAAACTTGATGCGCTGCTGAACCCGGTGTTGTCGTCGCGTCGCACCGCCGCACCGCTCGCGCGCGCACTCGCTACGCTGCAACGCGCGTTGCAGGATTTCACCCTGCACTGGATCGAAGTCATCGGCCGCACCAACTATGAAATGGCCTACCAGTTCGCCGCTGCCGCGCCCGACGCGCTGGCACAACTGGATGTCGGCGCCGCCGAGGCCTGGATTATTCAGGCAATGGACAGCTACGACCGCGAAGGGCTGTATCACGGCAGCCAGGTTTTCAAAAATTCTTCCGATTTTATGGCGCGCACCGGCAGTGAACACGCCGTAACATACGAAGACGTTGCGTCCGTGCTTGAACTTTTTGTGTGCGGACTGTCCGGCCGGCGCATGAAAATTGACACCGCGCCGGTTGCCTGGACCGATACGGACACCCTCTACCTGCCGCCGCGCATGGCCGCAGGCGCGGATCGCGCACAGAACTTCCTCATCTACAAAATTATTGCCACGCTACTGTGGGCACAAAGCCGTTACGGCACCTTTAATACGGATCTCGATGCAGCTGTTCAGCGTCACGCCGATCCGGCGCGCGCACTGGAATGGCTGAATTTTCTGGAAACGGTGCGGCTGGAGGCGCAGATCGCACGCACACTGCCCGGACTTGCGCGCGATCTCGCGGGCCTTCGACAAAACAGCAGTGATACCGACGCGCGCTATGCAACGCTGCGCACCAGCGCCGCGACGGTGCAGGACAGCATTGCCCTGCTGCACACACTCCCACTCAACGACAACGCGCCGCACCACGCGTGGACGGGCATCTTGCGCCCCGCTGACGCGGCAGCAGTCCGGGCTACGCGGCTCGCGCGCGAAAAAGACGAACTGCAAGCTGCGCTGGCCGCACTACTGAATGAGCCATCGCAAGGATCGGACGGCGAACAAACCGGCGATGTGGATTCCGCCGCCAGCCGCTTCGACATCAACCTCAAGCCCGGCGACGATGAAGAACTGGAATTTGAACTGCGCCTGGACGGCGAACCCATCGCGCCGCCCGACAACGTGCGCAATTTGCTCGACTCCATTCTTCAGGATCTTGGCGATATCCCCGACGACTACCTTAAGCCTGCCGGCGATGGCGGAAATGACGAAAATTCGCGCGAGAACAACAGTGACCCCGCTGACGTGTGGAAAGGCGCGTATCAAGAAGAAGATGCACTGTTCTATAACGAGTGGGATTACAAACGCCGCCACTACCGCAAGAACTGGTGCGTGCTGCGCGAACTGGATGTGCATCCCGTTGACAACGGCTTCGTCGAGGCCACACTGAAAAAATACCGGCCGCAAGTCACGCAGCTTCGACGCAGTTTTGAGCTATTGCGCGGCGAAGACCGGCTGATGAAACGCATGAAACACGGCGACGATATCGATCTCGATGCGGTGATCGCGGGCTACGCCGACATGCGTTCCGGCAGAGAACTCACCGACCGCCTTTTTATCAAGCGCCACAAAGCCGAACGCAATCTGGCGGTGATGTTCATGGTCGATATGAGCGGCTCGACCAAGGGCTGGATCAACGACGCCGAGCGCGAAGCGCTGGTGCTGCTGGCCGAGGCGCTCGAAGTACTGGGCGACCGTTACGCGATCTATGGCTTTTCGGGCATCACGCGCAAGCGCTGCGAAATTTTTCGCGTGAAGCGTTTTGACGAGCCGTATTCCGAACTTGTGCAGCGGCGTATCGCGGGCGTGATTCCGCAGGACTACACGCGCATGGGTGTGGCGATCCGTCATCTCACTGCGCTGCTCGAAAACGTCGACGCTCGCACCAAACTGCTGATCACGCTCTCCGACGGCAAACCCGACGATTACAGCGACAATTACCGCGGCGAATACGGCATTGAAGACACGCGGCAAGCACTGCTCGAAGCACATCGCGCCGGCATCAAGCCGTTTTGCATCACGATTGACCATGAAGCGCGCGATTACCTGCCGCATATGTACGGCGCAGTGAACTGGACACTGGTGGATGACGTCTCATGTTTACCACTTAAGGTGGCGGATATTTACTGTCGGCTCACCACTTAGCCACTTAAAAATATCATTTAAAAACAAATACTTATGAAATTCACTCTATCGGGCTTAATCCTCGGATATTTGTGCGTCGTGTTTAGCGCGCCCACTGTCGCCCAAACCCACACCACACAGGAACATCGCATACGCGTTAGCGCCCTGACCGAAGGCCTGTCGCATCCGTGGTCACTGGCATTTCTACCCGACGGACGCATGCTGGTCACGGAGCGTCCGGGACGACTGCGCATCATCGGCAAGGATTTCAAACTCGATCCGCAGCCCGTGGGCGGCGTGCCGGCCGTGGCGACCGTCGGCCAGGGCGGTTTACTGGACGTGGTGTTGCATCCGAAGTTCGCCGACAACCATCTGGTGTACTTGTCGTACACCGCTGGTGACCGCAACGGTGTCGGCACTGAAGTCGCACGCGGCATACTTAAAGGCCATCAACTCGAAAATGTGCAAGTGCTTTTCCGCATGCAACCGAAACTGCGTACCGGCTATCACTTTGGCTCACGCCTCGTATTCGACCGCGACGGTTATTTATTTATTACGCTCGGCGACCGCGGCGAAATGGAACGCGCACAGAATCCCGGCGACCACAACGGCTCGGTGATACGCCTGCACGACGATGGCCGTGTGCCTAAAGACAACCCGTTCGTGGGCAAAGCGGGCTGGCTTTCCGAAAAATTCACGCTGGGCAACCGCAACATGCAGGGGGCGGCGTTGCACCCACAGACCGGCTTGCTGTGGACGCACGAACATGGTCCGCAAGGCGGCGACGAAATCAACGTGATTCGCGCAGGCACCAATTACGGCTGGCCGGTGATTACTTACGGCGCGAACTACGGCACCGGCACCCCAATCGGAGTAGGAACATCGAAGGACGGTATGGCGCAGCCGCTGCACCGCTGGGTGCCGTCCATTGCACCGTCGGGCATGGCGTTTTACGGAGGCGACAAATTCCCGAAATGGCGCGGCGATCTATTTGTCGGCGCGTTGAAAGATCAGATGCTGGTGCGGCTAAAACTCGACGGTGAAAAAGTCGTGCGCGAGGAACGCATGCTGAAAAACACCCTCGGACGCATACGCGATGTGCGCGCGGGTCCGGATGGCTTTATCTATTTGCTGACCGACGAACCCAATGGCGTGTTGGCAAGAGTAGAACCTGCCGAATAGCAACTACGCGCTTTTGAATCGCGTCCAGCGCGCAAACACGATCGCCGCAAACGGCAGCGCCAGCGCAATTACCATACCGACAATCAGCAACTCGCCCAACTGACCATAATTCGCCGCCACCGCGACATCACCGTTAGGCGCACGCACTTCGCGCGTCACGATAAATATCTGATTGAGATACTTGGCGCCAAGCGATGACGCCGACAGCGCAAGGTTGGTAAACGACGCCATCACCGCAAAGTAGGTTGCCTTAAGATTCGCCGGCGCCGAACGCGCAATCCACGCCAGCATCGGGATCATCGCCACCTGGCCCAGCGGCGAAGCGAGCGTGGTATTCACCATCATGATAGTGCGTGCGCCGACGGCGCCATCCGTCAACGCCGATGTCCATTCGTGCAGGCCGTAGTACATGCCCACCGTCGGCGCCGACAGCACCGCGCCGGTGATCGCCAGGAACCCAACTACATAGGCAATCGAGCGCTCCGCCATGAAGCGCCGGAAAACGAATATGCCGAATAGCGTCAGCACGCTGCCGATCAGGTCCAGCACGGAAATAAACTGTTCGTCGAAGCGCAGCTCGTCGATCATCCACCACGTCACGCCGTCACCCAGGCCCGGCACCGCGCGAAAAACAAATATCACCACCGCCGTGCCCACCAGCGTTGCGCGCGTTTCCGGCGCGAGCTCGCGGGTAAGCCGGGCGATCAAAAACACGATAATCGCCATCGAGCCCGCAAACACGATCTCCTGCTTGAACTTGATATCACTGAAACCCATCAGCAGCGTAAACACCACGAACGCCAGACTGCCGCCGAGGATCCACCCGTTCGGCTTAGTTTTGTCCGCGTGCTCATCCAGCGCCGCGTGGATCGCCTGTGCGCTCATGCCTGCGGCGCGCAGCCGCTTACGCTCGCGCAATTTGAGCACGGATGCCAGCACGACACCCAGCACCGAAATAATCGGAATCAACAGCGCCCATTCGTAAACGCTTGCATAGATCACGGCTTTGGCCGCTTTGGACAAATTGCCGGTGTCGGCGAACACATAAATATTCACCACCGCCACCAGCACGCCGCCACCGATAATCGCGACCCGCCCCAGGGTCTGCATGGTCGTGTGCATCAGCTTCTGTTGCGCGTCGGGAATGGGCTGTCCCGCTTCATCGAGTTTCGGCACGGCCTCTACTGTCATCGCATCAGCGACCACGTCCTGAATCACATAGCCGACCGGCGACAACAGCGAAGCCAGCACGAACCAGCTTTCGACCGGCATCATCGCTGCCATTACCGCACGATGTCCGAGCAAGCCCACCATTATCAACAGGCTCGCGGCGATCAGGCTTGCGCCGAGATAGACCAGCCACCCTTTCCAGCGCCAGATCAAATCGACGATGTGACCAACCGGCATCTTTATCGCGTACGGCAGGCCGACCCAGAAGCCAAGCGCGGCAAGAAATTCCGCCGACAGGCCGAGATGATCTTTGACAAAGAAGGTGCCGACGATGGCCGTCAGCCCGGAGATGCCGGCCGCCACGTACACCATCATCGGCGGCAGATACGACCAGCGCATTTCCTGCGCGAGTTCGAGGATGTTATCGTCGAACCAGCGGCGCAGAAACCGGATAAATCGTTGTGCAGCAATCATGGCGCCATCATGATAGCAGCCGCGCCGCCATGCCTGTACCTAAAACTATTCATGATGCCGTTCGCCCTGCGCTTGCCGAAGGGCTCAGCCCGAAAGGATATTTCGCGCGCCGCCGTTAGTGCAATTGCGAAGGTGGCGGCGTCTCAATGTCGCCGGCAAGTTCAACCGTTTCATCCGGCGCATCGTCATCATCCGCATCCAACAAGCCCTCGCCCGCCGAAATGGAGCCACCGCGCGTGTCGCCACCAGCGCCCGGCATATTCAATTCAACCTGCGCCGCGCCGCTCGATTCAACCAAACTTCCCAGATCATCCAGCGGCGGCAACTCTTCGAGCGAACGCAAGGTCAGATCATCCAGAAACTGCTTGGTCGTGGCATAAATCGCGGGGCGCCCCGGCACTTCGCGATGACCAATCACGTCAATCCAGCCGCGCGACTCCAGCGCTTTCATGATGTGGGTGGAAACCACCACGCCGCGTATATCTTCGATGTCACCACGCGTCACCGGCTGCCGGTAAGCAATAATCGCCAGCGTCTCCATGACCGCGCGCGAATACTTCGGCGCCTTCTGCGGATTCAGTTTATCGAGATACCGCTGCAACTCCGGCTTGGCGCGAAAGCGCCAACCCGATGCCACATTGACAAGCTCCACGCTGCGCCCGTGCCAATCGGCGGCCAGTTCCTGCAAAAGCTTGCGCATCAACTCATTGTTGGTCGCGCCGCGCGGAAACATGCGCTTCATGTCGTTTAGCGATAACGGATCCGGACTCGTCAGCAATGCCGTTTCCAACACCTGCTTGACCAAGCCGACGTCCAGCTCGGCGCCCTCGTTGAATTCTTCCGGCGCCTCGTTGGTATCTTGCGCTTCCTGAATGTTGTCGTCGCTCATGCGTTCACCGTCGTCTCAGCGTTTCTCAGTTTTACGTATATCGGCGCGTAGGCCTGTTCCTGCGTCAACTGCACCAGCGATTCACGTGCAAGCTCAAGAATCGCGATGAAGGTCACCACCAGCACCGGCTTGCCTTCATTCGCGGTAAACAACTGCGTGAACTCCACGAAATCCGCATCCTGCAAGCGGCGCAAAACGCGCGTCATATGCGCACGCACCGACAATTGCTCGCGCGTGATCTTGTGATGCTGATGCACCTTGGCGCGATTCAGAATCGTCAGCCACGCCAGCTTCAAATCCATCGCATCCACATCGGGCGGAATCGCGTCATCGCGTTCGAACAGCACATTCACCAGCGAATAATCGCGGCCCGCCACCGGAATCTCATTGAGCTTCTGCGCGGCCTTTTTCATTTGCTCGTATTCGAGCAGGCGGCGCACCAGCTCCGCGCGCGGGTCTTCTTCGAGCGTGATGCCCGACGGACGCGGCAACAACATGCGCGACTTGATCTCGATCATCATCGCCGCCATCAGCAAATATTCCGCCGCCAGTTCAAGCTGCTTGGTGCGCATCATCTCGACATACTCGAGATACTGGCGCGTAAGCTTGGCCATCGGAATATCCAGAACGTCGATATTCTCTTTGCGAATCAGATACAGCAGCAGATCCAGCGGGCCCTGAAACTG
>JBEBHE010000236.1:0-7473 GCA_040081205.1 Burkholderiales bacterium | reverse complement strand
GCCTTGACCACCGCAGCCGTGTACTCGCGCGTGTTCGGATTGGGCAAATCCTTCGGCACGTACAGCAACGCCTGATTTTCGAAATCAAACGGGCTGGGCCACGTTGCCGTCTGCGCATCATCCAGCCCCAACTCGCCGCAGTAGTGTTTGAAATTGCCGTTCACCGATAACGTCGCCGAGGTAAACACCCACGAGCGCGACGTTTCAGTTACCTGCTTCCTGAAAATTTCCGAAATCGACAACGGCGTGGCATGCAATTGCAATGAATGGCCAAACACTTCAATCCAGCGCACAAAACTGTCGTCCTTCGCTTCGCGCCAGCGCGCGATGGTCTGTGCCAGTTCCTGCGCGCGCGCGCGGCACAGCGCAAGGCCTTCGCTGCGCTCCGCCTGTGAATCCAGCAGCACAAATAGCTCGGACAGCCTGGCGCACGCGGTATTGATGGCGCTCTCGAATGTTTCGTCGTCTTTGATATCTTTTTGCGTAAGCCGCCCGGTGTCTTCGTCACGCGCGAGACGCAGATCGCGCGCGGCTTTTTCCAGCGCCAGCGCGGCCTCGGGCAGCGCAGCGAAATCTTTTGCGCCGGCAATGCCTTCCATGCGCGCATCCCGCGCCAGATCCAGCAGTTGCGAGGTGGAAACGCGCTCGCCAAAAAACAGGCTGGCAGTATCGGGCAACTGATGCGCCTCGTCGAAAATCACCGTGTTGCATTTCGGCAGCAACTCCGCCACGCCTTCATCACGCAAGGCCACGTCGGCAAAAAACAAATGATGGTTCACCACCACCACATCGGCATCCAGCGCCTGCTTGCGCGCGCGCATCACAAAACATTTGTCAAAATGCTCGCAGTTGGAACCAAGGCAATTCTCGCGCGTGGAGGTCACATGCGCCCACACCCCAGCGCTCTCCGGCACGTCCGCCAGATCAGCGCGGTCACCGCTTTGCGTGCGCCGCGCAAAGCTGGCAATCAGTTGCAGGTAGCGCGTATCCTCGCGCGTGGGCAGGCGGCCATCGACCAGCGCGTTCGCCAGATGGTGATGGCACACGTAATTCGCGCGCCCCTTCAGCAGCGCCACCGACACCGGCGCCTTCAACGCCGCGCGCACCGTGGGAATATCGCGGTCGAACAACTGATCCTGCAAAGTCTTGGTGCCAGTGGAAATAATCACCTTGCCGCCGGACAGCAGCGCGGGCGCCAGATAAGCGAACGTTTTGCCCGTGCCCGTGCCGGCCTCTGCAACAATAACCATTTGTTTTTGAATGGTTTTTTGTATAGCCAATGCCATCTCAAGCTGGCCTGCGCGCGCACGGAACTCGGGAATGACGGCGGCTAAAGAACCTTCAGCAGAAAAAACATTTTCGATTTCAGACACGGCGCGAAGTTTAGCGCGCGTCGAGCGGGCTGACTACACCACAGCCACCTTTATTGAGCACATGTGTGTAAATCATGGTGGTCTTCACATCGGAATGACCGAGCAACTCCTGCACCGTGCGAATGTCGTAGCCGCTGTCTAGGAGATGCGTGGCAAAACTGTGGCGCAGCGTGTGCGGTGTGGCGAGCTTGGTAATGCCGCTATCGCGCACCGCCTGCCGCATGTGCCGCTGCAAAGCCTGCGGATCGGCGTGATGCCGCCCTTCCCTGCCGCTGCGCGGATCAATGCTGCGCCGTTGCGACGGAAAAATATACTGCCATGCCCAATCACGATCAGCACTCGGATACTTGCGCGCCAGCGCATAAGGCAAATACACGCGGCCAAACCCCGCTTCGATATCACGCGCGTGCAGTGCGCGCACACGCACCAGGTGCTCATGCAGCGGCAGCGTGAGCGAGCCGGGCAACATCGTCACGCGATCCTTGAAACCCTTGCCGTCGCGAACCATCACCTCTTTGCGCGCAAAGTCGATGTCTTTCACGCGCAACCGCGCCGTTTCAAGAATACGCATCCCGGTGCCGTAAGCCAGACGCAAAATCAAACCTGAAGCACCCTCCAGCCGCGAAAGCACTGCCTGCACTTCGTCGCGCGTCAGTACCACTGGCAGGTGCTGCGACCGCTTGGCCTTGACCACGTTATCGAGCCAGGGCAACTCAATCTTCAACAATTCACGATACAAGAAAAGGATCGCAGACAGCGCCTGATTCTGCGTCGATGCAGAAACCTTGCGTTCACCCGCCAGATACGTCAGAAATGCCTCCACTTCTGAAGCGCCCATGTCGCGCGGGTGACGCAGCCGGTGAAAGCGTACAAACCAGCGCACCCAGTAGACATAGGCGTCTTCGGTACGTATGCTGTAATGCAGCCGCCGAATCTGATGGCGTAGCTGATCCAGCAATTTGGGCGCCGCGGGAACTGGGGGTGTTTGCATTTCCGAATTAGGAAGCACTAAAATAATATAACTATTTGTTTTTATTAATAATTATTTAATATGACTGATATTATATACAGCTATTTGGTGTCTTGTAAAGCGTCATCCACGACGCCTACTTTTAGTTAGAAACCATTTCGTTATTTTGGGATTCATGATTATGAATAAGCCCCTCCAACATCCGCTGTCTTCGTCGCAATTGAACGATTTGCGCATTGAGATAGACAACATTGAAAAATCGCTGGCATCCATCAAACAAGCACTGGGCATAGAACCAAGGTATCAACGCAGCCGCCCACCAGAGCCACCGCACAACCCAGAGCAAGGTATAGGCAGTCCTCGCCCCCGCGTCAGAACATCGCGCAATTAGTTGTTCACATATTTCACGGTTAATCATGGTTCCTAACTTTCGGTTCCAGCAGAGCGCCCAACAGCGGGCGCCTGCTGAACCTTGTCGTTAGAGCGCAGCCAATAGTATGAGCAGGAGCACATTTATCAAATGCGGGCTCTTCTCCTTTGCGTGCGCTGGCATCACGACGCTGCTCGCGGATTCTATGTCCTTCGCCCTTGCTCACGGCAATTTAATATTGATCGCACCGTACCTACCATTATTTCTAGACGGCATTGGTCTATTCCCGCGCGTCACGTCTTATGGCCAATTGTTCGTGTACCAGCTACTGTACTACTTGCTAATTTCGTTGGTGTTCGTCAGCATTCGGGCAATTGTTAGGCGTAAGGCCACTAATGACTAGCCTAGGTTGCACTCTAACCACCGCATCTACTCGGACGCGCGCAAGAGCACCGCGCGCCAGTAATGCGGGACGTTAGACGGCACATGCATCCAACGCCGATAGTCTCGCTACCTGCTTTCGACACTGGGCAGTATGAGGGCTGCGAGTTTCACATGGTTGGAGGCGATGCAACGTTGACGCTTCATATTGCCGAAGTGCCTCCCTTTTCCCTTCGATTTCGACGTGTTCGCTGGCATCGCTTCACGCAGTTACACAACTGCAGCCGTGCTTGGGTGGAACAGGCGTACTTCAAACTCGTTGAGATTCCAGCTGGGGAAGTTTTAGACGACTATGTTCGGTCTGATACTTCGTCAGTGAAGCCATACGAGGAACTTCATCATTACCGCATTTTTCTCGATGAAACGGGGTGCCATGAAGTATTTGCCGAGTCCGTCCGTGCCCTCTAACTTGATGTCGAATGGACGCGCAAAAAACGCGCGCCGTTCACAACGACGTTAGACGGCAAATTATGTTCAGTGCTCCAGATATGGTTTGCCCGCACTGCGACGGCCGCATTGACGCAAAGCCGTTTTCGCTTGGCGCTTGGATTGGCGCAATGGTTCTCGGAGACATTGCAACCTTTACACTTGTCGGCGTCTTCGTATTGGTCGGCCTAATGTGGGAGCCTGCCTGGGTCATTGCCTTCGTGATAGTTGTTGTAGGTTTTGTTCGCCGGTCATCGAAGCAAATGCCATACGCCTGCACGAAATGCCATGCCGAGTTCACGCTCAAGCAGCTCTATGCAACCAAGCCGTAGTTACCGTCTAACCCGGCGCTGGTTCGGACCGCCCGCCTGCGGCGTCCGGCCGCACAGCTAGCGCGTTAAGCGTTATTCATGTTGTCCGCCCACGACCATAAAATCATCGCCGAAGCGTTGAGGGCTGCTGCCGAGGGACCTTTCTTCCCAGATTGGGAATTTCATACGCTGTTTGGCCTTGAACGCGAAGAAGTCCGCGCATATGCCAAGAGCTACCATCCGGCGACGGACGTTCCTGTAAAAATGGGCTATGCGGTTCACAACGCGATAGGGAATCTACTCGGCTATCCTCACGGCAAGGAATCAGAATGGTCCAATTGGCTGTCAGTTACACGTTCTGAATTGAACGCGGTATTTGAGCGTTGGCGCTCCGAGTATGATTACGCTTAACTATCAGGTTGATCGGGACGCCCCGCAAGCGGCGCGCCCCTCACCAAAACGTTAGAACTCATGCCCACCGAAGTTGCCGTTGCGCTTATTGCGTTTGCCTTCTTGGTTGCCGGCGCGTTGGTATATGTTGTTGCCAAATTGTGGCGCGAACCCCCATCACAAAATCTTTCCGCGCAGTCACAACGCCTCGCCCGTTTCTCAGGGTTCCCTAAGTTTTTCGATAATCTCTTGGCCAAATCTCTAACGTCTCGCGAGAAACTGGGGTGGCTGCTATTCTTCGTCATCGCTTTACTTGCGGTCATATTCACAGGTAAGCCCAAATGAGTTCTAACTCTGCATCCGAGGCGACCGCGCTAAAGCGCGTCGCCTCAATTTGAACGTTAGGCCGCACATATGTACCGCTTGTATGCCTATGCCGATAGCTCCGATCTCATAGCCCATGAAGCGAAACTGGTTCGAGCCTTCTCGGACTTCGCGGCTACTTGGCCGGTGACACAGACGCTCCTGACGAACAAGAAGGCGCCCCTCATGGAAGGGCAAGAACTCCCCGACTGGAACCTCGGTCTGCGCATCAATGCGCCTGAGCTGTCCCGCGAAGACGTAGAACAACTCCTCTCTTTCCTGGCACAACTGAGTCGAGAAGTGAGTCTTCCGTTTGTGGTGGGCACATGGCGCGAGCGTAAGGTGGGAACTACAGATCTATGCTTGGTTGACCGGCATGCTCCTGACGGAGCGGCCGGCCTCATCTTGGAAGGTTCCAATGTGCCGTAGCAATCCGCCGCGCAGCTCTCTCGCAGTGCGGCCTAACTCAAACGTTAGCCGTCATGAAGAAGTTTCTTAATTTCGCGCGCACTGCTGGAATAATCTATCTCCAGTTCGCAATATTTTCGGCCGCGGTGTTATGGCTGTGGCTTGGTGACTCACCATGGGAAACACATGCGCGATTGCTACCGACAATTCCAGGGGCCGTCGAGTTGCTGACCGTGATTGTCATTCTCATGGTGGCATCCGTCTTGCTCGGCACGTGGCTGACCGTCCGCGCGAAGGTTAATCTCGTGGTTCTAGGAGCAGGCGTGCTCGTTGCAATTGCCGCTATTTGGTGGAACATTCTTGCGATGGCATTCTGGATTGCGCCGCTACCATTTATGTTGCTAGCGTATAAGCGAGAAATGACGGCTAACCGATCATTCGAGGAGGGACGCCGCAAGAGCGCGGCGCCCCTCAATTAGCGCGTTAGACGGTGACGTCCATGCATATCGAAACCAAGGAAATAGTCCCCGGTCAATCGCCCTCCCGTGACCGTAAGTTTCTCCCAACGTTGTTCCCGTTCGTTGCAGCTTCGTACCGGGTAACCCGACTGGGTTTAGAGCGCGCCACGCGATTTATCGCCCAACAACTGCATTTGTTCGTGTTGGCGGCATGTCTTGCTGCATGCCAGACGACCGGCGTGTCATTTTCTAACGCGGTGCTCTCGAGTGCCGACGCTCCTCGAGAAATCTCCGGTCTTCTCGCGAAACCCGAGGGCGCTGGGCCGTTCCCGGCCGTCGTGCTCCTGCACACCTGCGGCGGCGTAAAACCTCACGTGAGCGACGCCTGGCCGGCGTATCTGAAGGACCTCGGCTACGTAACGCTCACCGTGGACACCTTCGGCTCACGCGGTCTCGGTCCCTGTGGTAATGCGCTGCACCCATCTGGGCCGGGCCCAAAGACCACTGCGTACCATGAAATCACCCGCGACGCCTACGGCGCTTTCGACTATCTCGAGAGGCAGCTTTACGTTAAAAAGGACCGGATCGCGGTGATCGGCTTCTCTCTCGGCGCAAATGCGATCAACAGTTACCTGATTCACCAACCGCGGACATCAGCTGGAAACTTCAAGGCGGCGGTGGGCGTTTACGGGCGGTGCCATGATCTCTGGCGCTACAAGCCTGGCCCTACGCCACTGATGGAACTCGCTGGGGAACTCGATGAACGCCACATCGAGGCCTGCCGCACCGTGCGCCCTCCGATCGAAGTACACGTACTCCCGGGCACTTACCATGCGTGGGACAATCCCCAAGCGAGTGGGAAGGCTGACGCCTACGGGACCTATATGCAGTACGATCGCAACGCCACCGTGAGGTCTCAGGAACTAATCAAGAACTTTTTGACTCGTCATCTAGGCAAGTGAGTGTCGGCGCATGGTCGCGAGGTTTGTCGTTCTCCAATCCGGGCATGCGTAAGAGCAGAACTGCAGAGATCGTTGTTTTCGAGCGACTGGCACCGTCTAACAAAACGTTAGACCACGGCGCCCCGCAAAAACGAAATGCCGCCTGACTAGGCGCGCACCGCATCACAAAGCAACCGCGGCACGGTTATTCATTGTCTTTTTCAACGTCCACCGTTGACCGGCGTCTGCGCGCGCCCGCTTGCCGGTCGCGGGTTTCACCCCGGCGGACCTGTGCGTAATCCTCCAACTGCCGCTTTGCAGCGGCGAAAGCGTCGCGCAGGGCCACATACACGTCCTCATCGTGTTCGTGGTTAACCACAATTTCGCGTCCTGGCACCGTGATATCCAGACGAACGGTATATTGACGGCCGTGATGATGGTGCTTGTGCGGCGCCTCGGCAACGACCCGGCAAGACGTAATCGGCGTAAAGTATTGTTCGAGCTTGGCCGCCTTGCTGCGGATGTGCTCGTCGAGCACGGGCGAGTGTTCCATGTCGCGTACGGTAATCTGGATGGGCGTTTGCATTTGGGCTTCCGTCAGAGTGATTGTGTGTAATTGATGCTATGCGCGGCGGCAGCGGCTGTGTTGACCTATATCAAAGCGCGTACCGCCAGTGGCAATGACGTGGATCAACACCCGCGGTGCGCGGCCACGGTGCAATGACCAGCGTCCCCAACAAAACAACGGAGTGCCAGCCAGCGTGAACCCGCAACAACTCCCCCGCAGCGTGGTAATGCTCGGCTTCGTGAGCCTTGCCATGGATATCTCGTCGGAGATGGTTCATGCGCTGTTGCCGCTGTTTCTGGTGACCGTGCTTGGTGCAAGCGCGTTGTCGGTCGGCGTGATTGAAGGCATTGCCGAAGCGACCGCCGCCATCGCCAAAGTATTTTCCGGCGCGATCAGCGACTGGCTCGGCCGCCGCAAACCGCTGCTGGTGCTGGGATACGGCTTGGCGGCACTG
>JBEBHE010000505.1:0-1940 GCA_040081205.1 Burkholderiales bacterium | reverse complement strand
TATCACACAAGCTGTTCGCGTCCGGGGCAAGGTTGAAGGTCCCGGCGTTCGCGATGTTGCCGACCGCGGTGAGGGTATGGGTCACGTTCGAGGCCGGATCGACATCCAGGGTCGCGCCCGTTTGAACGGTGATGTTGCCCTGTGCGCCTGCATTGTTGACCGTGAGTGAACGCGCCGTCCCCGTGGCAAATCGCAGGATGCCGCCGGTATTCACCGTGACGGTCTGTGCCAGGGCGGCGGTATCGATGGTGACGGTGTGCCCGTTGAGGACGAAGACATCGTCGACTGCAAGCGGGACGCGGCCACAGCTCCAGCGCGCGACCGCGTTCCAAGTGCCGCCGCCGTTGGAATTGCAGGTCAAGGCAAGCGCATCGGTTCCCCAGATGAACAGCAGCGAGAAGACTCCGACCCCGCACAACGCGTGCTTGTTCCACGATCGACCCCGCACCAGGGACGACGGCGACCGCACTCCTCTCGATGCGAGCAGACTCGGCCCTCGCCGAACCTGGACGGACAATAAAATGAGAAAGCGCATCATGGTGGTCTCACCTGTCGAGCGTCGCTTCGAGCTGGCGCTCAACGTAATAGCCCCCTTGAGTACCGGGGCAGGCTCCGCCGCTGGCCGGGCTGCAACCTGTCGACGTTATCCGGTAGATGTTCCGAGTCAGCCCGTTCTCCGTATAACCGCCCGGTGCAGTCGTGTCCGTGCATTGCACCGTCGCTGCAAATCCGCCCAGCGCGCCGGTCAGTGCAAAGGAGGTACTGCCGGTACATGTGCCGGTGCGCAATGCCTGGTACACCCCCCACTGCATGCCGGCATACGCCGCCTGATAGGCTTTCGCGCCTTGAAGGTCCAGTGTCTGCGTCGTGTGCTGGGTCGTGGCGACACTCGCGATATACGCCCCCAGCACCGAGATCACCAGGATCAGGAAGATCGCAGTGACCATGGATACGCCGCGAATTCGCTTACGGGACATTGTTGACATGGATCTGGTAGACGAGGTTGATGGATTCCCCGCCTTGTGTGAGCCCCAGTTCCAGCGTAATCAGGGCATTGAGCTGGCTCAGCGTTTGATAGACAAACCGGCAGCGGGAGACGCTGGTGGCCAGCACAGCCGGCGTTCCGGCCGGTGGCTGCGGTTGGGCAACTCCGTATGCATAGCCCGCGTAGCGCTGGAGTTGACCGGTTCCGACATTGCAGACATAGCTGACCGGCGCACTCACCACATGGAAACGGCGCGCAGGTGATGAAAGTGGAAAGGCGCCACCGTTGAATCCGGTCGTCGCCAACGCGGTTCCGAACGGAGCCGTTGCAGTGCGGCGATCGTCACCGGCGTATACATCGGAACCTGAGATGCCCAGGTTGTAGATCACGATCGAATCACCCGAGGCAACATCCACGCCTGACCCGATCACGTCGAAAGTGTCCGCTGCCAGATTGAAGTCGAGCGTATTGCCGGGACCGCCTTCACGGTAACGGCCGGCAGATTTGATCGGCACGAATTCCATGTAGCAGGTCGAGGTGCCGTCGCAGGTTGCCGCGGTGGTACGGATACTGTTCGGCAGTGCCGCACGCACGTCGCGAGCGACGCGGCGCAACGCCGTATCGGCGATATCAGTCAATTCAGCGCGTCGCGTCACATCCTGATAGGCCTTGATTGGCGCGACGACGAACACGGCCACCGTACCTGCCAATATGCCTGTCAGCACGATGGTCACGATGGCTTCCACCAGCGTGAAGCCGCGCGCTTGCCACCTGCAGTGGAGAGGCATCATGGCACGGCGTTGGGCGCGTAGAGGGTGCGGTGACCCTGCAATATCAGGGTCTTGTTGCCGGGACCCGTGACGGTCACCGTGATCTGCAGGGCATCGGACGCAGCAATCCCGTTCAATGCGGAGGCTGCTACGGCAACGGTTGCTGCATAGCCTGGAATCGTGGT
>JBEBHE010000235.1:0-7495 GCA_040081205.1 Burkholderiales bacterium | reverse complement strand
GCGCGACACCGGACTGCCGGTGGCGCGCGCCACGACTTCAGCGATTTCCTCGGTACCCACCTGCGTGCGCAGCAGCTTGTGTTTGACTTCGCCAGCCCCGGCTTTTTCGGCCTGCTTTAATTGTGCTTCAAGCTGCGGCAACTTGCCGTATTGAAGCTCGGCCACTTTGTCGAGCTTGCCTTCGCGTTGCAGTTTCACGATGTCGGCGCGCGCGCGCTCGATTTCTTCTTTCACGTGAGCGCTGCCCTGCACTTGCGCTTTTTCGGCCTTCCAGATTTCATCGAGGTCGGCGTACTCGCGCTCCAGCGATTTGATTTCGCCTTCGATCAGCGCCAGACGTTTTTTCGAGGCTTCATCTTTTTCCCGCTTGACGGCCTCACGCTCAATCTTCAGTTGAATCAGCCGTCGGTCAAGCTTGTCCATGACTTCCGGTTTGGAATCGATTTCCATTTTGACCCGCGATGCCGCCTCGTCGATAAGATCAATCGCCTTGTCCGGCAGAAACCTGGAAGTGATATAGCGGTGCGACAACTCTGCCGCCGCGACAATCGCCGGGTCCGTAATATCCACGCCGTGGTGCAATTCGTATTTCTCCTGAAGCCCGCGCAGGATGGCAATGGTGCTTTCCACGCTGGGCTCATCCACCAGCACTTGCTGGAATCGGCGCTCCAGCGCAGCATCTTTTTCGACGTATTTGCGGTATTCGTCGAGTGTGGTTGCACCTACACAGTGCAGTTCGCCGCGCGCCAACGCGGGCTTTAACATATTGCCCGCATCGATCGCACCCTCGGCCTTGCCGGCGCCGACCATCGTATGCAACTCGTCAATAAAAACGATGGTTTGGCCTTCATCCTGCGCAATTTCCTTGAGCACGGATTTGAGCCGTTCTTCGAACTCACCGCGGTACTTCGCGCCCGCCAGCAGCGCGGCCATATCCAGCGACAACACGCGTTTATTCTTCAGCGTTTCCGGCACTTCGCCGTTGACGATGCGTTGCGCGAGGCCTTCGACGATGGCGGTCTTGCCCACGCCGGGTTCGCCGATCAGCACCGGATTATTTTTGGTGCGGCGTTGCAGGATTTGAATCACACGGCGTATTTCATCGTCGCGCCCGATCACCGGATCGAGTTTGCCTGCGCTCGCCCGTTCGGTAAGATCGGTCGTATATTTTTTCAGCGACTCGCGGCTGCCTTCGGCTTCCGCACTCTGCACGCCTTCGCCGCCGCGCACCGCGTTGATTGCCTGCTCCAGCGCCGGACGCGCCACCCCGCTCTGCTTCAACAAACGGCCCGTTTCGCCTTTATCCTGTGTAAGCGCGAGCAAAAACATTTCAGACGCGATGAATTTGTCACCACGCTTCTGCGCTTCTTTGTCGGTGACGTTCAGTAAGTTCGCGAGGTCACGCGATACGTTGACCTCGCCGCCGGTGCCCTCCACCTTGGGCAAACGTTCAATGGCCTGGGCAAGTGCCGCGCGCAGGGCCGGCACGTTCGCACCAGCGCGCGCCAGCAGCGATGTGGTGCTGCCGTCCTGCTGCTGTATCAACGCATGCAGCAGATGTTGCGGCTCTATATAGGCGTGATCATGGCCCACTGCCGCGCTTTGCGCGTCGGAAAAGGCCTGCTGAAACGTCGAGGTAAATTTATCAATTCGCATAGCACCACCGATGTCATTTGTCTGCTAATGAACATGGGGGGGCACACTTGCAGATTCAAGACGACACGGATGGAATAGATTTAAGTATATGTTTTTATTAAACTATTTAAATCGCAGCAAACAACCGCAGACGGCAGAAAACTACGCGGAAACGGGTCGTGCAGCCAGCGTCTTGATGTGTCCGAGTAAATCGCCTTCTTCATACGGCTTGCCGAGGAATACGTCGACGCCGAGCTCGGTCGCATGCTGGCGGTGCTTGTCTGCCGTGCGGGACGTGATCATGATGATCGGCAATCCTTTCAAGGCGGCGTCGGCGCGCACATTACGCGTGAGATCGAAGCCGTCCATGCGCGGCATTTCCACGTCGGTAATCATCACGTCGGGGCGTTGTTCCTGCAATTTTTCGAGTGCCTCGACGCCGTCTTTGGCTACCACCACTTCGTAGCCTTCGCGCGACAACAAGCGCCCGGTAATCTTGCGCACGGTCAAGGAATCGTCCACCACCAAAACGATACGCTGACGCGCGGGCGCAGCCGGCACATCACCCGCAGGCGGCGGCTCGCCCAGCACCGGAACCGCAAAACGCGATTTTTCCTCAGCGCGCAGCGCCAACTGCACGGGATTGAGGATCAGCACCGTTTCACCCGAACCCAGCACTGCCGCCCCCGTCACGCCCGGTACGCGCGCTAATTGCGGGCCGATATTTTTGATGACGATTTCCTGGCCGCCGACTATGTCGTCTATCTGTATACCCACGCGATGATTGCCGCTGCGCAGCAACACCACCGAGCCATGCCGGGACGGCTCGCTCTCTTCCGCCGGCAATTCCATCAGGTCGCGCAAGTGATGGAACGGGTACTGGTTGCCCTGCCATTCAACCTTGCCCGCATCACGCGCCGCGGCCAGTGCATCCATCTTGAGCCGCTGCAACTGTTCGACCATCATCGTCGGCACGGCGTACAAGCTGCTGCCCAGCCGCAGCACCACGCCTTGCAGCACCGAGAGCGTCAACGGCAGATGCACGGTGAAGGTGGTGCCTTTGCCGCGCTCGAACGCGGTGCCCACGCGCCCGCCGAGGCCGCTGATTTCGCTCATTACCACATCCATGCCCACGCCACGTCCCGCCACCGCGGTGACTTCCCCTGCGGTGCTGAAGCCGGAGCGGAAAATGAAATTACCGATCTGCTGATCTGTCAACGTCTCGTCGGCGCGCATCAGTCCTAGATTGACGGCTTTCTCGCGTATGCGCGCGATATTCAGCCCCGCGCCGTCATCGGTCATGATCAAAACGACTTCGTTGCCTTCCTGTCTTACCTCGATCACCAGTTCGCCGGCATCTGCCTTGCCTGCTTCACGGCGGCGCTCGGGTGATTCGACACCGTGCGCAATGGCATTGCGCAGCAAGTGTTCAATCGGCGCGGAGATACGATCCAGAACGCCGCGATCCAGCTCTACGTGCCCGCCTTTGATGTCGAGTTGCACGCGCTTGCCGCTGTCTTTTGCAGCAAGGCGCGTCACCCGATACAGCCGGTCGGTGAGGCTCGAGAACGGCACCATGCGGATCGCCATCAGATCCTGCTGCACTTCGCGCGTCATCTGCGCCTGGGCGGACAATGCTTTCTCGCCTTCATCCAGATCGCGCGACAAATTCTGCTGAACAGTAGCCACATCGTTGACGCTTTCTGCCATCAGGCGCGTCAGTTCCTGCAAGCGCGTAAAGCGGTCGAATTCCAGCGGATCGAATTTGCCATCGGCGCGCTCCGGCGTCGGCGAGAAGCGCGATTGCATCTGGGTCTCGGCCTGAATTTCCATTTCACGCAATTGCGTGCGCAGACGGCCGACGTTTTCAGAAAGGTCGCGCAACGTGGCGCGCGCACTGCGCAGTTCCGCCGAGACGCGCGCACGTGCGATGCTCACTTCGCCCGCCTGATTGGCGAGCCGATCGATCAAATCGGCGCGCACCCGGATCAGCGGACGCTGCACATTGACCACGGCCTCCGATTGCGCGATGAACACCGGTGCAGCAGCCTGCACAGGCACCGCCACAGTCGCGGTGGAAATACGCATCGACTTCGCCATTTGATCCATGGCGTCCGGCAGATCAGCGGGGTGCGCCGCAGTCTCGTCTGCTTCTTCCGTGCCCTGCAAATTTTCGATCAGCACGCCGATACGGTCGAACGAACTTTCCAGATCGTCGAACAAGCTGTCGGGCATGGTCGGCAGCAGCGAGGCGTTTTCGACGCGCGACTCCATACTGTGCGTCAACTGACCCAGCGCCATCGCACCCGCCATGCGCGCGCTGCCCTTCAGCGTATGCAGCAAGCGCTTGAGCGACTGCGGCACCAGCTTGTCATCGGGACGCGCGCGCCAGTCGCGCAGATCCTGGCCGACTTGCGGCACCAGTTCCTGCGCTTCCGCCAGAAATATCGGCAGCAATTGTCCATCGACATCATCGTTGACTCGCTGATTGCGGCGATCCACGCCAGCCCGGTCGTCGTCCGATCCCGCGAGCGACACGACACTCGTCTCTGTGGTTAACGCTTCGGCAACGGCCGCCGGTGCTGTTATGGCGGCCACGGGCTGCGCTATCGGCGATTCCACGGCGGCGGCAGATCCCGGTTTCGCGTCGCGAGAGCTGCTATCGGGCGTGAAATCCATGGTCGCGGCCAGCGGGTCCGGCACCGCGGACGACAACGACACTGCGGGTTGCAGCGAGGCTATGCCGACAAGCGGCGCCATAGCGTCCAGTGCCGTGACCAGTTCAGGATGCGCCGCAGGCATTTCACGCAAGGAGATTTTGCTAATCTGATCCGTCAGCGCGGCTGCCGCTCGCGCAATCAGTTCGCGCGCTTCGGGCTGCGGCGTTACATCGCGGTCCATCGCGGACTGCAACACCCGCTCGAGGCTTGCGCCTACATTGTGCACCATCGGAAATCCGCTGGTGCCGGAAATTCCGCTAAGCGTATGCACCGCGCGCAGAAACTCTCCATCGACTTTCGCGCCGTTTTGCACGTGCTGGATATGCGCGCCGAATGCGCCCGCGTAATTTTGCGCCTCGGGCAGAAATATGTCGTAAAGCTGGCGGCTGATATTCAAATGGCCAATCGCCACCGTGTCGTCGGCAACGGCAGGCGCTTGCGGCGGCGGCGTGACGGATCGCTGCGTGACCAGGCTTTCCGGTGGCAGCTCGCCGCCTTTGCTTTCCAGCGGCAGCGCCTCCCCTGCACGCACTTTTTTTGCCCAGGCGACCAGTTGTTGCGCGTCAATGTGCGCGCGCTTTTGCGACTGCAATTCCGCTACCCAGCGTCCAAAATGACCGTGCGCGTATTCAACCAGCCGATAGAGATCCGGCGTCCCGGGCTGCTGCGTGGGCAGCATTTCATTAAACACCTGCTCCATCTCCCAAGCGGCTTCGCCAAAATGCTTGAGACCAATCATGCGGCCGCTGCCCTTCAACGTATGAAATGCACGGCGCAACGTCGTTAAGTGCTCTTGATGCTGCGGCTGACTACGGCTCTCTGGCAAAGTAGCGACAATAGTCGACAGCACTTCGCCCGCCTCCTCCAGAAAGATATCCAGCATTTCCGGGTCGGTATCGTCGCCACCGTCGATGGCACCGACCTCGGTTGGGGGCTGCGCAATAACAGGCGCTGCAGGCACACCCGCTAATTCCACCGCAGGCGCCGAAGCGAACGCGACCGGTGCGATGGTTGCAACACGCTCCGGCGGAACTACCGCAGACTGCGGTACAGGCAATCCCATGCGCGCCATAATATCCGCAAAACTGACCTTGCCCAGACCCGCGTCGCTTGTAAATGCCGACAACGCCGTCAGGCGCTTGGCAAGAAATTGCTGCGCGTCGGCATCACACGGCGCTCCGTCAGCGTAACGCGCAATATCGGCGCCGCATTGCAATGCCAATGCCGCCGCATCGCGATGCCCCATTACTGTCAGCGCGCCGGCAGCTTGCACCAGCGGTTTGCCGAGGGCGCGTATATCCGTTTTAGCAGGATCACGAAACCAGCTTTCGAGCGCTTGTTCAACCTTGAGCAAGCCACGCGTTGCTTCGCCTTGCACCAGCGTCACCAGCCCCTGGTTCTGCGAACGCTGCGCCTCGTCATCCAGCAGTTGCGACGGCGGCAACGACGGCAGCGTTTCCGGCGCGCGCACGCTCACTTTAAGCCGTGCCGCCAGGTTCTTTGCGCGCTGCGCAAAACCCGCGTCGGGCGCCTTGTCTTGCGAGAGTACGTGCTCGATCATTAACAACGCACAGGCGCACTCCAGCGCAGCGGCTTCGCCGACCTTTTGGCCCGATACGCCGATCGCACGCGCGCTCGCGGCCAACTCCGCCACCACCGCGCTGAACGCCGGCTGTCCCAGCGCCTGGGACGATTTTTCAAGTGCCTCCACGCGCTGGGCGAATGCCGTCACATCGCCATCGCCCGCGGCACACGCACTCCACAAATCCTGCAAGCCCTCGGCATCGCGCCGCGCCGCCGTCAATGCGTCGCTGCCGAATTCAGCAACCTCACCTTCGTCCACGTCCAGCGCACCCTGCAAACCGCAGGCTTTTTGCACCGCTTCCACCAGCGGCGACGCGGCACGGGCACGCGCCGCCAGATACAGCGCGTCGCGCATCAGCATTTCAGGTACCGCCGCTGGCCCTTGCACCATGCGGCCCAGATGCAGGTTAAGTTGCGTGATAAACCGGCGCACCGGATTGTCTGCCGTCAAGCCGCCATTCGCGATCGCATCCAGCACAGCGCTTGCAACCCACCACAGCGCGCGCGCCTGATTGGTGCTTTGCGCCGCTTCGACGCTGCTCACGGCATCTTGCACTTGCCGTAATCCCGACGGATCGTCGGCCTTGCGCAACCATGCCAGTAGACCGGTCTCCAGGCGCCGTCGCGTGTTGCGTAACGCGTCCGAATCCATCGCCACCGCCTCCGCACGGTCGCCAGGCCCCACATTCAAATCGGGAAAGAACAGATCGCTGTCGGCCACTTGCTCCACGCCGCGCGCGCGCTGCACGTCACGATAAGCCGGCAATAGCCGCAGCGGTTGATCACGCCGGCCCGCGATGATCTCATCCATGTAGCCAGTCAGCGCTTCCGCGCCGGCAGCCACCGACTTTGCAATCAGTGGTTGCGCAGCACTGGCGCTGGAAATAAGACTCCCCAGTTCCTGACTGAATTGCACCAGGCCTTTGTGATTCACCACCCGCAGCGCTGCGTGCGCGGCCTGCCACTGCGCGTGCGCAACCGTTGGTGCATCCGCAGCCCCTGTGGCAAGCGCACGGGCGGCTGCCTGCAAAGCCTCGCCAACCACGGTGCGCACAGTGGAACAAGCGTTGATTACGGCGGAAGAGGCGGCAGGCATATTTACTTTAAGTATTTGTTTTTAAACAATATTTTTAATACCCGTCATCACACTTTGAAGCGCGACACCGAGGCTTTGAGCTGGCGCGCCCGTGCTGCCAGTTCCTTGATGGTCACTGCCGTTTCATTGGTGCCCATGGTCGCTTCGCTGGTGAGCGTCAAAGAATTGTGCATGCTCTTCGCCACTTCGCGCGCGATGTCCACCTGCATTTCAGTGCTGACAGCGATACTCTGAATGCGTTCGGCAAGCTCCTTGGTCACGGTATCGATTTCCGACAATGCGCTGCCCGCCGCATCAGAAAGTTGCGCGCCCTCGACCACGCCCTGCGTGCTCTTTTCCATCGCGGCCACGGCGTCCTGCGTGTCCGCCTGAATCGCCTTGACAATGGCGCCGATCTGTTTGGTCGCTTCCGACGAACGTTCCGCGAGACGCTGCACCTCTTCGGCTGTCTCTTATACAC
>JBEBHE010000234.1:0-7498 GCA_040081205.1 Burkholderiales bacterium | reverse complement strand
CGAAGCGCAATTGCAGCGCATGAAACGTCTGGGCCTGAACGCGCAAATCCACAGCCGGCCGCTGATACAGGGCGTGCTGATGCACAAGGTGCATGGCGACGCGGCGTGGGACATGCCGCCTTTCCGCCGCGTGCAGGACAGCGGCATTGTGTGGGGACTCGGCTCCGATGCCACGGCGGTAACGACGTCCAATCCCTTTTACACGCTCGGCTTCGCCATCACCGGCAAGATGGTCGGCGGCCATCACGTCAATCGCCAGAGCATCACGCGCGAGGAAGCGCTGATCGCGCATACGCGCAGCAATGCCTTCATTCTGTTTCAGGAAGCGAATCTGGGCTCGCTGCAAAAAGGCAAATACGCCGATCTGCTGGTGCTCGACCGTGATTACATGACGGTGCCCGCAGATGCGATCAAGGATCTGAAGCCCGTGATGACGATGGTCGGCGGCAAAGTGGTTTACGAAGCCGGTAAATAGGCGAACGACGCGAACAAGGTAAAGAGGTAGTATGAATATTATTATGCCGCAGCTCGGTGAAACCGTTACCGAGGGCACCATTACCAAGTGGTACAAAAAAGCCGGCGATTCCGTCAAGGCCGACGAGACGCTGTTCGATATCGAAACCGATAAAGTCAGCACCGAAATTCCATCGCCGGTGGCGGGTGTGATCGATGAAATTCTGATCGGCGAAGGCGTCACGGCAAAAGTGGGCGTGACGCTGGCGGTGATACGCGAGAGCGGCAGTGCAGCGGCGGCCAAGCCTGCCGCCGTTGTGGTCGCAGCGCCAGTCGCGGCGGCTGTCGCTGAGATGCCCGTGGGCAGCGTCTCGGTGCCGCCACCCCGCGCCAGTGCTGACGAGCGTTTGTCGCCGGTGGTGCGTCGGCTCGTTGCCGAACATCATCTCGATGTGACGAAGATTAGCGGCACGGGGCGTGACGGACGCATCACACGTGAAGATGTAACGGCTTTTATCGCCAATACTGGTGGGGCATCCAAAGCCGCGCCAACGCCCGCGCCAGTGGTGCGTACGCCTGCCAGTGTTCCCGCTCCCGCAGTGGTTACCGCCCCCGTTGCGCGTGCCGGCGACACGCTGCCGCTCAATGCGGTGCGCAAACGCGTCGCGGAGAATATGGCGAAATCGTGGACGACCGCGCCCCATGTGTTGCAAATCGTTGAGGCGGATTTTTATCGCGTCGATCAGGCGCGCCGTGCGGCAAACGAATCATGGAAACAGCGCGAAGGCTTTTCGCTGACGTATCTGCCGTTTATCGTGCGCGCGGTATCGATTGCACTTGGGAAATTCCCCAAATTGAATGCAACCTTTAACGGCGACAGCATCACGCTGATGAAGCGCATCAACATCGGCATTGCCGTCGATCTGAATTTCGATGGCCTGATGGTGCCGGTGGTGAAAGATGTTCCCAATAAATCGTTGCCGCAGATTGCCCGCGAGATCAATGATCTTGCGCAACGTGCCCGCGCGGGCAAGCTGAAACCCGATGAGTTGTCCGAAGGCACCTACACGCTCTCCAACAATGGCGCGTTCGGCACCGTGATAACCGCGCCCATCATCAACGTGCCGCAGGTGGCGGTGTTGTCCACCGACAGCATACGCAAGAAGCCGGTGGTGATTGAATCGCCCGAGGGTGACAGCATCGCGATACGTCCGGTTGGCGTGCTGGCGCAAAGTTTTGATCATCGCGCGGTGGACGGCGCGTATTCCGGCGCGTACCTGAGTGAATTGAAGCGCATTATCGAAACGCGCGTTTGGACGCAGGATTTGCAGGCATAGCGCGTTAGGCCATGATGCGCATCGGCTACCTGTTGCCCACCCGCGAATCCTTCATGGAAGGCCGGTCCAGGGCCGAGCCGCTGCTGAATCTGGCCGGGCGCGCGATACGTTGTGCTGCGCTTTGCTGGTGAGCACGAGCGGCAGCTGGAACTATTCGCCAAGTTGTGCGAGCAGCTGGCGGCATAATTCAAAACATCAATACACTATTACGCTAAAGGAAACCCGCGCATGAAACCCGTCAAGATCGGCGATGTCAGCGTATCGAGCATTATCGAGCGCGAAGGTCCGTGGCGAGCGCCGAACATCATGTTCCCCAGCGCGACACCGGAACAATTGGCCGAGGTGATGTCGCTGGTACCGGACTTCGCCTACGACCGTGCCAAGGATTTGTTGTGCATCACCTATCAGACTTTCGTCGTGCGTACGCCGCGCTGCACGGCGCTGATCGACACCTGCGTGGGTGAGCACCAGCGGCGTCCGCCCGCGCTGCTGTTCGACAAGAAACCCTGGCTCGACGGATTTGCCCAGCACGGGCTCAAGTTCGAGGATATCGACTACGTGTTCTGCACCCATTTGCACGTTGACCATGTCGGCTGGAATACACGCCTGCGCGATGGCCGCCTGGTGCCTACGTTTCCCAACGCGAAGTATGTGTTCAGCCGCAAAGAATACGAACACTGGAAGCAGGAGACCGATCCGGGTTTTGCGGCGATTCATGAAGACTGCGTGGAGCCCATTGTCAATGCAGGGCAGGCGCTGCTGGTCGATGACGCGTATGTGCTGTCTGATGAACTGTCACTGGTGCCCACCCCCGGGCACTCGCCGGGGCATGTGTGTGTCGATCTCAAATCACGCGGCGAGCGGGCGCTCTTCACCGGCGACATGATGCATCACTGCGCGCAGGTCGTCGCGCCCGATTGGAGCTCGTGCTTCTGCTACGACGTGAAGGAATCCGCGGCGACGCGCTGGAAGTTTTTTCGCGAGCATGCGAATACCGACACGCTGATTGTTCCGACGCATTTTCCCGGAACGACGGCGGGGCATCTCGGGAAATTTCGGGATACGTTTGAGTTCAGGTTTCTGGCGGGTTGATGGGGTAGAGTAGGCGATGGGCAATTACCGGCCTCCTATTTTTGCTGGAATATACCTACGTATCAGTCGGAATATCATTTCACGTGGGTTGTAAATTCCTGCTTTACTTTATAAACTTGGTTAGGTTTCGCTTGTCAGCCATCAAACGCCGTTGTTCTTTTATGCCCGCGATAGACTGCGATCACGCCACGGGCTGCGCGCCATAACAACTCATTTCTTCATATACTGATGGCCGGCCATGATGGCCTTCACTTCGTTTAGTCCGCGCGCCTTGAGCAACTGACCGACGCGCTCGTCTTCCTCGGCGAGCAACGCCTTGGCATTGCGCACCACTTCTTCGAGCCGGTCGGCGGGAAATTTCACCGCGCCGTTCTCATCCATGTGAATGATCTCGCCGGGCGCCACATCCATGCCGGCGATGCTCACCGGCACCTGCACGGCATGCACGGCCTGCGGGCCGTGGCCGGCGCAAATACCGCGTGTCAGGTATTGAAAACCCATGGGCCGGATTTCGTGGATGTCGCGCGAGGGGCCGTTGGACACCGCACCGATGGCACCACACGCTCGCATCGAAGAGGTCATGTTGCCGCCGGACAACCCCACCTTGTCGGCAATATCGCCGGGAAATTTCTGCTGGAAGCAAAATATCGACGGCTTGCCCAGCTTATCCATGGCTTCCAGCACGTTCATCAAGGTCAGGCTTTTGAACGTCAGGTCAGGCAGGCCATAGGTGCAGGTCACCGCGTAGCCGGCGATGGGGCCCATTTCGGGGTACCAGCACGACAGCGTGTTGTTGGTGTACCAGTTTTCGCTCCAAGGATTGTAAATTTCCAGGCAGTGAGGGCGGCCGGGATACGTGGCGACCACGTTGGTGATGGTCGGTGTATCGATTTTTTTCAGTTCTTCGAGCAGTTCCACTTCGGTCATCGCGTCACCTTTGTGTTCGTGGGGGGGCAAACGTCATTATCGCTGGATTGAAGTTACCCGGTGCGCGGCGCGACAAAATGCAGCGGCTCGGCTGAAGCTTCCACACGGTGGCGCAGGTGCGATTTCCATTCAAAATGTGGTGCGAAAATGCCCAAAAAACGCGCATCTGGGGTATCCTTCCAGCCTCGCAAAAAACACCTTTTGAACGATAGCGTTGCGTCTTCGCTGCGCTTGATGCAATTCCCTCACTTATTACTTCTCCGGATCAGGAAATAACCATGGCAAATCTCAAACAACACAAACTCGGCTGGATCGGCATTGGACGCATGGGCTATGCGATGGCGGAGCGCCTGGCCAAATCCGGTTGCGATATTTCGGTTTGGAATCGCACCAAGTCAAAGGCCGAGCCGCTGGCGAAATCTGGCGCGAAAGTGGTGGATAACCTGACCGATCTGGCGGGCTGCGACATTGTGTTCACCATGGTTTCCACCGGCAAGGATGTGAAGGAAGTGTTGTTCGGGCCGAACGGCGTCATGTCCAAAGGCGGCGTGCCGAAAATCGTGGTGGACAGCACCTCGATTTCGCTGGAAGAATCCGCCGAGATCCGCAAAAAACTCGGTGAGAAAAACGTGAAAATGCTGGCGGCGCCGGTATCGGGCAACGCAAAGGTGATCAAGGCGGGCAAACTTACCGTGGTGGCGTCCGGGCCGAAAGACGCGTTTGATGCGGTGTCGCCGTATCTGGATGCGATCGGCCGTGGCTCGTCGTATGTCGGCGAAGGCGAACTCTCGCGCATCGCGAAGATTTGCCACAACGTGATGCTCGGCGTGGTGATTCAAAATCTGTGCGAGATCACCGTGCTGGCCGAGAAAGCCGGTATGCCGCGCCACGCGTTTCTGGATTTTCTCAACAAGAGCGTGATGGGTTCGATGTTCACGGCGTACAAAACACCGGCGCTGTCGAATCTGGATTTTCATGTGACGTTTACGCCGCAGTTGTTGCTGAAGGACATTGATTTGGGGCTTGCGTCCGGGCGCTCGTTCGGCGTGCCGATGCCAACGACGTCCGCCGCGCGCGATCAGGTGCAAACGCTGATTGGCCACGGCTACGATCAGGATTTTTCGCAACTGCTGCTGTTGCAGGCGAAAGCATCGGGCGTTGAATTGAAATCCGAAAACGTCGACGTGGGCGACGGGCTGTAATTTGCATGGCCGCGCAAATCGACTATCTCGAAGGCACGGATTTTCAGAAAAGCCGTGCGTTCTCGCCTGCTGTGATTACGCAGGGCGGCAAAACCGTGTGGCTTGCCGGACAAACCGCTACCGTTGATGCATCAGGTAAGGATATTGCCGGTAACTTTGATGCCCAGGCGCGCACGATCTTTACTTCGATCGATAATACGTTGCGTCGCACGGGCGGCACATTGGCCAATCTGGTGACGATGACGGTGTTCATCAACGATCCGCGCTATGGCGACGCTTTCGTGAAAATTCGCAACGAATTTTTCAAGGATGGAAAATTTCCGGCGAGCGCCTTGCTCACGATTGCGCATTTTGCGCGGCCCGGCATGCTGATCGAGATTCAAGGTGTTGCGGTAATTTAATTAATAAAAACAAATACTTATATATATAACGTCATGAAGTGCAGACCATGAAATATCGACGTCTTGGCCGCAACGGCCCGCAGGTGTCAGCCATCAGCATGGGGCGGGGCGCGAAAGCCGTGCGGTTCGGCACGCCGTTGGAGGACGATTTCAATTCAGCGATTCATCGCGCGCTGGATGTAGGCATCAATTTTTTTGACAGCTCGGACTTGTATTGGAATACGCGGCACGAAGTGTTGTTGTCCAACGCACTGAAAGGAAGGCGCAACGAGGTATTGATCGCGACCAAGTTCGGCAACATTGATTTGCCGGACGGCAAAAAAGCGCCGAACGGACGCCCGGAATATGTGCATCAGAGCTGCGATGCCAGTTTGAAGCGTATGGGGCTGGATGTGATCGACATTTATTTTTTGCATCGCGTGGATCCGAACGTGCCGATCGAAGATACCGTGGGGGCAATGAGCGAATTGATCTCGCGCGGCAAAGTGCGCTTTATCGGGCTTTGCGAAGCATCGGCCAAAACGTTGCGGCGCGCGCATGCGGAACATCCGTTGACGGCGCTGCAAACCGAATATTCGTTGTGGTTCCGTGATGTTGAAAAAGACATTTTGCCGGCGTGCAAGGAGTTGGGCGTGGGCTATATCGCCTATGCGCCGCTGGGACGCGGGTTATTGACCGGCAGGATCAAGTCCGTGGACGATCTGCCGGAAACGGATCGCCGCCGCATTCATCCGCGCTTTCTGCCGGAAAATCTTGAGCGCAATGTCGCGTTGGTCGCGGAGCTTGAGGCGATGGCCAGGCGTTATGAGGCGAGTCCCGCGCAGCTCGCGCTGGCGTGGATACTCGCGCAGTGGGAAGGCGTTGTGCCGATTCCCGGTACTAACAATGCGGACAATGTCGCCCAGAATGCGGCGGCGGTGGATTTGATTATCAACGCAAAAGATATCGCGCGGTTGAGCGAGGTGTTTGCGATTGGCGCGGGCGCGGGCGAGCGTTACGTGCCGAATGCGCTGAAGGGTGTTGGAATCTAATTTTTTTCGGGAAATAATTTAATCATGGCCAAAGCTAAAAAATCATCGGGCAAAAAACAGGAAGTTGAACTCACCCGCACCGCCGGTCGAGAAGACCACGCGCGCCCGTTCAATACGCTGCAAGAGATGGTGATCCACGCGCGGCAGAATCTGTCGCGCTTTCAGTGGGACACTTTGTGCGGCGGCTCCGATTCGGAAACGACCTTACGGCGCAATCGCATGGCCATCGATTGCCTGGCGTTGCGGCAACGCGTGCTGGTGGATGTGTCCAAAATCGACATGACGACCACGTTGCTCGGCGAGAAGCTCAAGCTGCCGGTGTTTATTGCGCCGGTCGGCAATTTTTTGCAGATCGCCGATCCGGCGGGCGCAGTGGCGGTGGCGCGCGGTGCGGTTGCGGCGGGTACCACGGCGTTTATCAGCACGGCAGCGAAACCAAGCATCGAAGAAGTGGCGAAAAGTGTGGATCATCCTCTGTTGTTCCAGCTCTACGTGCGCAGTGACCGCGCGTGGATGCGCGGTTTTCTGGATCGCGCGAAAGCAGCGGGCTATCGCGCGATTTGCGTGACGGTGGACCGCGCGTATTACAGTCGGCGCGAGCGCGACATCATTAACGGTTATTTGCAGCGCGCCGACTCCGGCGATCCGCGTCATCAGGCGAGCCTGACCTGGGACGATTGTGCGTGGATAAAGCAGCACACTAAATTACCATTGATATTGAAAGGCATCGCCACGGCGGAGGACGCGAAGATGGCAGTGCAAATCGGCGCGGACGTGGTGTACGTGTCGAACCACGGCGGGCGTCAGCTGGATCACGGACAAGGCACCATCGAAACGCTGCCGGAAATTGCCGCAGCGGTAAAAGGCAAAGCCGAGGTGCTGTGGGACGGCGGCGTGACACGCGGCACGGATGTGGTGAAAGCCATTGCACTGGGTGCACGTGCGGTTGGTGTGGGCAAGTTACAGGGATGGGCGCTGGCGGCGGGCGGCGAGCAGGGTATCGTGCGCATGTTTGAATTGCTGGCGCAGGAAATTCACACCACGCTGGGCTTAAT
>JBEBHE010000233.1:0-7555 GCA_040081205.1 Burkholderiales bacterium | reverse complement strand
CACTTTAATCTCGAATACTGCATCAATAACCAACGCGGTGCGGCTACGCAGCGACGACGCGCCCAGCACACTGCGCACATGTTTACCCGCATCACCCAACACCGACACCAGAAAATCCGAAGCGCCGTCGAGCACTTGCGGATGGTCGGCGAATTCGGGCGTTGCATTCAAGTAACCACAGATGCGCAAACAACGCGCGAGTTTATTCCAGTCGCCGTTGCACGCTGCTTTTACTTGCGCCAGCACATTGATCGCCGCGAGCCGCGCGGCTTCCTTGCCTTCCGCCACGCTGACTTCAGCGCCGAGCCGGCCAACGAACTTGTGTTTGCCATCCACCACCGCCGCTTGCCCGGCAATCAACACCTGATTCCCGGTAATGATGTACGGCAAATAATTTGCCGCTGGTGTCGGCGCGTCGGGCAACGTCACGCCGAGTTTTGCCAATCGTTCGTCGATGGAATGCGCCATCAGATGCCGCCGGGCTCGTCTTTGGGGTAACGCAGATTGCGCGCCGGATACACCTTGCCCGGATGTTGTTTCAAGGCTTCTTCATCGACATCGACACCCAGGCCCGGCGCGGTAGGCAGATCGATGTAACCATTTTTCGGCTTCAACTGGTTCGGCGAAATCTTGTCCACGAAATCCACAAACGGCAAAAAGTACTCGGTGATGATGAAATTCGGCATCGTCGCCGACGCATGCACGGTCGAAGCCAGCGCCACTAACGTCGAGTTGTAATTGTGCGGCGACATCGCCACCAGAAACGATTCTGCCATCGCAGCAATTTCTTTCAACTCAAGTATGCCGCCACAGCAAGCGACATCGGCATTCAAAATATCCGCTGAGCGTTTTTCCAGCAGCGGACGGAAACCGGTCTTGGTGTAAGTGGCTTCGCCGATCACCATCGGCACGCCGATTTCGCGGCGAATTTGCGCCAACTCATCGGGAAATTCAGCTTGGCAGGATTCTTCCATCCAATACAAATCAAACTCGGCGAGCTGCTTGTCGAGCCGGATCGCATGCATCGGCGCCAGCCGCCGGTGCTGTTCGATCAGAATATCCACATCTGGTCCCACGGCATCGCGTACCGCTTTCACCACACTGACTGCGCGCCGCTCGTGCTCCTTGGGAATCCAGGTGCGCCACGGCGACGGCAACGGATCGAACTTCATCGCGGTGAAACCCATCTTCACCACGTTTTCCGCCGCGCGCGCGTAGTCGGCGGGTTCTTTCATACCATAGCTCCAGCCGTTGGCATACACGCGAATTTTCTCGCGCACCTTGCCGCCGAGCAGGTTGTACACCGGCTGCTTGCACGCCTTGCCGACGATATCCCACATCGCCTGCTCGATGCCGCTGATGGCGCAGAACAATTCCACCGAACCGCGGCGGGCCGCGTAATCGTCGAACGCAAATTGTGTGAAATGCTTGATGTCGAAAGGGCTGCGTCCGACCATGTACGGGCCCAGCGCGGCGAGTTGCGCCGTCACCGCAGTGTCGCGGTCGTATTGTGAATACGCTTCGCCCCAGCCGTGGATGCCGGCATCGGTTTCCACTTTGACGAAGATCAGGTTTTTACGCCAGCCGGGGTGGACGGTATAACTTTTGACTGCGGTGATTTTCATGGGAATTAACCTTGATAGTCTTGAGAACGGGAACGGGGACAGTGAATCTATGTGCGTGACTTCGCAGTGTCAAGTAAGCCCGCTATACTTCGCGTTCCCGCTCGGCGTTTTCAACCATCCAGAATCTGAACTACCGAAGTATCCCTAACAACAAAGGAGAGATTGTCATGACTGATACCACGATTAATGGTGTATCGCCGCAAGCCCCCTCGCTGGGCGACGTCGTCAAACAGTTATTGCCGCAAGGTTGGGCAAAATTGGTGCAGCCGATCGCGGCCTCCACCATTACCACCGACACGCAAGGCTTGGTGGCCGGCGAAGTGCATCTCGACACCATGACCGGTGCTGTGCCCGCGTATCGCGCGCACCCCAGCAAAGACGGCAAATTCCCGGTGGTACTGGTGATACAGGAAATTTTCGGCGTGCATGAGCACATCAAAGACGTGTGCCGCCGCCTCGCGAAAGCGGGCTATTTTGCCATCGCGGTAGATCACTATCACCGCCACGGCGACGTCACCCAATTCACCGACAACCAGGAAATTTTCGCCAAGGTGGTGAACCACGTGCCCGACAGTCAGGTGATGTCCGATCTCGATACCGCAGTGGTATTCGCCGGTGCCAGTGGCAAGGGTGATACCAGCAAGCTCGCTGTCACCGGCTTCTGCTGGGGCGGACGCATCACCTGGTCGTATTGCCTGCACAATCCAAAAGTAAACGCCGGTGTCGCATGGTACGGCCGCCTTGTCGCGCCGAGTAAAGCACCGCTGCAACCCACGTATCCGGTTGAATTCGCCGCACTGCTCAAAGTACCGGTGCTCGGCCTTTACGGTGCAGAAGACGCCGGCATCTCGGTAGCGCATGTCGAACAAATGCGCGACGCGTTGAAAGCCGCAGGCAACACCGTCAGCAATATCGTCCTTTACGACGGCGCACCGCACGCGTTTTACGCCGACTATCGTCCGAGTTATCGCAAAGAAGCGGCCGAAGATGGATTCAAACGCATGCTGGCCTGGTTCAAGCAGTACGGCGTGGCGTAATCTGAAGTAGCTGCGCGCGGCGGCGCATTCGTCAATGAGCGTCGCGCGCGTGCAGGTTCAGCAACTGCCCGATTTTTTCTGAAGCTTTCAAGCCGGTTCCCGTCAGCACCAACACCGTGGTTTCGTTGGATTGAATCGCGCCAGCGTCCAAAAGTTGGGTTAGCCCCGCCGCCGCCGCCGCCGAAGTCGGCTCAACATAAAGTCCCTTGCGCGCCAGCATACTGAGCGCCGCGACAATCTCATCTTCCGAAACCGCGACGATACTACCGCCGGAATCACGCACCGCACGCAGCGCTTCGACCACGCGCGTGGGCTGCGATGAGGCGATACCTTCGGCAATCGTGGGGGTCACTTCTGTCGGCACCAGATGATCGACGCCAGCCTTCCATGCATTGTAGTAAGGCGCGCAGTTCGCCGCCTGCACGCCGAAGATGCGCGGCATCCTGGAAATCTCGCCATTGCGCAGGAGTTCGCCAAAACCAATTTCGCATCCGGCGACATTGCTGCCGTAGCCCAGCGGTACGATCACGTTGTCGGGCGCTTTAAAACCCAACTGCTCCCACAATTCGTACGCCAGCGTCTTGGTGCCTTCGGCGAAAAACGGTTGCCAGTTGTGACTCGCGTAAAAAATCTCGCGGCTCATGCGTAGCGCGGCATCGGCCACATCCTGACGCGTGCCGCGTATGGTCAGCACGTCCGCACCGCACGCGGCTATCTGCGCGATTTTCGGATACGACGCCGTTTCCGGCACCAGAATGCGGCAACGCATGCCCGCCGCTGCTGCATACGCCGACAGCGACGCGCCTGCATTGCCCGATGAATCTTCAAGCACGTGCTCAATGCCACGGCTCTTGAGATAACTCACCATCACCGTCATGCCGCGATCCTTGAACGAACCTGTCGGCATCATGAACTCGAGCTTGAACATGATCTTTGCGCTGTTCCAATCGCCTGCATTCAGCGGCGTCCAGCCTTCACCCATCGTTACTGCGTGCTTGTCATCGACTGCAATCGCTTTGGCGTAGCGCCACACCGAATGGCGTGACGTGTCGATGTCGCCGCGCTTGAGGCCAGCGCCGGTTGCCAGATTGAGATAGCCGCCGGTGTCTGAACACCAACGAGCCGTGTCGATTGGATAAGTCGCGCTTGTGATAGGATCAATATAATTCATAATAGAAACATATACTTACAGCGAAAGAACGCATCGGTGTCTATCGGTGTGCATCTGCGGTTAACCCGCTTTGGGCTGTTGCTTACGCACTGTGCAGAAACTTCCTGCTCATTTCCAGCACACGATTCACATCATCAAGGTTGTTGTACGCATGCATCGAAAACCGCAGCATGCCGCGGCGAATTGAGAGCTTCACCTGGTTGTCGCCGAGATGCTTGTAGAGTCCGTTAAAGCGTGCTTCGTCGGTGCCGTAGTGATTGCTGCTGTAATTGCCGACGGTGACGATGCCCGCGAGATGCGGCCCCGGCTGGCCGCCGCACACCGGCACGCCCATATCGAGAAAACCCTGCACCAGCGCGTGTGAAAGCCGCGTGACGTGCGCTTCGATACGCTGCGTTCCTATCGCCAGTAGTTGCGCAAGCGACGCATCCACCGCCGCCGCCGCCGCGTAGTTGTAGTTACCCAGATCAAAACGCCGCGCACCGGCCGCGAGTTTGAACGACATGTCGCTCATATCACCCAAGGCGGCTTCATGCGCGTCGCCCAGATCGACACCGAAGCGCGCAAGATACGCCGGCTGCATTTTCTCGGCCCACTCGCGGCGCACGTACAAAAAGCCCAGGCCGTAAAGCGCGAGCAGCCCTTTTTGCGTGGACACCGCCATCGCATCGACCGGCAACTCGCGTGTATCGACATGCACCACGCCTGCCGACTGCACGGCATCGACCAGAAACAGCGCACCGCGCTCGCGGCAGGCGCGGCCCAGCTTTTCGACATCAGTGCGAAAGCCCGGCGCAAAACTCACCGTGGAAGCCGTCACGCAGCGCGTGTGTGCATCCATGCGCGCGATCATTTCGTCCACCGGCATGTGGTAGTCGCGCGGCTTCACCATGCGCACCTCTACGCCCAGCCGCTGCAAATTGAGCCACGGATAAACATTATTCGGATGTTCAAGATCGGGACAGGTAATCACGTTGTCGCCGGCTTTGAGGCCGATGCTGGTCGCCACCATATTGAGTCCGTCGGACACGTTCTTGGTGTAGGCGATGTTGCCGGGATCCGTGTTGATCAACTGCGCAAAGCGGCCGCGCGTGCGCTCAATCAGCGCGAAAAAACGATCCTTGTCGCCGCCATTCATCATGCGGTCATCGAGGTGCGCATCAAGTGCGGCGCGGGTAGTACTGGACAAAATGCCGCGCCCGGCAAGGTCGAGATAGGTCCAGCGTTTTAACGCGGGAAAGTCGTTGCGGAACGTCGTAAAGACGTCGAATTCTGTGTTGGGTTTATTCATGATTCACGCTCCTCAATAATAACAACACCGTCGTTCCCGCGCAGGCGGGAACCCATAACACAGTGCCACTTGAGACATGCCCCCCAACCTACCTTCCCCCAAGGGAAGGGGATACCTGCCTGCGCGGGAATGACAGTAGTGGGGTTTTCACGATTCAAGATAAATTCGGGACGAGTAATTGGGTGATATACGGCCTTCAACCACGTCTTTCTGAACCGCCGCAATAGTACGCTGCTTCGCATCACCATACCCCGCGCCCGCCGGCGTGCAAATGCGCAACACACTCCCGCGCGGCAACGGCACGTCCGCTGCCGCCGACGGCAATTTCTGTTCCTGCGGCGTATCCGGACTCAACACAAACGCACCACACGCCCCCGCGCCGCCGCCCGCCATGCCTGGTGACGGCACATGCTGCCGCTCCGATGAAAGACTCACCACAATATCATCCGCCAGCACGCGGTAATCGCGCACCACGCCCGCGCCGCCGCGATATTGCCCGGGGCCGGACGATTCATCCCACAGCGCGTAGCGTTCCACGCGAAACGGATATGCATGCTCCAGCGCTTCGCTCGGCAGATTCGATGAACCCGACGCATGCACGCGCACGCCATCCACCCCGTCGCGGTTGGCGCGCGCGCCCATGCCGCCGGCGACGGTTTCGTAATCGACAAAATAAACACCGGTGCGCGGATCAGTACCCGACAGCACAAACAAATGATGCGGTCCGCTGCCCGCCAGCGCTTTATCGGGCATCGCCTGCGACAGCGCATTCGCAACCACATCGCCCAGCACACTGGCAGAAATCGAACGGCACCCGATGGCCGCCGGCGGCACCGGCCCCACCACACATCCCGGCGGCGCTTTGATGTGCAACGTGCGGTAGTAACCGGCGTTGGCGGGCACTTCGGGATCGAGCATCGCCTTGGCCACCGTGTACACCGTAGCCAGCAGCGCGCGGTACGGAATATTGCGCGCGCTTTCCAGTTGCTTACCCGATCCGGTGAAATCGAAATCCATACGACCCTTGCCGATGGTCAGCGCGAGCTTGATCGCGCAGGTTTCGCCCTCGGTGTTGCCGTCGAGAAAATCCTCCGCCACGTAGCGCCCGCGCGGCAACCGGTTGATCGCCGCACGGAAGCGCTTCTCTGTGAAATCCAGATATCCGGCAATGGCCTCCTGCGTTGTCTTCACGCCATAACGATCAAACAATTGCAGCACGCTGCGTGTGCCCACGGTGTTGGCGGCGAACTGCGCATTGAGATCGCCGACACGCTCGTCGGGCGTGCGTGAATTGAGCAGGATGATGTCGAACACATCGCGATTCACCTTGCCCGCGCGCATGATGCGCACCGGCGGGATGCGGATGCCTTCCTGATAAATCGACTTGCACACCGCTGCTTCCGAACCCGGCACCATGCCACCCACATCCGCGTGATGCGCGATGTTCGCCACAAACGCGATGATTTTTTTACCCGCGAACACCGGCGCGATCACGTTGATGTCGGGCAAGTGCGTGCCGCCGCCGTTGTACGGATCATTGGCGACGAACATATCGCCGGGCAGAATTTCCGCCATCGGAAAACGCTTCAGAATTTCAGCCACCGCGCCGACCATCGATCCCAGGTGAATCGGCACGCGCTGCGCCAGCGCGATCACTTCGCCCGCCACATCAAAAATCGCGGTCGAGCAATCGGCCCGCTCCTTGATGTTGGGCGAAAACGCGGTGCGCATCAGCGTCGCGCCCATTTCCTCGGCGGTGGCGAGCAAAAAGCGCGCGATGACTTCAGATTTGATCGGATCGATTTTGCGTTTCATTGCACTCTCAGCGTTAACTATCCGGGCCAATCCATATCATTTTAAGAAAATCTTCAAACGTTGGCGCAGCCAGAAGCGGCGCCTTACGATCTGTATAGTTTATGAAAAGCACTTGCCCACTTGTCGAATCCCAAACGTAGCGATTGTTAAATAGATCATCAGCAATCGGCACTAGGCCTCTATCCTGTAAATCAGGATGCTCTCGGAAATCCATAACCAGATTCCCGGTGTCCCCCTTACAACCAAAAATTGTAAATATGCTCAATGGCTCCGCGCCTTTTACAGAAATCAGGGCTTCCCCGGAAAACATACATCGGCCATACGATTTTTGTATTTCGCGAAAAAGTTCCGGCAGCGTTACGCCGAGCGTAGCTTCGGCCATCAACAGTTCCTGCTCGGAAGCAGGATCGAAGGCATCGTCGATCGCTTGCAAGCTATCAGCTAACGCGGCGACTGTTTCGCGCGCGTTCATTTTTTCACCAATGTCAGATGCAGATAGCCCAGCGCGTCGTTGTGAATGATCGCTTTCGGCGGCACCACGGTGGTTGAATCCATCTGATCGATAATCGCCGGCCCCGTGGAACGCCAACCGGCCGGTAATTGGTCACGCTGATAC
>JBEBHE010000019.1:0-26862 GCA_040081205.1 Burkholderiales bacterium | reverse complement strand
TTCGTTTTTGCTGGGACTTGGCCTGGGTTGCGGTCAGCCGCTGTCGATGTTGATGGTGTACAACCGCGCGCCAGCGGGACGTTCGGGCGAGGTGCTGGGGGTGCGTTTCACGGTGGTGAATCTGATGCATCTGGTAATACCGATTACGTTCGGAACACTCAGCGCGATGATGGGCTTGATGCCCGTTTTTGTGGCGACAGCCGTGTTGATGGCGGTGGGCAGTCATCTCAGCCGCATCGCGGGCAAGGCGCCGCCGTCATGACGGTTTACGGGGTTATTCTCATGACGGTGCTGACGCACAGCGCCTACAAAGGCAGCAAAGTACTGATTTCGTTGTACGCGCTGGAGCTCGGCGCGCAGCCGTGGATGATTGGCTTTTTATTTTCGATGTACGCCGTATTTCCGATTTTGCTGTCGGTTTACGCAGGCAAACTGTCGGATCGTTTCGGTGTGCGCTTTCCGATGCTGTTCGGTGCATGCGGCCTGCTGACCGGATTGCTGCTGCCGTATTTCTGGCCGCAGCTGGCCATGCTGTATGTGTCGGCGCTGGTGGCGGGTGTTTGCTACATTTTTTACATCGTGTCGGTGCAACATCTGATCGGTTCGTTTGGCGACGGCGCACAGCGTACTCGCAACTACAGCCTGTTCAGTCTGGGCGTGGGCGTCACCGCGCTGGTGGGGCCGATGACGACAGGATTCGCCATTGATGCGTTCGGGCATCGCAATACTTATTTGCTGCTGGCGGCGTTTCCGTTGATTCCGATAGTGGTGTTGGCGGCCTGTGTCAAATTTCTGCCGAAGCCACAATCACCGAAGGAAAAACCCGAAGGCCAGAAAGTATTCGACCTGTTTCAGAACGCGCCGCTGCGGCGCGTTTTGATGACCGGCGGCATCATCGAAACCGGATTGGAATTGTTCAATTTTTATCTGCCGATCTACGCGCGTTCGCAGGGTTTGAGCGCATCGCAGATCGGCATGATTATGGGCAGTTACGCAGTGGCGATGCTGATCATGCGCGCTGGCATGCCGGCGATTACCAAACGTATTAACGAGGCGCGGCTGCTGAGTGTGTCGTTGCTGGTGACGGCCAGCATCTGTTTGTTGTTTCCGTTATTTTCCGGTTTCGGCCCGCTGGCGTGCATGGCGTTTCTGCTGGGCATTGGCTTGGGTTGCGGCAGTCCGCTGTCGCTGATTCTGGTTTACAACCACGCTCCCGCCGGTCGTGCGGGCGAAGCAATGGGGCTGCGGCAAAGCATCAACAAGGGGAATGAAACCGTGATGCCTGTCATTTTCGGTCTGGTGGCCACGTTTACCGGCGAGGCGGCGGTGTTCTGGATGAACGCGGTTTTGATATCGATAGGCAGTGCGATTATGCATCGCGATGGGAAGGGTAAAATGGACGAATCGAATTCGGCGAGGAGCGCTTCATGAAATGGCAAAACATGCTGCTGGCGTTGTGGCTTGCCGCTGGTGTTGGTACGGCATCGGCGCAGGGTGTTGAACCTTTGCTCGACAAGGCGTTGGCGGGCGACCATCGTTCGACTGCGAACCGCGCGCGCGACCCGTACCGGCATCCACGCGAGACGCTGTTGTTTTTCGGGCTGAAACCGGACATGGCCGTGCTTGAAATCTGGCCCGGCGGCGGCTGGTACTCGGAAATACTCGCGCCGGTGCTGCGTGATAAGGGCAAGTTGTATCTTGCGGGCAATGCGATCGAGAATCCCAATCTCCCTAACTGGCAACGCGAGGCGCGAGAAAAACAGGAAGCGGCCTATGCAAAGCGTCCTGAACTTTACGGCAAACCGGTGTTTACCTCGCTCGGGCCGCCCGAGTACATGGCGATTGCGCCACCGGCCAGCATGGATTTGGTGCTGACGTTTCGCAACGTGCATAACTGGAGCGCTCAGAAAACCGATGCACTGGTGTTCAAAGCGTTTTTCGATGCGCTGAAACCCGGCGGCGTGCTCGGCGTGGTGGAACATCGCGCCAATCCGGGTACGTCATTTGCGCAGCAGATCAAATCCGGTTACATGACGGAGGCTTATGTGATTGAGCTTGCGGAAAAAGCCGGTTTAAAGCTTGTCGCGAAATCGGAAGTGAATGCGAATGCGAAAGATACCAAAGATCATCCCAACGGCGTGTGGACGTTGCCGCCGATGTCGCGTGGGCGGCTCGATCCGGAAAAATATCTGGCTATCGGCGAGAGCGACCGCATGACGCTCAAGTTTGAAAAGCCAGCCGCGTTCAAGTAATTAAAAATGTTATTTAAAAACATATATTTACGTGAATTCTCTCTACTGCTGCTTACCTTTGCTCTCGGTGCGTGCAGTGAAAAAACGCCCGTGCCGAACGCGGTGCCGTTGGTGGTAACGCAAAAAGCGGTGGCCGGTGATGCAGGTTTGCAAGCGAATTTCGCGGGTGAAGTGCGCGCGCGTTCGGAATCCGCGCTGGGGTTTAGAGTCGGCGGCAAAATCACAGAGCGGTTGGTGGACGTGGGCGCCGTCGTCAAGGCGGGCATGCCGCTGGCGCGCATGGACGCGCGTGATTTGCAATTGAATTCGGCGAGTGTGCGCAGCCAACTCACCGCAGCGCAGGCGGATGTGGTACAGGCGCAGGCAGACTACGCACGCTACAACGATTTGTACCAGAAAAAATTTGTCAGCGGCGCCGAAATCGACAAACGCAAAGCGACGCTCGATGTCGCGCAAGCACGTCTCGATCAGGCGAAAGCGCAGTTAAACGTGGCGGATAATCAAAGCACGTATGCGGTGCTGACTGCCGACCGCGCTGGTGTGATTACCGCAGTGGAAGCGGAAGCCGGGCAAGTGGTTGCGGCCGGGCAGATTGTGGTGCGGCTCGCGCGCGATGCTGAAAAAGAAATTCAGATTGCCGTGCCGGAAAATCGGTTGCCTGAACTGAAGGCCGCACAAAAAATCGAAGTGACGCTATGGGCTATTCCCGATAAACACTACGCCGGCAAGATTCGCGAAATTTCGCCCGGCGCCGATGCGGTGACGCGCACCTACGCCGTGCGGATCGCGGTGGCGGAAGCGGATGCGGACATGCGATTGGGCATGACGGCGAGCGTGATGTTGCAGCAGAGTGGTGCAGGCAGCGCGATAGTGCTGCCGCTGACTGCGCTTTACCAGCAAGGCACGAACACCGCCTTGTGGGTGGTGGATCAGGCTACGCAAACCGTGAAGCTGGCGCCGGTAAAGGTAGGCGTATTTCGTGAAGACACCGTGACGGTTGTTGCGGGTGTCAAGGAAGGCGACGTGGTGGTGACGGCGGGCGTGCATAAGCTCACGCCAGGGCAAAAAGTACGCGTCGCCAGCGCTGCTGCCGCGCGCAAGTGAATCGCGGCGAGCCGTGAAATCGTTCAATCTGTCCGAATGGGCGTTGGCGCACCAGCAACTGGTGCTGTATTTTATTGTCGCGCTGCTGGTCGCGGGCGTCATTGCGTATGGCAATCTGGGACAAGCCGAAGATCCCGATTTCACCATCAAGGTGATCGTCATCAATACGCAGTGGCCGGGTGCGTCCGCCGAAGAAGTGGAACTGCAAATCACCGAACGACTCGAAAAGAAGTTGCAGGAGACGCCGTGGCTGGACCATGTGCGAAGTTTTTCGCGGCCGGGGCAGTCGATGATTTTTGTGCTGCTCAAGGACTACACGCCGCCGAAAGAGGTGCCGGAGGTTTGGTATCAGGTGCGCAAAAAAATCAGCGACGTGCGGCACACCTTGCCGCGTGGCGCACAAGGGCCGTTTGTCAATGATGAATTCAGCGACACCTTCGGTACTATTTTCGCGTTTACCGCGGATGGGTTTTCGTATTCGCAGATGAAGGAATACGCGGATCGTGCGCGGGCCGAGTTGCTGCACATTCCGAATATTGCCAAAGTGGAATTGCTGGGCGAGCAGCCGGAAAAAGTTTATATCGAAATTTCACACAAAAAACTCGCGACGCTGGGCATTGACCCGCTGGTGATATTCAACATACTTGACGCGCAAAACGCTATGACGCCGTCGGGCAGCGTCGATACCGCCAGTGACCGTATTCACATTCGGGTGTCGGGCGATTTTAATTCCGTGGAAAGCATCCGCGAGATCGGTATTCGTGCGAATAACCGCTTGTTTCGCCTGGGTGACATTGCGCATGTCTATCGCGGCTACGCGGATCCACCTGTGCTGAAAATGCGCTACAAGGGACAGGACGCCATCGGCCTCGCGGTGTCAATGGGCAAGGGCGGCAATATCATTGACTTGGGCGAACAACTCGCACCGGCCATTGCACGCATCCGCGCAAATCTTCCGGTCGGACTGGAATTGCATTCGGTGGCCGACCAACCCACGGTGGTCAAACGCTCGGTGCGCGAATTCATGCGCACGCTGATGGAGGCGGTAGGGATTGTGCTGCTGGTGAGTTTTATTTCGCTGGGTTTTCGCACCGGCGTGGTTGTGGCGTTGAGCATACCGCTGGTGCTGGCGGTGACGTTTTTGTTTATGAAATTGTTCGGCATCGATTTGCAGCGCATTTCGCTCGGCGCATTGATTATCGCGCTGGGCTTGTTGGTGGACGACGCCATCATCGCCGTGGAAATGATGGTGAACAAAATGGAGCAGGGCTGGGATCGCGTGCGCGCCGCGAGCTTTGCCTACACCAGCACGGCGTTTCCAATGTTGACCGGAACACTGGTGACGGCGGTAGGTTTTTTGCCGGTGGGTTTTGCCAAGTCATCGGCGGGCGAATACACGTTTTCAATATTCGCGGTGGTGACGATTGCATTATTGATTTCGTGGATTGTGGCGGTGATTTTCACGCCGTACATCGGCTACAAGATTCTGCCGAATTTTCAAGCGCACCCGGATGCACACGAGGATGCGGTATATCAAAAAAAGTTTTACCTGATATTCCGGCGCATGGTGACGTGGTGCGTGCGCTTTCGCAAAACCGTGCTGTTGGCGACTGCCTTGTTGTTTGCTGTGGCATTGGCGGGATTTGCACTGGTGGAGCAGCAGTTTTTCCCGTCGTCGAACCGGCCTGAATTGCTGATTGATCTGCAACTGCCGGAAGGTTCGTCGATACGCGCGACGCAAGCCGAAGTGTTGAAGATGGAGAAAGTGCTGGCCAATGACGCCGACATCGAGCAACAGTCGGTTTATGTCGGCGGGGGTGCGCCGCGATTTTATTTGCCGCTGGATATTCAGTTGCCGAATACGTCGTTCGCGCAGTTCGTGGTAATGACCAAGAGCAATGATGCACGCGAGCGGGTGTTTCAACGGGTGAAGGACGCGTTGGAGAAAGATTTTCCGATGGTGCGCGGGCGCGTGAATCGTCTCGAAAACGGCCCGCCGGTGGGTTATCCGATCCAGTTCCGCGTGTCGGGCGCCGATCCGGAAACGGTCAAGGCGCTGGCAACGGAAGCAGCGGCGCTGGTGCGCGGCAATCAGCATGTATTCAACGTGCATCTCGACTGGAATGAGCGCGCCAAAGTGATCAAGCTTAATGTCGATCAGGACAAGGCGCGCGCACTCAACATCAATTCAACGCAGTTGTCGGGAGTGTTGAATTCGATACTCACCGGCTACAGCGTGACGTTCTTTCGCGAGGGCGACAAGCTGATTGAAGTGCTGGCGCGCGCGGAAGCGGCCGAGAGAATGAACATTGGCGCTATCGGTGATTACAATATTCCGCTGACTGGCGGGCGCACCGTGCCGCTGTCGCAACTGGTGACGATTTCATATGAACTCGAAGACGGTGTGGTGTGGCGGCGAAATCGTTTGCCGACGGTGACGGTGCGCGCCGACATTCAAGGAAAAATTCAGGCGCCGGTGGTGACCGCGCAGATTGAGCCGTTGCTCAATCCGCTGCGCGCCAAATTGCCTCCCGGCTATTACATTGAGATTGGCGGCGCAGTCGAAGAAAGCGCCAAGGGCCAGGATTCGGTAGCTGCTGTTATGCCCTTGATGATTTTCGTGACGATCACGCTGCTGATGATCCAGTTGCAAAGCATCAGCCGCACTTTTCTGGTGTTGATCACAGCACCTTTGGGTTTGATCGGTGCGACGTTTTTTCTGCTGCTGTTTCATATCCCGTTCGGGTTTGTGGCCATGCTCGGCGTGATCGCGCTGTCGGGCATGATCATGCGCAATTCGGTGATTCTGGTGGATCAGATCGAACAGGACATTGCAGCGGGCAAGCCACCGTGGGAGGCAATCATCGGCTCGACGGTACGGCGCTTTCGCCCCATCATGCTGACGGCGGCAGCGGCGATACTGGCGATGATTCCATTGACGCGCAGCGATTTCTGGGGGCCGATGGCGGTAGCGATCATGGGCGGCTTGCTGGTGGCGACGGTGCTGACGCTGTTGTTTTTGCCGGCGTTGTATGCGGCGTGGTTTCGGGTGAAAGAGACGTAACGTAATACTTCTGTGTGCGGTGAAAGGCGATTGATAAATTTTGTTTAAAAACAAATACTTATGTGTTTTTTGTGTTTGGGTGCTACTCATGGCAAGCAGCGCCTTTGCCGCCGCGCCTGAAACCGTAAAATTTCCCAGCCGCGACGGCAAAACCGAACTGACTGGTTATCTCTTCAAGCCGGCCAAGCCCGGGCTGCATCCTGCGGTGGTGATGCTGCACGGTCGCGCCGGACCGTATTCCGTCAACAAGCCCGGCGTGATGGCCGCCGACAACCTGACCATGCGCCATCGCATGTGGGGCGAGTTCTGGGCCGAGCGCGGTTACGTTGCGCTGCATGTGGACAGCTTCGGGCCGCGCGGCCATGCGCAAGGTTTTCCCAAGCATTCGTACAACTCGCGCCCCGCGTCGGTGAGCGAGCAGACGGTGCGTCCGCTGGATGCTTATGGCGCGCTCGATTATTTGCGTAGCCGCAACGATGTGATCTCGGATCGCATCGGCCTGCAGGGTTGGTCCAATGGCGGCATGACGCTGCTGGCGGCGATAGCACAGAATCCCCCGCGCGTCGCGCCGGACAAAGCAGATCGCGTGCGGCTGGCCAGGCCCACACCGGCCAGTGAATTTCGCGCCGCCATCGCACAGTATCCCGGTTGCACCGTGCAGCGCGATCAGGTTGATTATCAGCCCTATGCGCCGCTGATGCTGCTGGTGGCGTCCGATGACGATGAAGTCTCGCCCAAGGTGTGCGTCACGCTGGCGGGGCAACTCAAGCAGCGCGGCGCCGACATTGAATTCGTGGTGTATCAGGGCGCGCACCATACCTACGACGATCCGGGAAAGACCAAGCAAAGCCATGCGCCGAACAAAGTGGCGATGGAAGATACGCTGCGGCGGGCGGAAGCGTTTTTTCGCAAACATTTGCAGCTATGAACGCCATGCGCAGACTTATATTCTGTTTCTTGGCACTGTTTGTCGCGGCGGGAAGTGCCGGTGCTCAGCAACAAGCCGCGATCGCTTCCGCGCATCCGCAGGCCAGTGTAGCCGGATATGAAATCCTCAAACGTGGCGGCAATGCGTTTGATGCAGCGGTGGCGGTAGCCGCTGCATTGGCAGTGGTGGAGCCGTATTCATCAGGTCTCGGCGGCGGTGGATTTTTTCTGTTGCATCGCGCGTCCGACAACAGGCAGGTGATGATTGATGCGCGCGAGACGGCGCCGGCGGGCGTGAAGCGCGAGCACTATCTCGACTCCGCCGGCAACCCGGTGCGCGGCGCGACCATGCAGGGCGGTACGGCGTCGGGTATCCCCGGCACCCCGGCAGGGCTCGTGCATCTCGCGCAACGCTACGGCACGTTGCCGCTGGCGGATACCTTGGCGCCCGCGATACGTTTAGCGCGCGATGGCTTTGCGGTGGATGGCCGTTATGCGCGCATCGCGAAAATCCGCGAAGGGGTTTTGCGCAAGTTGCCGGAAGCGTCACGGATTTTTCTCGCCGATGGTCAGGCGCTGACGCAAGGTTATGTGTTGAAGCAGCCGGAACTCGCGGATACACTCACACGTCTTGCGCACGACGGCGTGCCCGGATTCTATGCCGGGCCAGTGGCGCGCGCGCTAGTAGACAGCGTGAATGCGGCGGGCGGCGCATGGCAGTTGTCTGATCTGGAAAAATATCGCGTGGTTGAGCGCGAGCCGATGCGCGTGACGTATCGCGGTGCGACGATTACCACTGCCGCGTTGCCGTCGGCGGGCGGCATCGCGTTGATGCAGGCGTTTGGCATGCTGGAACATCTAAAGCTTGCGGGCGTGTCGGATGCGGAATCGGCGCACACGATTTCGGAAGTGCTGCGGCGGGTGTTTCGTGACCGCATGCAGTTGGGCGACCCGGATCAAGTTAAAGTGCCGGTGGCGAGCCTCGTAGAAAAAAATTATATAAAACAAATAGTTACGACTATATCGTCCAAGGCGGCCACATCCAGCGACAAACTCGGCCCGCCGCTTACTGAAAAAGCCGAGAGCTATAACACTACACATTTTTCAGTAATCGACAGCGCGGGCAATCGCGTGGGTGCGACGCTGACAGTGAACTGGATTTTCGGTTCGGGCCTCGTCGCCAAAGGCACGGGCGTGTTGCTAAATAACGAGATGGATGATTTTACGTTGCGCGCGGATTTGCCCAACAGTTACCGTTTGCGCGGCAGCGAGGCCAACGCGATTGCGCCGGGTAAGCGGCCGCTGTCGAGCATGACGCCGACGTTTGTGGAAGATGAACGCGGCGTGCTGATCCTCGGTGCGCCGGGCGGCTCGCGCATTATCAGTATAGTGTTATTAGGCGTGCTGGAGCATTTGCGCACGCCGCAGATAGATTTAAATCGCATAGTTTCCATGCCGCGCTACCACCATCAGTTCTGGCCAGATCGAATCGAGGTAGAGCCGGAAGGTTTCAGCGCGGAGTGGCGCGCCGTGCTGCAAGGCAAGGGCCATACGATTCAGCAGGGCAATCGCAAATGGGGCAACATGCAGGTAGTGTTCAAGTCGAAGGAAACCGGCGAGGCGCAGGCGGCGAGTGATCCACGTGGAAATGATGTCGCCTGGTATTAGTGTGGCGGCCTGAACGGCTCAATAACGGTTGCTGTATCATCCCGCCCCATGAAACAAACTTTTCTCGACTTCGAAAAACCTATCGAAGATCTCGAATCCCGCATCGAAGAACTGCGCTTTGCGCAGGACGATTCGGCGCTGGATATTTCAGAAGAAATCGCCAAGCTCAACAAGAAAAGCCAGGGCCTGACCAAAGAGATTTACGCCAAGCTGACGGCGTGGCAAATCTCGCAGGTGGCGCGGCATCCGCAGCGTCCTTATACGCTGGACTACATCAACGGCATTTTTACCGGTTTTGAGGAATTGCACGGCGACCGCATGTTTGGCGACGATCCGGCGATTGTCGGTGGCATGGCACGCTTTAATGAGCAAAATGTGATGGTGATCGGCCATCAAAAAGGCCGTGATACCAAAGAGCGCACCATGCGCAATTTCGGCATGCCCAAGCCGGAAGGTTATCGCAAGGCGTTGCGGCTGATGAAGCTCGCCGAAAAATTCAACCTGCCGGTGTTTACGTTTATCGATACGCCGGGCGCGTATCCGGGTGTTGAGGCGGAGGAGCGCGGGCAGTCCGAAGCCATCGGGCGCAATATCTATGCGATGGCGGAACTGAAGACGCCGATCATTTGCAGCGTGATCGGCGAAGGCGGGTCGGGCGGCGCGCTGGCGATTGCAGTGGGCGATGCGACGCTGATGCTGCAATACTCGACGTATTCGGTGATCTCGCCCGAAGGATGTGCGGCGATTTTATGGAAAAGCGCCGACAAGGCGCCCGAAGCGGCCGAAATATTGGGTATCACCGCGACGCGCCTGAAGACGCTGGGACTGATCGACAAAATCGTTGCGGAGCCGCTGGGCGGCGCGCATCGCGATCCTGATGCCATGATGCAACTGATGAAAAAAGCGCTGGCGGATACGTGGCGTCAGTTGCGCGACAAGTCGGTGGACGAATTACTCGCTGCGCGCTGCGAAAAGCTGGTGAGCTTCGGCAAGTTCAAGGAAGTCGAAAGTAAATAGCGCCAGCCACGTAACGGCGGATTTTTATGGCTTCGGGAATTGCAAAAAAAAGGTGCGTAGCGGTCGCGGCTGTCGTTGATGATTTTGTATGCGTTGTGGAGCGGGCACTGGTATCAATGGTCAAGCCCGGCGATCGTCTGTGTGTAGGATTGAGCGGTGGTTTGGATTCGATAGTGTTGCTGGATGTGCTTGCCACGCTGGCGCCGCGCCATCGATGGCGATTGTCCGCGATTCATGTCAATCATCAATTAAGCCCCAATGCACCGGCGTGGGCGGCGTTTTGCCGCCGCGAATGCGGCGCGCGCCAGGTGCCGCTGCGTGTGGCGAAAGTGACGGTTGCGCGCGGCAATAGCACGGAAGCTGCTGCGCGTGAAGCACGTTACGAGGCATATCGCGCGTGTGATGCGGATGCGATTGTGCTGGCGCACCACCAGGACGATCAGGTTGAAACCTTGCTGCTGCGTTTGTTACGTGGCGCCGGGGTAAAGGGGTTGGCGGCGATGCCGCGCACGCGCAAGGAAGGCCATTTGCATGTGGTGCGCCCGTTGCTGGACGTTTCGCGACAGGAGATTGAGGGTTATGCGAAGCGCCGCAAACTACAATGGATAGAAGACGAGAGCAACACCGACACCTATTATCTGCGCAATTTCTTGCGCAGTGAAATATTGCCGCGGGTAGCGTCGCGCGTACCAGGTTATCGCGCCACGTTGACGCGGGCTGCGGCAAACCTGGCGGATGCGGCGGAACTGCTGGATGACCTGGCACTGTTGGATAGCCGGGATTGCCTGCGCGATGACACGTTGCTGGTTGCCGGACTACAGCGGCTTTCCGTTGTGCGCGCCGGTAACCTGCTGCGGCATTTTCTGGCGCGCGCGGAAATCACCATGCCCGACAGGCGCACGCTGGATGAAGCGCTGCGACAGGCAATCAACGCAAAGCAGGACGCCCGCGTCAACATTGATCTGGGCAGTCACGGGTTGCACCGCTTTGAAGGTGCGTTGCATCTGGTGCGCAAACAGGGCACGCCGGATTCAGGGTTTGCTACGCCTTGGCAGGGCGAACGCTCGCTGCGTGTTGCGGCGTTGGGAGCGACGCTGACAATGAAGCCTGGCCGGGGCGGTGGCATCGATCTTGAACGATTGCGCGCGGCGCCGGTGACGTTGCGCCTGCGTCAAGGCGGCGAGCGGTTACGTCCCGATGCGAATCGGCCGCGCCGAAGCGTCAAGGATTTATTTCAGGAACACGGCGTGCCGCCGTGGATGCGCGACCGCTTGCCGTTTCTGTGGTCGGGCCAGCATCTGGTTTGGGTGCCCGGGTTGGGGGTCGATCAGAGATTCCATGCTGCTACGGGTGCGTCATCGATCACGCCGCATTGGCAGCGCGACAGTTACGATAGTGCGCCATGATAGAGACCACTGAAAACGCAATCGATCAATTGCGATCATTGCCGTATCTCGTGCGCAGCATGGTGTTTGCGGTGCTGGCTTTTTTTCTGACGGCGTTCGTTGAAACCAGCGATGTGTTTCGGCGTATCGACTACGACATGACGGATACGCATATCCGTATGCTTGCGCCTCGAATCGCGTTCGACCATGTGGTGGTGGTGGATGTCGATGAAGAGTCAATGACGCAGTTGCGTCCGAAGCTGGGCCCGTGGCCCTATGATCGGGAAATTTATGCGCTGGTGACGGAATACCTGTTACGCGTCGGTGCAAAAGCGGTAGCGTATGACGTGCTGTTTTCCGACGCACGCAAAGGCGACGATGCTTTTGCGGCCGCGCTGGATGAACGCGTGACACTTGCGGCTGCGGCATTGCCATACACGTTTGGCCGAGACGCAGCGTATCAAAAACAACTGGATACCAAAGCGTGGGGCGCGACGAGCGAACGCAACGCATGGGCGGTAAGCGATCTGACGCTGCCGCAGCTCGCGTTGACATCCCGTGCTGGCGTAGGCGTGATCAATGTGCAGGCGGATGGCGACGGGATTCTGCGCCGGGTGCCGTTGGTATTTTCTGTTTATGGCAAGCGCGTGCCGAGCTTGCCGCTGGCATTGCTAAATGAGGCAGGCCGTCCCGCGCAGTTGCACATCGGCTCAGGGGTGATATCGCTTAACGGCCGGTCGTGGCCGGTGACTGAACGCGCCGAAGCGTTGTTGCATTACCCGGCGGCCATAGACGGCATTCCGACGCTGCCGTTCTACCAGGTCGCATTGGCGGCTTCCGGCGTGCGCGGACTGGAGGCGATGGCGGCAGCGGTAAAAGGACGGCATGTGATTGTGGGAAGCTCCACCGCCGTGCTCGGCGATTTTGTTTACACGCCGCTGGGTTTGCAACCGGGTGTGCGTGTGCAGGCGATGACCACTGAATTGCTGGCGCGCGGCCACGTGCTCAAGCCGCGGTCATGGGCCGTTGACCTGTCGCTGGTGCTGGGCGTGATTTTGTTGATCACGCTGCTGGGGCATCCGGCGTGGTCCGCGAGAAAGACTCTGCAGTGGGTGATATTTCCGGCGCTCATCGCTTTTGTGCTGGCAGGCGCCACGGTTGCAGTGATGCGCGGACAGGCCATCGGAATCCTATTTGCGATTTTGGCGGGACTGTTGATGCAGCTTCTGGTGGTGTTTTACCGGCAACTCAGGCTCTACAACAGCAATCAGCGCCTCGAATTGGAGACGCGGGCGGCGCGGGAAGCGGAGCGGTTGAAGAGCCAGTTTCTATCGCACATGACCCACGAGTTACGCACACCGCTGACCGCGATCATGGGCTTCAATAATATCAATCTGCACCAGGACGATCTGGGTCGCGAACAGCGCATGAAAAACGGCGAAATCGTTGATCGCAATTGCCAGAATATGCTGTCGCTGGTGAACAATCTGCTGGATCAGGCGAAGATCGAGGCCGGGCAGATGACCATTCAACGTCATCCGGAAAGTGTGAAAAATGTGGTTGGCGATGCCCTGGCAACAGTTGAGCCGTTGCTGCGTGGAAAGCCGGTGAAGATGCGCGCTGAAGATAAAGGCGTTCCGGAATGGCTGGCGATGGATGCATTTAGATTGCGGCAGATTGTTTTGAATCTGCTGAGCAACGCGATTAAATTCACCGAGAAGGGAGAGATTACCGTCGTTTACGCATGGGAGAACGATGTGCTGCAATTGTACGTTGCCGATACCGGTCCCGGTATGCCGGAAACCGTATTGCAACGGTTGTTTGGCGCGTTCCAGCAGGCGGATGCGACGGTGGCTTCCAGCCACGGCGGCACCGGTCTGGGGCTGACGATCAGCCGCAATCTTGCCCGCCTCATGGGTGGCGATATTCACGTGCGCAGCCGCGTGGGGGGGGGAACCGTGTTCAAAGTCACGCTAGCGGCGCCGCGCGTTGTCGCAGAGAGCGCCGACGCACCGACCGCGACAGAACCGGCTAACCGTGTCGCGCCGGCGACGATGCGCGGCACTGTGCTGGTCGCCGAAGACATGCCGGACATTCGCGCACTGACGGTTCGATTCCTTGAGCAGTTGGGTTTGTCGGTGTTGCAGTGTGAAAACGGCGAGCAGGCCGTGGCTATTGCGTTGTCGCAACGGCCAGACGCAGTGCTGATGGATATGGACATGCCTGTGATTCCGGGCGCGGAGGCCACGCGCACTTTACGTCTGTGCGGCTATAGTGCGCCGATACTTGCGCTGACTGCGCACAAGGGCGAGGAAGAGCGCCGGATGGCGTTGGCTGCGGGGTGCAATGCGGTGCTGGATAAGCCGCTGACGCGCGGCAGCTTGCAGGTCGCGCTGGAATCGGCGATGGCGGCACGGCCGCACAACGCGGAGGTTGGACATGCCGTTTGATCCGATCACCGTCGTTGTAGAGCGCGATCTGAAGGATTTGATGCCGGTATTCCTAGAGCAGCGCCGCAAGGATCAGGCTGCCATCGCGCAAGCGCTGCAAGCCGATGACTTTGAGGCGTTGCGCAAAATCGGGCATGGCATGGCGGGCGGCGGCCGCAGTTACGGTTTTTCCATAATCACGGACATAGGCGAAGCTATGGTGGCGGCCGCCCGAGCGCGCGATAGTATTGAGTTGCAGCGGTTGGCGGCGTGCTTGAAGGACTATTTGGGAAGTGTAACTGTAAAATATGTGTAAAATTGTGGCGCATCCCACGCCTTGGCGCGTTGCTTGATCAGTGGGCGATAGCATCCTCGTGCCCCACTTCGGATAAGGTCAGTGGTGGCCCCGTTCTGAAAAACTTGGTGGGCTGTCATCCAATATTGGAATGGTCAAAATCATGTTGAATCTGTATCGATGCGCCATTGCGGTTGCGCTGCTTCTTGCCGGCGGCGGATGCGCATTTGCGGCGAGTCCGGCCGATGACTTCGTGCATGTCGTTCGCAGCGGCGATACCGTGATTGGTCTGAGCGAGCGATTGCTGAAAGAGCCGGTGCAATGGCGTCAAGTGGCGCAGTACAATCGCATGCCTAATCCGAATCTTATTCGCCCTGCGCAAGCCATTCGCATTCCGCTCGAGTTGTTGCGCTCTGCGCCGGGCATGGCCACGGTCGCTAGCGCGACCGGTGATGTAAAGATTTCTGGTGGCGCCACAGCAGCAACGCCAGCGCCAATCGCCGTGGCCGCCTTGGGTGCAACGCTTGCGGAAGGCGCGGAGGTCATCACCGGCAAGAACGGCTATGCCACGCTAAAGCTTGCGGATGGATCGATAGTGCGTGTGCAAGCAGACAGCCAGGTGCAAATCAGCCGGCTGCGCAGCTATCCCGACACGGGCATACTGGAATCGGTATTCCACGTGGTGGTAGGCCGCGTGGAGTCGCTCGTTGCAAAAATTGGCGGCGCGGGCTCGCAACCTCGCAGCAGCGTGCAAACGCGCTTGGGGACCATGGGCGTGCGAGGCACTGAATTTCGCGTGACCATGGATAGCAAAGCCGAGCAGGCGCGCAGCGAAGTGCTGGAAGGTGTGGTGGCGGTAGCCGCTGCCGGTGCCACCGGCGAAGGCAAACGCGTGAATGCGGGTTTTGGCAGCGTTGTCGATTCCAGCAAATCGGTAGCGGATCCGGTCGCGCTATTGGCGGCGCCGCAGACCGCGCGCCTGCCGGCGTTGCTGGAGCGTACCGTGCTGCGATTTCCATTGACGGCGCTGGACGGCGCCCGGGCGTATCGCGCGCAGGTGGCTCGCGACAAGGAATTCAACGTGGTGGTAGCCGAGGCGTTGATGACATCGCCGGAGTTGCGGTTCACGGAGATTGCCGATGGCAGTTATTTTCTGCGTGTGCGCGGTGTGGATGCGCGCGGACTGGAAGGGCGGGATGCAACCCATGCGTTTCGGCTAAAGGCGCGTCCCGAGCCGCCATTGATTTCCGTACCGGTGGCTAAGGGAAAAGTGCGCAGCAAGGATGTCGAGTTCAAGTGGGCGGACAATCCTGAAGCGGCCTCCTATCACATACAAGTCGCGCGTGATGCTGCATTCAAATCTCTGGCGCACGAGAACAAATCGGTGAAAGGCACCGAAGCGACGGTGGCGAGCCTGCCGTTGGGGGATTATTTCTGGCGTGTGGCGAGTTTACGTAAGGACGGCGATCGCGGGCCGTATGGCGATGTGGCGAGTTTTGCGTTGATGGCGCCGCCGGCTCAGCCGGAACCCCCGTCCGTGGGCGACAACGGGGTTCAGTTTCGGTGGGCGGGAGAGTCCGGACAAAAGTTCGAGTTTCAATTGGCCGACAATCCGCAATTCGCCAAGCCGCTGCTGACGCACAGTCTGGATAAGCCTGCGTTTGAGGTGCCGCGTCCTGGCCCAGGCACCTACTACATGCGTTTTCGGGCGACCGATCCTGACGGATTCGTCGGACCTTATTCGTCCGTGCAGCGGTTTTCCGTGCAGCCTTGTGTAACGGATTCATCTGGCCGGTGCTTGGCGTCGTCTTTTGGGATGGTAGGTCCCTCGCAGTAAACCCGGCATGAGTACGGTAGCGGGGCTTCTGCTGCCATGTGACTGGCGACATCCAGTTTGCTGCACTGCAACTTCGCCTCGAAGTGTCTTTATTTCAAGGCCTTATCGTGCTATCCTTAACAGTTATTTAAACCTCAGGCAAGGGACAGCGGATCATGGGCGTGGAACGTACTTTATCGATTATCAAACCGGATGCCGTTGCAAAAAATGTGATTGGCCAGATTTATACTCGTTTTGAGAAAGCTGGGCTGAAGATCATCGCCGCGCGTATGGCGCTGTTGTCACGTGCCGATGCCGAGGGTTTCTACGCGGTGCATAAAAATCGCCCTTTTTTCAAAGATCTGGTTGATTTCATGACATCCGGGCCGGTGATTATTCAGGTGCTGGAGGGCGACAATTCTGTGCAAAAATACCGTGATCTGATGGGTGCAACGGACCCAAAAAAAGCTGAAAAAGGCACGATCCGTGCCGATTTCGCGGACAGCATTGACGCTAACGCAGTACATGGTTCGGATTCAGCCGAGAATGCAGCGACAGAAATTGCTTATTTCTTTGCCAGCCTGGATATTTGTCCGCGATAGGTGGTCAATTCCGGTGCTATGACAGTCAATTTACTCGGATACGGCCACCAGGAACTCACCTCATATTGCGCGGTGTTGGGTGAAAAACCGTTTCGGGCAAAGCAGTTACTGCACTGGATGCATCAGTCTGGGGCCGCTGATTTTGGGGTGATGACCGACATCTCCAAGGCGCTGCGCGAACGGCTCGGTGCGGAAGCGGCAATCGCTGGGCCCACCGTCATTCAAGATACCGTTGCCGCCGATGGCACCCGCAAGTGGTTGATGGATGTGGGTACCGGCAATGCGATAGAAACCGTGTTTATTCCGGAAACTGAGCGCGGAACCTTGTGCGTATCGTCGCAAGCTGGCTGTGCACTGGAATGTTCTTTTTGTGCTACGGGACGGCAGGGTTTCAATCGCAATCTTGGTGTTGCCGAGATCATCGGGCAGTTGTGGTGGGCGAACAAATGTTTGGGCGCCTATGACATCAGAAACAAGGACGATCCGCGCCCCATCTCTAATGTGGTGATGATGGGCATGGGCGAGCCACTGGCGAATTTTGATAACGTCGTGACCGCTATGCGGTTGATGCTGGACGACGATGCGTACGGGCTGTCGCGGCGGCGGGTTACGCTTTCCACTTCCGGTCTGGTGCCGGCGATGGATCGCTTGCGTGACGCGTGTCCGGTTGCGCTGGCGGTGTCGCTGCATGCGCCTAACGACGCATTGCGCAACAACTTGGTGCCGATCAACAAGAAATATCCGATTCGAGAATTGCTCGCTGCCTGCGTGCGCTACATTGAAAAAGCGCCCCGTGATTTTGTTACTTTTGAATACGTGCTGCTTGATGGTGTGAATGACAGTGTAGCGCAAGCGCATGAATTGGTGGAAACCGTCAAATCGGTTCCGTGCAAAATTAATCTCATTCCGTTTAATCCGTTTCCGGATTCCGGCTATGCGCGTTCAAAGTCAGATGCGGTGGCGCGCTTTCGTGATGTGTTGTTGCGCGCGGGACTTGTGGCTACCACGCGCAAGACGCGCGGCGATGATATTGCCGCAGCATGCGGGCAACTGGCGGGTCAGGTTAACGATAAAACGCGCAGGGCAGAACGTCGCCGGGCGTCACAAATGCCGCGCGAATCCAGTTCCCAATCTATTTCCGAGTCCGAGGCCGTGCAATGAACAGAATGATTCTAGCGGGACTGACGGTATTTATTGTGCTGGCGGGCTGCGCTGGCGGGCCGATCATGGATACGACGACGCCTCAGCCCACTCAATCCACCACGTCCGACAGCGATGCCGATGCGCGTGGCCGTGCGCGCATCCACACGGAACTTGCCGCAGGCTACCTGGATTTAAAAAATATGGCTATAGCGCTTGAGGAAGCGGGCATCGCGCAGCGAGCGGATCCCACTTATGGCCCCGCGTATAACGTAGCGGCCATGATCTACGCCGAACTGAAGAACGACGCGCTGGCCGAGCAGAACTTTCAGCAGGCGCTGAGAATCAATCGTCAGGATCCCGATGCCAACAACAACTATGGCGCTTTTCTGTGCCAGCGCAAGCGAGAGGCGGAAGGCATACGGTATTTTATGGCGGCGGTAAGTGATCCGCTGTACCAGCAGCCGGACCGTTCATATGTGAACGCGGGCCTGTGCGCGCGTCGCCGCGGCGATATGGCCGAAGCCGAAGGTTATTTCCGGGGGGCGCTGAAGTTCCAGCCGAATCAAATTCAGGCGCTCTACCAGTTGGCGGACATGGCTTACGTGCGCGCGAATTACCCGGACGCCCGCTTGCATTTGCAAAGGCTGGCGCCGGTATCTTCCGGCAGCCCAGAAATTCTGTGGTTGATTTTGCGTACGGAACGACGTCTGGGTGGTGGAAATACCATGGATAGCGTCGCACACCAGCTACGCACCAATTTTCCTGCTTCGAAGGAAGCGCAGGCGCTCGCCGCCGGACAATTCGAGTAGTCGCGTGGGCGCCAAAAGGGTGGACGTTTTCACGATGTGCTGTGCGCCGCGTGCTGTCCGGAGAAATAGCGAGATAAATTGTGGTTGATTCCGTCTGTCTGCCCCTTCACGGTTCTTCTGCTCGACGCGCCAGCGTATGTGTGCGTGTGGGAGATGTGGACATCGGTGGCGATGCGCCCATCGTAGTGCAGTCGATGACGAATACCGATACTGCAGATATTGCTGGTACCGTAACGCAAGTCGCGGCGCTAGCGCGTGCGGGTTCCGAAATCGTTCGCGTTACCGTCAACACTACTGAAGCTGCCGCTGCCGTGCCGCACATTCGCGAGAAGCTCGATGCCATGAGTGTTAGCGCGCCGCTGGTCGGCGATTTCCATTTTAATGGGCATCGATTACTGACACAGCATCCTGCTTGTGCCGAGGCACTGGCTAAGTTGCGCATCAATCCGGGCAATGTTGGTCGCGGCTCCAAGCGCGACGAGCAATTCGCAACGATGATTGAATTTGCGTGCCGCTATAACAAACCCGTGCGCATCGGTGTGAATTGGGGCAGTCTCGACCCCGAACTGATTGTGCGCATGATGGATGACAATGCAAGGCAATCGGCACCTGAATCAGCGGCGGTGATTACACGGCGCGCCCTGGTGATGTCGGCACTTGATAGCGCAGCGCTCGCAGAAAAACTCGGATTGGCACACGATAAAATCGTGCTGTCGTGCAAAGTCAGCGGCGTGCAGGATTTGATTGCGGTATATCGCGACCTTGCGACGCGCTGCGACTACGCATTGCATCTTGGTTTGACGGAAGCCGGTATGGGATCCAAGGGTATTGTGGCTTCGACGGCGGCAATGGGCGTGCTGCTGCAGGAAGGCGTCGGCGACACGATACGTGTCTCGCTCACGCCTGAGCCCGGTGGTGACAGGACGCGGGAAGTGATTGTTTCTCAAGAGATTTTACAAACGATGGGGCTGCGTTCGTTTACGCCGATGGTGATTGCGTGTCCCGGTTGCGGACGCACCACCAGCACGTTTTTCCAGGAACTCGCCGATCGCATACAAAATTATTTGCGCGCGCAAATGCCGCAGTGGCGCGACAAACATCCTGGTGTCGAAACCATGAATGTGGCGGTGATGGGTTGCGTGGTGAATGGCCCCGGCGAAAGCAAGCATGCCAACATCGGGATTAGTTTGCCGGGCTCCGGTGAAAATCCAGTCGCGCCGGTGTTTGTTGATGGCGTGAAGACGGTGACGTTGAAGGGTGATCACATCGCCGAGGAATTTCAGGGCATTGTCGAAAAATACGTGCGCGAAAAATATCCTGCGGTTGCAGCATGAGTGACCTGATCCGTGCTATCCGCGGCATGAATGACGTGCTGCCGGATGAAGCCCACCAGTGGCAATTCCTCGAAGACGCTGTGCGCGGCGTTTTTCGGCAGTACGGCTATCGCAATATTCGCACGCCTATGGTCGAATACACCAGCCTATTCGTGCGCGGCGTGGGCGAAGTCACCGATATCGTCGAAAAGGAAATGTATTCCTTCAAGGATTCGATGAACGGCGACGAATTGTCATTGCGGCCCGAAGGTACCGCGCCCACGGTGCGCGCGGCGCTACAGCACAATTTGCTTTACAACGGACCGCAGCGGTTGTGGTACAGCGGGCCGTTGTTTCGTCATGAGCGTCCGCAGAAAGGACGTTACCGGCAGTACCACACGTTTGGCGTGGAAGCGCTGGGGTTTCCCGGGCCGGATATCGATATTGAAATGTTGGTGCTGTCACGTCGGCTGTGGCAGCGGCTTGGTCTCGAAAACGTAGAGCTGCAAATCAACACTATCGGCAGCAACGATGAGCGCCTCGCCTTTCGCGGCAAGCTGATTGCGTATTTTGAGGGGCATCGTGACGTGCTGGATGACGATGCGCAACGCCGATTGTTGACGAATCCGCTGCGTATTCTCGATTCAAAAAATCCTGCGATGCAGACGATGATCGAAGCCGCGCCGAAGCTGATGGATCATTTGGGCGGGGCGTCGCGCGCGAATTTTGACGCCGTTCTCGCAGGTCTTCAGGCCGCGAACATTCCGTACGTCATCAATCCGCGGTTGGTGCGTGGACTCGACTATTACAATCTCACCGTGTTTGAATGGGTGAGCGGGGCGCTTGGTGCGCAAAGTGCGGTCTGTTCGGGCGGGCGCTACGACGGGTTGTTTGAGCAGCTGGGCGGCAAAGCGACTCCCGGATGCGGGTTCGGCATTGGTGTTGAACGCCTGCTGCTGTTGCTGGAATCGAAAGCGGCTACGCTGCCTAGACTGGAACCCGATGTGTGGTTGGTGCATCAGGGCGAGGCTGCCGACAAGGTCGCTCCCGTTGTAGCCGAGCAATTACGTGATCAAGCGTTGAACGTCGTGCTTCACTGTGGCGGCGGCGGGTTCAAGGCGCAAATGAAAAAGGCCGATGCCAGTGGCGCGCATTTCGCGGTTATCATCGGCGACGACGAAGCGGCCACCGGCAAGGTAACGGTCAAGGCTTTGCGTGCGGCGCTAGAACAACGAACGGTAGCGCTGGCCGAGGCCATCGAAATTTTAAAAAATGGATTATAAACAATGGCTTATGATTTAGAGGAACAAGAGCAAATTGCCGTCATCAAGGATTGGTGGCGCAAATATGGCAACCTCGTGACAACGGGACTGCTTGCGGTGGTGGTCGGTATTGCCGGGATTCAGGCATGGCGTTATTACAGCGCTCAACAGTCCACTGCGGCGGGCACACTTTATAGTCAGCTCGACACTGCGGATCAGCTGAATGAGTCGAAGAAGGTGCAGGATATTGCAGCCAGTATTGCTGCCGGCCATGGTTCCACAGCGTATGCCGCAATGGCGCAGTTGCGTGCGGCTAAAGCGTTTGCGACAGGCAATGATCTTGCAGGGGCCAGACAGCGTTTGCAATGGGTCATCGAAAACGCCAAGGAAGATGAAATGCGCGACGTGGCGCGGCTGCGGTTGGCGGGTGTGTTACTCGACGAGAAAAAATTCGACGAAGCCTTGAAATTGCTGGAAAGCAAGCATGCCGCTGCCTTCGACGGTATGTATGCCGATCTGAAAGGCGATGTTCTCGCGGTGCAGGGCAAGCGTGCAGAAGCGCGCACCGCTTATCAGGCTGCGCTGGAGAAATTTGATCCGCGCAGTTCGTATCGGCAGTTGGTGCAAGTCAAACTCGACGCGGTGGGCGAGGCCAAGTGATGAAGCGTTATTTGTGGGCGTTAGCGTTGCCGCTCGCGCTGGGGGCGTGCGACACAATCAAGGGTACTTACAACAGCTGGTTTGGCGCGTCTGTGCCTGCTGCCAAACCGGCGGAACTGGTGCAAATCCGACCGACAGTAACACCACGAATCGCATGGCAAAGCACTATAGGTGCTGCTGACAAGACCGTGTTTTTCCCGTCGATCAACGGTAATACCGTGTGGGTTGGTGGCTCGAATGGGCAAATCGCGGCTGTTGCGGCAAATTCCGGCGCGATTATTACGCGTTTCGACGCCGGGCAGCGTATCGCCAGCGGCGTGGCGGCTGGCGGCGCAATAGTGGCGGTCGGTACGCCGCGCGGCGAGTTGCTGGCGTTTCACAATTCCGGCAAGGCTCTGTGGAAGGCGCAACTTCCCGGCGAAATTCTCGCGCCGCCTGCCATCGAAGGCGATCTCGTCGTTGCGCGTTCCGGTGATGGCACTATCTACGGATTTGATGCGGCGAGCGGCAAGCGTCGTTGGGTTTATCAACGCGCGTCACCGACGCTATCCGTGCGCAGCCACGCGGGCGTCGTGATCAGCCGTGGATTAGTGATTGCAGGATTTCCGGGAGGGCGTCTGGTGGCGGTCTCTGCCACGAACGGCGGCGCGGCGTGGGACGGTATCGTGGCATTGCCCAAGGGTGCCACCGAACTCGAACGTGTGGCTGATGTGACCAGCGCTCCCGTGGTTGATGAGGCGCGAGCATGCGCGGTGGCCTATCAAGGGCGTGTAGTGTGTTTCGATGCGGTGCGCGGCACGGCGATCTGGGGCCGTGATGTTTCCAGTTTTAGCGGCATGGCCATCGATAACCGCAACCTCTACATCACCGACGAAAAGAACACGGTGGTGGCGCTCGACAAATCCAACGGCAGCAGCGTGTGGAAGCAGGACAAGATGTTTGGCCGCGGCGTGAGCCGGCCGCTGGCGCTGGGACGGTACGTTATCGTGGGTGACTATCAGGGTTACGTGCATTTGTTGTCGCGCGAAGACGGTTCGTTCGCCGGACGCATTGCTACCGACGGTAGTCAGATCGCTGCGGTGCCTGTGCCGCTGGATATTTCGACCTTTCTGGTGCAGACGCGTAACGGTGGCGTGTTCGCCATTACCGTTCAATGAAAGGCGCGCAGTAGTCCGCGCACGGCGATTGGATGCCGCGAAAATGTCGCGTCCTTTTGCTGCTGTTCGACTGACCGCAACATGAAACCCACCATCGTTATTGCAGGCCGTCCCAACGTTGGAAAATCGACGCTGTTTAACCGCTTGACGCGCACGCGTGATGCCATCGTAGCGGATGTGCCCGGACTCACGCGCGACCGGCATTATGGCGAGGGAAAGGTCGGGCAAAGACCCTATCTGGTGGTCGATACCGGCGGTCTTGAGCCGACCAAGGCCGAAGGGGTTTATCGCGAAATGGCGCGACAGACGCGACAGGCGGTGGATGAAGCCGACGCGGTGTTGTTTGTCGTGGATGGACGTAACGGCGTGGCGCCGCAAGATATCGTTATTGCAGCGGAATTGCGCAAGACGGCGCGCAAAGTGTGGCTCGTTGTGAATAAAGCCGAGGGCATGTCGCGCTCAGCCGTGACCGCGGAGTTTTACGAATTGGGGCTGGGCGACCCGCTGCCAATTTCGGCGTCCCATGGTGAGAATGTATCCGATCTGATGGATCTGGTTCTGGCGGATTATCCCCATGCCAGCAAAGACCCGGTGGAGGACGACAAAACCCCGCGCATTGCCATTGTCGGACGGCCGAACGTGGGTAAATCCACACTAGTCAATGCGGTGCTGGGCGAAGAACGTGTGGTGGTATTCGACATGCCCGGCACCACCCGTGACTCGGTTTACATCGATTTTGAGCGTGAAGGAAAGCGCTATACGCTGATCGATACCGCGGGTGTTCGACGCCCTGGAAAAGTCAATGAGGCTGTAGAAAAATTCAGTGTAATCAAGACCATGCAGTCGATTGAAGACGCTAATGTGGTGGTGCTGGTGGTCGATGCGCATCAGGATATTGCTGACCAGGATGCGCATCTTGGTGGTTTTATCATTGAATCCGGGCGCGCGCTGGTCGTGGCCGTGAACAAATGGGACGATTTGCCCGAATACGACCGTGAAATGATCAAGCATGGACTATTGCGCAAACTCGATTTTCTGAGTTTCGCCAATCTGCATTTCATTTCCGCACTCAAGGGGCACGGCATCGGCAGCGTGATGCGATCTGTGGATGGCGCGTTCGAGGCGGCCATGGCGAAGTTGTCTACGCCGCGCCTGAGCCGGGCACTGCAGGCGGCGATAGCCAAGCAAGAGCCACCGCGTGCCGGAGCGGTCCGGCCTAAGATGCGTTATGCCCATCAGGGCGGCTCCAATCCGCCTCGGATCATTATTCACGGTAACTCACTCAGTCACGTGCCAGAAAGCTACCGGCGCTATCTGGAACGATTCCTCCGTGACACGTTCAAACTCCAAGGTACCCCATTAAAGGTCGAATTCAAGAGCAGCCATCGAAATCCCTATCGTAGTGCAGCGTTTTCTGCGGCCGGGAAGCGAAAGTGAGCGCCAGAAATTGCGTATCAGGACGATTAAATCATGGGGTAAGTAAGCGCCGGTATGCCAGCCGTAACCCACTGGCGCAAAATGAATTTTTGCAGTAGAGTGAAGTCGCATAAGACTACAATAAGCGAGGGCAACATGAGCAACAAGGGCCAGTTGTTACAAGACCCATTCCTGAATACGTTACGCAAGGAACACATTCCGGTGTCGATTTATCTGGTCAATGGCATCAAATTGCAGGGGCAGGTGGAATCGTTCGACCAGTATGTAGTGCTGCTCAAAAATACGGTAACGCAGATGGTGTACAAGCATGCGATTTCCACGGTGGTGCCGGCGCGTGCGGTTACCATTTCCTCCGAAGAGGGCGAATAGCCTTTTGATGTTGTTCCTGGTTTTTCAAACGGATGTTTGATCGTCCCGGTCGTGGTAGCGGTAGTGCCGGCGGCGCCAGCAGCACCGATGCTGTGCTGGTTGCGCTCGACTTTGGTAACGACGACTACGCCGAAAGCCTCGCTGAAATTCAATTGCTGGCATCCAGCGCGGGCGTTACCGCCAGAGGCATCGTGTATGGCAAACGCGATCGGCCTGATTCCGCGTATTACGCCGGTAAGGGTAAGGTGGATCAAATTGCCGAAACGGTTGCGGCCACCCAGTCGCAACTGGTGATTTTCAACCACGAACTCTCGCCGGTGCAAGAGCGTAATCTGGAAAAACGCCTGAACTGCCGGGTGGTGGACCGCACCAGCCTGATCCTCGACATTTTCGCGCAGCGCGCGCGCAGCCACGAGGGTAAATTGCAGGTGGAGTTGGCGCAACTCGATCACCTTGCAACGCGACTGGTGCGCGGTTGGACTCACCTGGAGCGGCAAAAAGGCGGGATTGGCATGCGTGGCCCCGGCGAAACGCAGCTGGAAACTGACCGGCGGCTGCTCGGCAAGCGTGTCAAGATGCTGAAAGAAAAACTCGTCAAGGTCGAGTCGCAACGCGCGGTGCAACGCCGTTCGCGCAACCGGGCGCATGTGCTGTCGGTGTCGTTGGTGGGTTATACCAATGCCGGCAAATCCACGCTATTCAATGCGCTGACACGCGCAGGTGTTTACGCGGCGGACCAGCTGTTTGCTACGCTGGATACCACGACCCGTCGCTTGCACACGGGCACTAATGCCGGGGTGGTGCTGTCGGACACGGTAGGATTTATCCGGCGGTTGCCGCATACGCTGGTTGCCGCTTTCCGGGCTACGCTGGAAGAAACCGTGCATGCTGATTTGCTGCTGCACGTCGTCGACGCCAGTAGCCCCGATCGCGATGCCCAGATTGCGGCGGTGAACGTGGTGCTTAAGGAGATAGGCGCTGATGCCATTCCACAGGTACTGGTTTATAACAAGATCGATTTGACAGCGTTTTCGCCGCAAGTTGAAAACGATGAATGTGGTAAGATTATAAGAGCATGGATAAGCGCCCAGAGTGGGCAAGGTCTTGATTTATTGAGGAATGCTCTGGGACAGATAGCCGAAACCGCTGTCCATTCCAGTCGCAGTGATGTGAGTCACGTGGCGATGGCTTGATGTGGCTTCGTATGGTTCGAATCACAACAAGTCATGCTTGAGTAACACCAACAATCCGGAAAATTTTCCATGGCAGGTTTAGTGCAATCTCTTGGTCATTCTGTGCGCGGCGGCGTGGTGCGCATGCTAAACGTCTTGATGTCGCTCAACGACCCACAGTGGGGCAAACGTCCTGGCGGTGGCAATCAGGGACCGCCCGATCTTGATGAGGTTTGGCGCAATTTCCAAAAAAAATTTGGCGGACTTTTTGGCAAGGGTGGCGGTCGTCCCGGTAGTGAGTCCGGAGCACCGATGGGGCCAAAGCACTTGGGTGGCGGCGCTATCGTGCTGGGCGCACTTATTCTAGGCGTCTGGGTTGCCAGCGGCTTCTACATCGTCAACGAGGGGCAGAACGGCGTGGTTCTGCGTTTCGGCAAATACTCCGAAATCACACTTTCGGGTTTGCGTTGGCATATGCCGTATCCCATCGAATCACGGCAAATCGTGAATGTATCGCAGGTGCGCAGCGTCGAGGTCGGCTACCGCAACAACGTCAAAAGCAAGGTGCTCAAAGAGTCGTTGATGCTAACCGACGATGAAAACATCGTCGATGTGCAGTTCGCGGTGCAGTGGGTGGTAAAAAGCCCTAGGGACTACGTTTTTGAAAACCGATCTCCGGATGACACGGTGCTTCAGGCTGCCGAGACGGCGATTCGTGAAGTGGTGGGAAAGAGCACCATGGATCATGTTGTGCAGCAAGGCCGTGCGGATGTGCAAGCCAAAGTGCACAAATTAATGCAAACGATTTTAGATCGCTATAAAACCGGCATTGAAGTGCAGAAGCTCAATATGCAGAATGCACAGCCGCCGGAAAAAGTGCAGGCCGCATTTGAAGATGCGGTGAAGGCGGGACAGGATCGCGAGCGGCAGAAGAACGAAGGGCAGGCCTACGCAAACGACATTCTGCCCAAAGCGAAAGGT
>JBEBHE010000504.1:0-1958 GCA_040081205.1 Burkholderiales bacterium | reverse complement strand
ACGGCAGCCCGGCGGCATGCGGTAGCGGCAGCCACCACAGCCACAGGTTGTCGCGGTGTGTCGTGAGCTGCACGCTGCGGCGGGCGAGGCTGCACCGCTCCAGCGTGATGTTCGCGTAGCGCACGCCGCGCACCCATTGCGGGATCCAGGCCGCCTGCGCCTGAACACATTCCCGGTAGTCGTCTCGCGCAAGATTGGGGCCGCACTGGCCTTTGTCGGGATGGGCGAGCCAGACGACGCCAAACTTGGTGTCGATGCTGGCGCGTGCAAGCACAGTGCCGCCGTCATCCACAAATTCTATCTGGCCGTTGCGCATGCGATTGACGACGTTCGGTTCGGTTTTGTAGGCGAGATTGACGTTAAACGTGGCATGTGTAGCCGCATGCCAATAGCCATAGCCGGCCACCGCTGCGGCGACACCAACAACAGCAAGCGCGACTGTCCCGCGCAGTTTCATCGCGGCTGCATGCCGGACGTTCTCAGGCCAGCGCCGCCTTTACCTTATCCGGCGTGAACGGCAGATCGCGCAATCGCTTGCCGGTGGCGTTGGCAATCGCGTTGGCGATGGCAGCCGCGGTGGGGCCTTGCGAACCTTCGCCCACGCCGAGTGACCGTTCGTTCGGCATGTTGATGATGTGTACTTCCACCGCCGGCACGTCGTTGAACGTGAAAATCGGATAATCCGCCCACGAGCGCGTGGTAATGCGCTGGCGGTCGAATTTCACTTGCTCTTTCAGCGTCCAGCTCGCCGACTGAATAATACCGCCTTCGATCTGGTTGATGATGCCGTCCGGATTGACGGTGAGTCCTGCATCCACCACGGAGACCGCGCGCGTGACCTTGACATTGCCGTTGCGGTCCACCGTGACATCCGCGACGACGGCGCAATAGGCGGCGAGGTTTTTATATTGGGCAAACGCGATGCCACGCCCGGTGCTGCCGTTGCCTTTGGTAGCGCCGGCGTTGGCTTTCCAGCCGGCCTTTTGTGCGGCGAGTTCGATCACCGCGCGGGCGCGCGGATTCTTCATGTGCCGCAGACGAAATTCCACCGGATCCACGCCGGCGGCAAGCGCCGTTTCATCGATAAACGATTCCAGTGCGAACACGTTGGAATAGGCGCCCAGCGTGCGCAGCGCCGACGTGCGCACCGGCATGTCAGTCAAGTAGTGCAGCAAAATATTCTGGCGCGGAAAATCATACAGCGGCACCGCGTTACGATCCGCCGCGCCTGACGGTTGTGGTGAATTGTTCGGCGTCGCGGCAGGCACCGGATTCGCCAGATGCCAGCCGCCGAGCACAAAACTGCCGGCCGGGTTGCTCATCGGGCGCGTCGAATGCGGATGACTCCAGGTTTCGTGCTGCCAGTTGACGATGTTTTTGGATTCGTCGAGATGCGCCTGCATTTTCATGATCATCGCCGAGCCGAACGGTTCCCAGCCGAATTCGTCTTCTCGCATCCATTGCAGTTTTACCGGACGCCCGCTGGTGGTGCGCGCGAGCAGCGCGGCATCGCATGCCACGTCGTCCGCGCCGTTGTGGCCGTAGCAGCCGGAGCCTTCGACATGCGTGCAGGTGATGTTGGCGATGGGGGTCTTGAGTGCCTTCGCGAGATCATTGCGCAGCGGAAACACGCCCTGGCTGTGTGTCCACACGGTGTATTTTCCGTCCTTGAATTGCGCGACGGCGCACGAGGGGCCGATGGAACCGTGCGCCTGAAACGGACGCGTGTATTCGGCTTCGACGCTGGTGATTTTGCCGCCACTGGCATTGGTCGGCGTCACGGTCTTGATGACCATGTCGCGCGACGGCATCTTTTTCAGATGCTCATAAAGCGCCGCGCCCGCAGTGCCGCCGCTACCACCGGGCGGCAGGTCGGGCGTTTCGTTCCATTTCGCCGAGGCGCGCAGCGCTTGCGCGGCTTTGATGGCTTGTTCCTCCCGTTCCGCCGCGACGGCAAG
>JBEBHE010000503.1:0-1966 GCA_040081205.1 Burkholderiales bacterium | reverse complement strand
CTCGACCAGATCAACAAGAGCAACGTCAAGCGCATGGTGCCGGTATGGAATCTGTCACTCGACAATGAGTTGGGCGAACAAGCACAGCCGCTGATTTACGAAGGCGTGATGTATGTGTCCAATGCGCGCTGGACGTACGCGATCGACGCTGTGACCGGCAAGATGATCTGGCGCACGGCGGTGAAATTTGATCCGGGCACGCCGCGCGTGGTGTGCTGCGGCAACTCCAACAAGGGCGTGGCCGTGTACGACGGCAAAGTGTTTCGCACCACGCTGGACGCGTTTGTGATCGCGCTGGATCAGAAAACCGGTAAAGAATTGTGGCGGCAAAAGGTTGCGGAGTGGAAGGAAGGTTACTCGCTGACTGTGGCGCCAACAGTCGCCAACGGCGTGCTGATTACCGGCTGCTCGGGGGCGGAGTTCGGCGCGCGCTGTTTCCTGGATGGCTGGGAGCCCGCCACCGGCAAGAAACTGTGGCGGCGTTACACCACTGCCGGCCCCGGCGAAAAAGGCCACGATACCTGGGAGCCACGGGAGGCCTATGAGCGCGGCGGTGCAAGCACCTGGATCACCGGTTCATACGATCCTGAACTCGATCTGGTGTATTGGGGCACCGGCAATGCCGGCCCGTGGACAGACGAAAAGCGTAAGGGTGACAACCTTTATGTGGCATCGATACTTGCCATCAAACCCAAGACCGGCGAAATCGCCTGGCACTATCAGCTCGCGCCCAACGACGTGTGGGATTGGGATACGTGGGAAATCATCCTCGGCGAATTGCGCGTGAACGGCCAGATGCGCAAGGTGGCGATGAACATGAGCCGCAACGGCTTTCTGTATGTGCTTGACCGCGCCAACGGTCAGTTGATTTCGGCGCAGCCCTTTGAAAAGGTCAATTGGGCCACCCACGTTGATTTGAAAACCGGCCGTCCGGTGGAGTCGCAGGTGTCGATTGATCTGCGCGCCGGCAAAACGGTCGAGATCTGGCCCAGCATACGCGGCGCAAAAAACTGGCCGCACGCGGCGTTCAATCCGAAAACCGGTTTGCTCTATGCCAACACCAATCATGGCTACTCGAACTACCGCTTCCTGCCGTTGGCCGAATACAAGCCGGGCTTCCGTTATCAGGGCGTCGAGAACATTGCCTCGCCGGTTAAGCCGGCCACGCTGGCCGGCCACATGGAGGCCATTGACCCGCTCACGGGCAAAGCCAAGTGGCGCACGCCGCTGTATGGCCACATGATTGCGTCGGCTATGCTGGCGACCGGTGGCGGCTTATTATTTACCGGGCAGCACAACGGCGAAGTGATCGCGGTCGATGCCGATAACGGCAAAACGCTGTGGTCGTTCAAAACCGGTTCCGGCGTCAATGCGCAGCCGATTACCTGGACAAAAAACGGCAAGCAGTACGTGACGGTACTCTCAGGGATCGGCGGCGTGGGTTCCGGACGCCGTGGCTTGCCCGACAGTCCGTCCGGCGGATCGGTATGGACGTTTGCATTGTTCGATCAGTAAGTTGACCAATAAATTGATCAATAAGGAAAATTTGAATTTTGATAAAGGCAAACCGTTTGATATTGGCGGCTTTCGCAGTGTGCGCGCTTGCGCATCCCGCAATGGCGCAGGCGCAGGACGCCACACCCGATCAGATTAACAAGGGATCGGCCACCTATTCACAAAACTGTTCGCCCTGTCACGGCCCGCGCATGCTTGATCCGCAGGGCGCGTTTGATTTGCGCATTTTTCCGCGCGACCAGAAAGAGCGATTCATTACTTCTGTGGCCAAAGGCAAAAACCAGATGCCGCCGTGGGGCGGTCTGTTGAGTGCGGACGAGATCGAGGCCTTGTGGGCTTACGTGATTGCTGGAGAGAAATAGTAACCGGGGGAATGCGCACGTGAGCAACGCCGAACGTTACACCCGGGTCGCCATTATTCTGCACTGGCTGATTGCCATCGGTGTGCTGG
>JBEBHE010000232.1:0-7634 GCA_040081205.1 Burkholderiales bacterium | reverse complement strand
GCGCGCGCTGGAAGGCGGGCAATCCGCTCTCCGCCATTGACGGCATGCCGGTTGCGATCAAAGACCTGCTCGAAACCAAGGACATGGCCACCGAGATGGGTTGCGAAGCCTATCGCGGCAATTTCACCAGGCGCGACAACGCGGCGGTGTGGGCGCTGCGCGAGGCGGGCGCGGTGATTCTGGGCAAAACAGTGACAGCAGAACTCGGCGGCACGCATCCGGGGCCAACGACTAATCCGTGGGATGCGGCGCGCACGCCCGGCGGTTCATCGTCCGGCTCGGCGGCTGCGATAGCGGCGCGCATGGCGCCGGCGGCGCTGGGCACACAGGTCGGCGGCTCTGTTATTCGTCCTGCCGCGTATTGCGGCAACATCGCGTTGAAGCCCACGCAAGGCGGCATCAACCGCGGCGAGCGCCAGACCACCAGCATGAGTACCACTGGCGTGCATGCCGGTTGCATTGAAGATATGTGGCAGGTGGCAATTGAAATCGCGTGCCGTGCGGGTGGCGATCCGGGGCGTCCCGGCTTGTTTGGCCCTGCTGTTCCTCCTGTTGCGGCAAAGCCGGATTGCCTGATCGTGCTGGAAAGCGCGGGCTGGGCCGCGCTGGATGCCGCCAGTCGCTCGGCGTTTGAAACGCTGTTGGAGAATCTGCGGCGGGCGGGCGTTACGCTGCTGCGGCGCGGCGATCATCCGTGGATAGAGGTGCTGGAGCAGGCGATACACAAAGCCAGTGAGATTAGCAACACGATCACCGCGTGGGAAAACCGCTGGTATCAGGCCAGTCTGGTCGAACAGAATCCGCAGGGCGTCAGCGCGCGCCTCAAGGCCACGGTGAAAAAAGCGCAAGCCATGACGCCGGACGATTACCGTGCGCTGCTGCAGGAGCGCGCGGCGGCACAACAGTGCCACGCCATGCTGGCGCCGTTGACGGACGCCATCATCATGCTGTCGTGTCCGGGGCCTGCGCCGCTGTGGCCCGGCGACGTGCCGGGTCAACCGCTGGCGCCGCGTCCGACCGGCGATTCTGTGTTCAACACACCCAGCTCGATGTTGTTCGCGCCCGCAGTGACGATGCCGCTGCTGAGCGTGGAAGGCATGCCGGTGGGCGTGCAGCTGATGGGCCAGCAACATCAGGATGCCCGCATGACGGCGCTCGCGCGCTGGATGCTAGGCGCAGTGGCGCCGGTGGTAGCGCAGTGAATCTATTAACGATGCGATTGGAGTTGGCTCAATGTCCGTAAAAATTCGCAAAATCGAAGCACGCGACGAAGCGCGCTGGCGCGTGTTGTGGGACGGCTACTGCCGTTTTTATGAGCGCGGTGTCTCGGAGCCGATTACCGCGCACACTTGGAATCGCATCATGGAGTTTGCATCACCGGTGCATGCCATCGTGGCGGAAGACAATACGGGCAAAGTGATCGGCATCTGCAATTACATTCTGCACGAAAACACCTGGACGCTGACGCCGGTGTGTTATCTCGAAGATTTGTTTGTCGATCCGGCTTGCCGCGCAAGCGGTGTCGGCAAGCAATTGATCGACTGGCTGGTGGCGGAGATGAAAGCGCAGGGCTGGTCGCGGATGTATTGGAACACCAAGGAAAACAATTATCGCGCGCGCGGGTTATACGATAAATACACGCCGCATAGCGGGTTTTTGCGTTACGTCATCAATAATTAGATGGCGTAGCGCCGGGGTGTCGTTCCCGCGAAGGCGGGAACCCATAGAGTGATGGCAGAAGCGATTGTGTTATGGATCCCCGCCTGCGCGGGGACGACAGTGTTTTGGTAGGGCGGGTTGTTGTAAGCGGCGCAGCCGTAACCCGCCAAGCAGCAGAAGAATCTCACTCCACCCTGACTTTCGCCTTCTTCACCACGCCTGACCATCTGCCGATTTCGTCCACCACGAAGCGGCCAAACTCCGCCGGCGATTGGTAGTCAATGTCCGCGCCCTCGTGGATCAGGCGTTTCTTCAGGTCTTCCATCGCCAGCACGGTTTTTACTTCGGCGCCCATGCGTTCAACAATGGCGGCGGGCGTGCCCGCGGGTGCGAACATGCCCCACCATTGCACGGACTCAAATCCGGGCAGGGTTTCTGCAATGGTCGGCACGTCGGGCGCCTGCGGATTGCGCTTCACGCTGCCTACACCCAGCATGCGTATATTGCCCGCGCGCACATGCGGCAGGTTTTGCACCAGCGTGCCGAACAGCGCCTGGCTCTCGCCGCCGATCACCGCCAGGGCCGCAGGCCCGCCACCGCGATATTGCACGATCACGGCGTCGATATTGGCCATGATCTTGAATAGCTCCGCGGCCAGATGCGTGGAGGTGCCGATGCCAGCAGCGCCAAAATTCAATTGCTTCGGTTTCTGCTGGGCCAGTGCAATGAACTCCTTCACCGAGCGCGCGGCGAGATGCTGGTTGACCACCAGCGAGTTGGGCGACGTGCCGATACGCGCAATGGGTGCGAATGCTTTTACCGTATCAAAGGGCAACTTCTGCAGCGCAGGCAGCACCACGTGCGGCGTGGAGATGAACATCAGCGTGTAGCCGTCGGGTACGGCGCGCGCCACGATTTCGCTGCCGATGATGCCACCCGCGCCGCCGCGGTTGTCCACCACGATCTGTATGTTCATGCGCTCGCTTAATTTGGCCGAAACCAGGCGGCACACGATGTCCGGGCTGCCGCCGGGCGGAAACGGCACCACCATGCGTATCGGTTTGGTCGGGTAAGCCTGTTGTGCTTGCGCGTTTGTTGGCGAAACGCATGCGGCTGCGCAAACTATCGCGATGGTGCTGATGGCGAAGCGATTCATGAAATGAAATTCCTGTTTTGTGATCCGTGTGATCTGTGCGATCGCGATGGGTTTGGATGGCCTACGCTAGCGCTCGATTTTAATGCCTGCCGCTTTGATTACTTTACTCCAGCGATCCGATTCCTTGCGCATGTGTGCCGCCAATCCTGCGGGCGTGCTCGACAACGGCTCTGATCCCATATCAAGCAAACGTTGTGCGAACGGCGGATCAGCGATCATTTTCACCATCTCGGCGTTGATTTTGCTGATGATGGGCGCGGGCGTTCCAGCGGGTGCGAGCATTGCATACCAATTCACGCATTCAAAACCCGGTAGCGTTTCCGCGATGGCCGGCACGTCGGGTGCCGCCGGCGAACGCTTGGGGCCGCCGACTCCCAGCGCTTTCAACTTGCCCGATTTCACCAGCGGCAGCACCGCCGGAATGCTGTTGAACATGAAATGCATTTGCCCGCCCACCACATCGGTAACGCCGCCACCGGAACCTTTGTACGGCACATGCACAAAGTTGATGCCGCCGAGCGACTTCAGCAACTCGCAGCCCAGATGATTCGGCGTGCCGGTGCCCGCCGAGGCGCAATTCAACGCGCCGGGTTTCACTTTGGCGAGCGCAACGAGCTCAGCCACATTGTTGGCGGCAACCGCAGGATGCGCAAACAGCATTTGCGGATTGATTGATCCCAGCGAAATCGGCGCCAGATCACGAAACGAATCGTAAGGTGTTTTGTAAAGCAGCGGGTTGATTACCAGTCCGGCCGAGGTGGAAAAAATCAGTGTGTAGCCATCCGGGTTTGCCTTGGCCGCGATCTCATGCGCGATCACACCGCCCGCGCCGGCGCGATTGTCGATCACCATCTGCTGGCTCCACGCATCCGTGAAGCGCTGCGCAATCGCGCGCGCGGTGAAATCATTTGCGCTGCCCGCCGAGCCGGGAACGACGATGCGGATGGGGCGGATAGGGTAGTCGGTCTTGGGTTGCGCCGACACCGATGCCGATAGCAATGCGAGCGCCGTGATGCTTGCCGTGGTGAACAGATGATGGCTCAAGCGATTTTCCTTGTGCGTATCGTTATCAAGAGAATATTACCAGCCGGTCATTCTGGCGAATGTCAGTACACTTCTTTCCTTGTCGTTCTCGCTCCCCGCTAAAACATTCGAGGGCAGGCTTCGGCGGGAATCCATACGATATTTCATACAGCGCTGTGTTATGGGTTCCCGCCTTCGCGGGAACGACGGCTTGGTGCATTGCCGTTTTTCAATAAATTATATAATAAAAACAAATACTTACAATTAATTCGCCAGGCGATGTTGAATGCTTCATTCAGCGAAGACCGATGTGAGCGGCCTCGTGGTTCCCGCTGGAAATACCTGCGACAATCATTCCACACAACAAAGGAGGAATCATCATGAAAACAAAACTAATCCATGCCGCATGCAGCGCGAGCATCATCGCCTTTGGCCTGAGTATGGCGGCCACTGTCCACGCGCAAACCGCTGCAACAGGCGCGGCACAGGCTTACCCAACCAAACCCATACGCTACATCGTCGCTTTCCCGGCGGGCGGCACGACCGATCTGCTCGGAAGGCTTATCGGCCAAAAGCTCACCGAAGCCTGGGGCCAGCCGGTGATCATGGACAATCGTGCGGGCGCTGCGGGCAGCGTGGGGTCCGAGGCCGCGGCGAAAGCGCCGGCTGACGGCTACACCTTGCTGGGCGGCACCATCAGTTCGCATTCGATCAACTCCAGTCTGTATAGCAAGCTGGCGTATCACCCGTTGCGCGACTTTGCACCTGTCACGCGCATTGCATCGGTGCCCAACGTGCTGGTGGTGCATCCGTCGCTGCCGGTGAAAACCGTCAAGGAATTCGCAGCACTCGCTAAAGCGCGCCCCGGCCAGTTGCGATTTGCGTCGTCGGGCAGCGGCACTTCGCAGCATTTGTCGGGCGAACTGTTTAATTTGCTGACCGGCGTGAAAATGGTTCATGTGCCGTACAAAGGCGGCAACTTCGCCATGACCGATCTTATCGGCGGCCAGATCGAATTGTCATTCGAGAATGCACCGAACTGCGTGCCGCATGTCAAATCCGGCAGATTGCGCGCCATCGGTGTTACCACGCTCACCCGCGCGCAAGCGCTGCCCGATACGCCGCCGATCAACGACAGCGTGCCGGGATTTGAAGTCGGCTCATGGCAGGGCCTGTTCGTGCCAGCCGGCGTGCCGCCCGCGATCGTCAACAAACTCAACACCGAAGTGCGCCGCATCCTCGCGCTGGATGATGTGCGTAATCGCATCAGCGGCCTGGGCGCGGAAGTGGCGACTACCACGCCGGAGCAATTCGTCGAATTCATTAAAGCGGAAATGACGAAATGGGAGAAAGTGGTTAAGGCGGCGGGGGCGCGGGTGGATTGAGAGATGTGGCCCGCGATTCTGGCCCTCGCTAGGTAGTGATCAACTACGCCGCCATCCCCTCCAGCACGTAAGGCAATATCCCGCCGCGCTTCACGTATTCGATTTCAGCCTGCGTATCCAACCGTAGCGTAAGCGCTACGTTCTCGTGCTTGCCATCCGCACGGCGTATCACCAGCGTGACGGGCTGGCGCGGCTTCGCGTTATCGGTAAGACCAAGCACATCGAATGATTCGGTACCGTTCAATCCCAGCGTTGCAACGGTAACACCCGCCGGCAACTGACACGGCACTACGCCGAGGCCGACGAGGTTGCTGCGGTGGATGCGCTCGAAGCTGTTGGCAATGACCACGCGCACGCCGAGCAGGCGCGTGCCCTTGGCAGCCCAGTCGCGCGCGCTGCCGGTGCCGTATTCTTCGCCGGCGATCACGATCAGCGGCGTTTTCTCGCTGGCGTAGCGCATCGCCGCGTCGTAGATGCTCATTTGTTCGCCGCTGGGTTGATGCACGGTAACGCCGCCTTCGATGCCGGGCGTCATGAGGTTGCGCAAGCGAATGTTGGCGAAGGTGCCGCGCACCATCACTTCGTGATTCATGCGGCGTGAGCCGTAGTTGTTAAAGTCTTGTATCGCGACACCGTGTTGTTCCAGGTAAACGCCGGCGGGCAGCGAGGCCTTGATGCTGCCGATGGGACTGATGTGATCGGTGGTGATCGAGTTGCCGAGCAACACCAGCGCGCGCGCGCCGCGATAGTCGCGCAGGCTCGATTGCGTGAGATCGGTCTCTGATAACCAGGGCGGTTCCTTGATGTAGGTGGAGTCGTCGCTCCACGCGAACAGTTCGCCCTTGGCCTGCGTAATCGTGTCCCACAGCGGATTCATTTGCGATGCGCTCATGCTGTATACCGCGCGGTAGTTGTCCGGGTTCATCGCGGTGGTCATGTGGGCAGCGATTTCGCCGGATGACGGCCAAACCTCTTTGAGATAAATGGGTTTTCCGTTGCTACCGGTGCCCAGCGGCTCTGTCGCCATATCGATGTCGATGCGACCGGCGATGGCAAAGGCCACAATCAGCGGCGGACTCATCAGGAACGCCGCGCGCACCGCCGGGTGTATGCGCGCCTCGAAATTGCGATTGCCGGAAACCACAGCGCAGGTGACGGCATCATTGTCGATGATGGCTTTTTCGAGTGTCGCATCGATCGGGCCGGTGCCGCCAAAGCAGGTGCCGCAACTGTAGCCCGCGATGTTGAAACCGAGCTGGTCGAGAGAAGGCTGCAATCCCGCGGCGTCGAGATATTTGCTGACTGCCACCGAGCCGGGCGTGAGCGACGTTTTGACCCACGGTTGCGTTTTAAGTCCGCGTTCGACGGCTTTTTTTGCCAGCAGGCCGGCGGCGAGCATCACGCCGGGATTAGAGGTGTTGGTGCAGGAAGCGATGGCAGCGATCACCACGTCGCCGTCGCGCGGACCATGATCGCTAGATGAGCCTTTGCGCACGGTGGTTTTGGCGTAGCCGCCATCGGCGATGGATGTGGTGAGCAGCGCATCAAAGCGCGGCTTGAGTTCCGCCAGCGGCACGCGATCCTGCGGACGCTTGGGGCCGGCGACGTTGGGCGTGATGGCGTCAAGGTCGAGCGTCAGCACCTGCGAGTAATCCACTTCGCCGGGTTCTGCTGCGCCGAATATGCCCTGCAGGCGGTAATAAGCTTCGGTGGCGGCGACCTGTGCCTCGTCGCGGCCGGTTTGCCGGAAATAGCGCAGCGTCTGTTCATCCACGGGGAAATACCCAACCGTCGCGCCGTACTCGGGCGACATGTTGGAGATCGTCGCGCGGTCGGGCACGGTGAGATTGGCAACACCTTCACCAAAGAATTCCACGAATTTGCCAACTACTTTTGCACCGCGCAGCATTTCAGTGACGTGCAGCACCATGTCGGTAGCGGTGACACCGGGTTTGAGCGCGCCACTGACATGTACGCCGACGACATCGGGCGTAAGCATGTATACCGGTTGTCCGAGTGTGGCGGCTTCGGCCTCGATGCCGCCCACGCCCCAGCCCACGCAACCGAGTCCGGCGATCATGCCGGTGTGCGAATCGGTGCCGACTAGCGAATCCGGGAAATACGCGCCATCACGCTCCAGCACGCCCGGCGCGAGGTATTCGAGATTGACCTGATGAAGTATGCCGCCGCCGGGTGGAATCAGACGTATGCCCTTGTACGCTTGCATCGCCCACTTTACAAAACGGAAGCGCTCTGCATTGCGCTGCATATCAAGTTGATTATTTTTGTTCAGCGCGTCCGGCGTGCCGTAGTAATCAACCGTCAGCGTGTGATCAAGCACCATGTCCACCGGCACTTTGGGTTCGGCAAGCGATAGTGGCAGCCCGCGCCGGTTTACTTCTCCGCGTATG
>JBEBHE010000018.1:0-27076 GCA_040081205.1 Burkholderiales bacterium | reverse complement strand
CACCCATCCCGCAACCGACGCCAGCGCCTCCGGCAACTTTGCCGGATCGGTGCCACCCGCCTGCGCCATATCCGGCCGGCCACCGCCCTTACCGCCAACCTGCTGCGCGACGTGATTCACCAGCTCACCGGCTTTAAGTTTGCTGGTGAGATCGGCGGTCACGCCGGCGATCAATGTCACCTTTCCGCCTTCGACCGCCGCCAGCACAATCGCCGCGGATTTGAGTTTGTCTTTGAGTTTGTCCAGCGACTCGCGCAACCCCTTGCTGTCGGCGCCGTCCATCGCGGCAGCAATCACTTTGACGCCTTTCACATCCACCGCCTGACCGGCGAGGTCGTCACCTTGCGAGGAAGCGAGCTTGGATTTCAGGCGCGCAAGTTCTTTTTCGAGATTACGCACGGTGTCGAGCATTTGCGTGATTTTTTGCGTGACTTCGTGCGGGCCGGATTTTAATGCCGACGCCGCCGTGCCCAGCAACGCTTCCTGCTGCTGCACCCACGTTAGCGCACCTTCGGCAGTGACCGCTTCGATACGCCGTACGCCGGCGGCAATACCGGTTTCGCCGACCACTTTGAAGAATCCGATGTCGCCGGTGCGCGCCACGTGCGTGCCGCCGCATAACTCGCGTGAAGATCCAATATCGAGCATGCGCACTTCGTCGCCGTACTTCTCGCCGAACAACGCCATCGCGCCCGCTTTCACCGCATCATCGAATTTCATCACGCGCGCGGCGGTGGCGGCATTCGCCAGCACTTCGGCGTTGACCATCGCCTCGACGGTGCGGATTTGTTCGTCCGTCATCGGCTCGTTATGGGAAAAGTCGAAACGCGTCTTGCCTGCATCAACGAGCGACCCTTTTTGCTGCACATGCGAGCCGAGCACTTCGCGCAAGGCCTTGTGCATTAGATGTGTAGCCGAGTGATTGCGCATGGTACGCGCGCGCCGCGCTGTATCGACTTTCGCCGCAACCTTGTCGCCCACCGCCAGCGCGCCCGCTGTCAGCTTGCCGTGATGCCCGAAGACATCGGGCTGAATTTTGAGTGTGTCGGCCACCACGAACGTGCCTTTCGCAGCGTCGAGTTCGCCCGCGTCGCCGGCCTGACCGCCGGATTCGGCATAGAACGGCGTGCGATCCAGCACCACGATGCCGGCCTCGCCACCCGCAATCGACGGCACCGACGTACCATCGCGATAAATCGCCACCACCTGTGCGTCGCCGACATCCAGCGTGTCATAGCCCTTGAACACCGTTTTCGCACCAGAATATTCCACTGCGCTGCCCATCTGGAACTTCGATGCCGCGCGCGCGCGTTCACGCTGGCGCTCCATCGCCGATTCGAAACCCGCGTAGTCCACGCGGACATTGCGCTCGCGCGCGATGTCCGCCGTAAGATCGACCGGAAAACCAAAGGTGTCGTACAGCTGGAACACCGTGTCGCCATCGAGCATGTGATCTTCGCGCGTCAACGCGCCTTCCAGTATCTTCATGCCGTTTTCCAGCGTTTCCGCGAAGCGTTCTTCTTCCTGTTTTAGCACCCCTGCGACACGCGCACTGACTGCCGCCAGTTCAGGGTACGCCTCGCCCATCGCCTTCACCAGATCGGCCACGAGGTTGTGCAAGAACGGCTTTTTCTGACCCAACTGATAACCGTGCCGAATCGCGCGGCGGACAATGCGCCGCAATACGTAACCACGGCCCTCGTTACCCGGAATCACGCCGTCAACAATCATGAATGACGTTGCGCGGATGTGGTCGGCAATCACCTTGAGCGAGTTGTTGGCAAGATCCGGAGCGCCGCTCACTGTCGTGCATTCGCGCGCGGCAGCCTTGATCAACACCTGAAACAAATCAATTTCATAATTGGAATGCACGTGTTGCAGTACGGCAGCAATGCGTTCCAGCCCCATGCCGGTATCCACTGACGGCTTGGGCAGCGGATGCAGCACGCCCTTTTCGTCGCGATTAAACTGCATGAACACCAGATTCCAGATTTCGATGTAGCGGTCGCCGTCCGCATCAGGCGATCCGGGCGGCCCGCCGGGTACATCCGGCCCATGATCGTAAAAAATTTCGCTGCACGGCCCGCACGGTCCGGTATCCGCCATCTGCCAGAAGTTATCGGAGCCGCCGCCCGGCTTGTCGCCGATACGCACTATCCGGTCAACGGGAACGCCGATTTGTTTCGACCAGATATCGTACGCCTCGTCATCGGTTTGATACACCGTGACCCACAATTTGTCTTTCGGCAATTGGTAAATGCCGGTGAGCAACTCCCACGCAAAATGAATCGCATCCTTCTTGAAATAATCACCGAAGCTGAAGTTGCCCAGCATCTCGAAAAACGTATGATGGCGCGCGGTATAACCGACGTTTTCCAGATCGTTGTGCTTGCCGCCCGCACGCACGCAGCGCTGCGAGGTGGTGGCGCGCACGTAGTTGCGCTTGTCCTGGCCCAGAAACACGTCTTTGAACTGCACCATGCCGGAGTTGGTAAACAACAGCGTCGGATCATTGCCTGGCACCAATGGGGCCGACGCGACGATGGCATGGCCCTTGCCGGCAAAATAATCCAGAAACTTCGCGCGTATTTCATTGCTTTTCATTGCTGTTCCTTGAACCCGGCACTACGGAAAGGACTGAATTTTAACGCAAATGTTTGATTGTTACGTCACCGACCGGTTTCTGCCCGAAGCGCCGTTGGGCCGGTTGCATTCACGGCGCTGCTCAGGGATAGTTTTATGAGAGCATCGCTCACGGCCATCGAGGAGAGTAACAATGTGGAAAAGCAGCACGCTTGCGGCACTGCTTCTGTTGATTGGCACATCACCCCTCTTTGCGCAGGAAGGCGCTTACCCGAACAAACCGATACGCTGGGTGGTGCCGTTCGCCCCCGGTGGAGGCACCGACGTCGTCGCCCGCCCTGTTGCGCATAAACTCACCGAGCGGATCGGCCAGCATATTCTGTATGACAATCGCGGCGGCGGTGGTGGCGTTATCGCCGGTGAAATTGTGGCCAAGGCAAATCCCGACGGCTATACCTTGCTGGTTGCCGCCGTTGCAATCATGACGGTCACGGGCACACTGCAAAAACTGCCCTTCGATCCGCTCAGGGACTTCGCGCCGATTACCAAGTTTGCGTCTGTACCCAATATGCTCGCGGCGCGCGCGGCACTGCCGGTGAACAGAATTCAGGAGATCGCACCGTATGCCAAAACGAATCCGGGTAAGCTGCGCTGGGCGTTATCCGGCACCGGGTCGGCCGGTACGCTGTCGATGGAATTGTTCCGGCTCGCCACCGGCATCGACGTGGTGCCCATTCCATACAAAGGCGCCGGCCCGGCACTGATCGCGGTGCTGGGTAACGAAGCCGATCTGCTGTTTGCAAACCCCGGCGTATTCCTGCCGCATCTAAGCGCCGGACGCCTGCGCGCCATCGGCTCGGCGAGTTTGCAGCGCATGGCCGTGTTGCCGGACTTGCCGACGTTTCACGAATCGGGTTTCCCGAATTTTGAATCAGCCTCGTGGTACGGATTAGCGGCACCCGCTCGCACACCACCGGCGATTATCGCCTTTCTGCACAAAGAAACCGTTGCGGTGCTGAATCAACCCGACATCGTGGCACGCCTCGCGCAGGACGGTGCGTCCGTGGTGGGTAACACACCACGGGCATTCGCTCAGGAATTGCGCAACGAAACCGCAAAATGGGCGAAAGTCATCAAGGACGCGAATATCAAAAACTGAATTACTGGCGGCCAACTATTCGCTGGAATCTTTGCCTTCTGCCTGTTTTAACACGCGCAGTGCAAGGCCGATACTGTAGCCGCGCGACTGCAGGAATCGTATCTGCCGCGCTTTTTCTTTTTGATCGACAGGCGCTCGACGGAATTTGCGCTGGCACAGGGCCAGTGCAGCAAAAAATTCTTCGTCAGGATCACTCTCCACATGCTGCGCCAGCGCGGCTGCGGTGACGTCTTCGTTGATACCGGCTTGCTTGAGCTTCTGCGCGATGGAGCGCCTCGCGTACTGCCCTGTGTGCTTGCGCACCAGCGCATCGGCATAACGCGCGTCGGACAACCAGCCGCGCTCGGCCAAATCGTCCAACACCGCATTGAGTTCATCCGGATGGTCGGCGTCCACATAAGGACGCAGCTTTTTATCGAGCTCCTGCCGCGAGAACTCGCGCCGCCCGAGCAGGCGCAGCGCGCGTCCCCGCAGGGACAGCTCTGGACTACGCTTCTTCGTCTTCTTCGGCGGATGCTGCTGGTCCACTGCCGGCTCCCGCGCCATTCACGCCCAACTCCGCGCGCACCTTGGCTTCAATTTCTTCCGCCATCGCGGGGTGTTCGCGCAAATATTCGCGGGTGTTGTCCTTGCCCTGACCGATGCGATCTTTGCCGTAGCTGTACCAAGCGCCGGATTTTTCGATAAATTTGTGCAGCACACCGAGTTCGATGATCTCGCCTTCGCGCGAAATGCCTTCGCCGTACAGAATATCGAACTCGGCTTGCCGGAACGGCGGCGCGACTTTGTTCTTGACCACTTTGGCGCGGGTTTCAGAGCCAATCACTTCATCGCCCTTTTTGATGGCGCCGATGCGGCGAATGTCGATACGCACCGAGGCGTAGAACTTGAGCGCGTTGCCGCCGGTGGTGGTTTCCGGGTTGCCGAACATGACGCCGATTTTCATGCGTATCTGGTTGATAAAAATCACCAGCGTATTGGAGCGCTTGATGTTGGCGGTGAGCTTGCGTAGCGCCTGCGACATCAAACGTGCCTGCAAGCCCATTTGCGGCTCGCCCATTTCGCCTTCGATTTCGGCACGCGGCACCAGCGCGGCCACCGAATCGATCACCACCACATCCACCGAGGCGGAGCGCACCAGCATGTCGGCAATTTCCAGCGCCTGCTCGCCGTTGTCGGGCTGTGAAATCAGCAGGTCTTCGACTTTCACGCCGAGTTTCTCGGCATATTGCGGATCCAGCGCGTGCTCGGCATCGATAAACGCCGCGGTGCCGCCGAGCTTTTGCATCTGCGCGATCACCGACAGCGTCAGCGTGGTTTTGCCCGACGACTCCGGGCCGTAGATTTCCACCACCCGCCCGCGCGGCAAGCCGCCAATGCCCAGCGCGATATCCAGCCCCAACGAGCCGGTGGACACGACCTGTATGTCTTTGGCGATATCGGATTCGCCCAAGCGCATAATTGAACCCTTGCCGAACTGCTTTTCAATCTGTGATAGCGCCGCCGTCAGCGCTTTGCTTTTGTTATCGTCCATCTTGTTATTCCTTGATTGCTGAATGATAGGTTGCGTATTTTGATCCATGATAGCGTCTCCGGTGAGTTGTCGTTGGACGCATTATGGCACAATACTGTATAAAAAAACAGTTATCACAATCTTTGTATGTGACATTAAAAATTAATGTTTAAAAACAAAAGCTTATTTAATATCGATCTGATTGCAAATCCAAAAGCAAGGCGCGGCGCCAAAGCAGGTGAGCACGCTACGCTTTGTCCACCCGTTTATTAACCGGTCTTACCGGTTTGCGGGCTCAAGGCCTCCACGTGCATTGCCAAACGCTGCCCCCCCACCCCAAGCACTGAGCGCTGAGCGCTTGCTCAAGTTTTTCACGCACCCGGACGTAAACAAAGAAACATATCACGCCCGATCCACCTTACCCGCATTGGGTCGTCATGCCGCCATACACTGCATCCGCCACGAACGTAGCCGAGGAAGACTTCATGGATGCGGGACAACCATGACGCTGGCGCCGGCGAAGCAGCATGACACGGTGCCCGGCCACCACACCGAGGCACTCGAATCCCTGCTGCAGCGCATGCAGACGAAAGGCGATTTTCCGGCGCTGTCGCAGTCCATTGACACGATAAACCAGCTGGTCTCTACCAGCGACGAAAGCATACAGACGCTATCGTCCGCATTGCTCAAGGACTTCGCACTCACCAACAAGGTACTGCGCCTGGTCAATTCGGCGACCTACAGCCGTTTTGGCGGCACCATCAGCACCATTTCGCGTGCGGTGATGATCCTCGGTTTCAACGCCGTGCGCAGTCTGGCCATCACGCTGACGCTGTTTGAGCACATGCAAAGAAACACGCAGTCTGTCCAGCTCAAGGAAAACATGCTCGCCGCCTACTTCACGGGAATTCTGGCATTTCGCATCGCAGCGGCCAGCGGCATCCCAGACAGCGAGGAGGGTTTCATCTGCGGCGTTTTTCATCGTCTTGGGCGGTTAATGGCCATTTACTATTTCCATGAGGAGTCGCTGGCCATCGACATGCGCCTGCAGCAGAACGAAACGGAGGACAAGGCTTCGCGGGCAGTACTGGGCGTGTCTTTCGAGGAATTCGGAATCGGTGTTGCGCGGCAGTGGCATTTGCCGGAAAAGATCGTCAACAGCATCCAGTGCATAGACGGTCCGCGGATACAAAAATCGGCCAACCAGGGCGACAAACTACGGCTGGTTGCGAACCTGGCAACGGCACTTTGCCGTGTGGCCAGCGAGTGCCCGGCGGAACGCAAGGATGCCGAGATCGAAAAACTGCGCAGGGAGTTCGGCACCCACCTGAGTCTCGGCAAGACGCAATTTTCCGATGCGCTTGACGATTCCATCGGGCAATTTCTTGCCGAATCCGAGATGTTCGTCGCTGAGTCGGACAAGAGCCCTTTGTTAGGATTCATCAAGCAGCGGCAAATCAGCCGATGCGAGGATGCGCCAGCAGCGTTACCGGACACGGCAACGAACATGGAAAAAACACTGATCCCCACTGGCGTCGCGGACCCACGCGCCAGCCCCGTTTCGGACACGGTTGCCGTCCCCGGCGCCGATGACGGTGCGGTGCTCGCGGCGGGCATCCAGGACATTACCAACGCGTTAGTGGGCGATTACAATTTGAACGACTTGCTGTGCATTATCCTTGAGACCATGTATCGCGGCATGGGGTTTTCGCAAGTCCTATTGTGTACGCGCGACTTGCGGCTTCCCGAACTGCGGGCGCGATTAGGTTTCGGTACGGAAACCGAAAATCTGCTGAAGTATTTTCACGTGCCCATCGGTCAGGCGCACGACGTATTTCAGCTCTCGCTGAATAAAAACGCGGATATTTTCATCGCCAACACCCGTTCCGACAGTGTCATCAACCGCATACCCGCCTGGTATCGCGACAAGGTAAACGCGACCGCATTCCTGCTGCTGCCGATCGTCATCAAGAATAAAATTTTTGGCCTGTTTTATGCCAGTTACGATCAGACCGGCGACTTCGTCATCGAACCCCATCTGCTGCAGATGCTGAAGACACTGCGCAATCAGGCGATACTGGCCATACGCCAGCAATCTTGACGCGCCGCGGTGCGTTGCCGCCTAGCGCCCGAATATTCCCCGGATTCCGTCCAGAAATCCGCCGCCCGCAGGTTTAGGCTTTTGCGCCGGTTCCTCCGCCACGGGTGCTTCGGCGGTTTCAGCTTCTGCGGGCGCACCTGACGGCGCCTCGGCGGCGGCTTCGCTGCTGCTCTCGCTGGAGCGGCTGAAAAATCCCTTGATCCGTTGCAGCAACCCGGGTGATGCCGGCTTCTGCTCCGCCGTAGCGTCGGGCGCCACCTCGGCAGGTTCGGTGCCGGGGTTCTCTTCAATCATCACTGGCTCAGGGACGGGAACGGGTTTTTGCGCACGCGCCGCGGCCGCAGGTGCGGGCTTGGTGGCGGCACGCTCGTTGATCAGCGCTTTGGCGCCCGGCACGCTGGCCGGCGCCCTCGCACGAGAAGGCGCGCCCGCACGCGCGGCTACCGACATGAGCGCGGGCTCGAGTCCCTCGCTCAGTTGTTCCAGACGCGGTGTCAGCAATTCGCCCAGTTTGGCAAGCCGATCCGATGGCACCGGATGCGATCCAAACAAATCCACCACGGACGGATCTGAAGCGCCGCGCGCATTCAACTTGTGCAGCACCTCGGCCAGGCCAAACGCGTTGTAACCCGCGCGCGCCGCGAGGATGACGCCCACCGCATCGGCTTCGTACTCGGAGTTTTTGTCCAGCCCGCTAATAAAGATTTTCTTGAAAAAATCGAGCACCAGTTGCCGAAGCTCGTTGCTGCCGCTGCGAGCCGCCGCCAGGTTTGCGCCTGCCGACACCAGACGCTGCTGACGCATCACGTTGATGTGATGCCGTTTCACCACGTGCGCGATTTCGTGCCCCAACACACCGGCGAGCTGCGCTTCGTTGTCGAGGATGTCATAGAGTCCGCGCGTAATCAGGATGGCGCCGCCGGGCATCGCCATCGCATTGATATTGGGCGCATTCGCCACGCCGAAGCGCCACGGCAGATCGGGACGCTCGCTTTGCGATGCCACCCAGCGCCCCACGCGATTCACATACGCTTGCACATTGGCATCGTTCACCAACTCGACCTGCCCCAACATGCGCCCGGCGAGTCCGCGGCCGATATCGATTTCTTCTTTTTCGCTGATGCCGGTGGCGGCACTGGCGATGTCCTTGCCGGCGTCAATGAGCCGGTTAAAGTCGAGTCGCTGCTGCGCCTGCGCCATGCCGCAGGCCAAACAAAATAAAGCAATAATTAATAATTTGCAGTCTTTCATTGCCGGCTCCGTCAATGATCGCGCGAAGGACTGTGCCAAGTCTTGCATAACACCACTGTATACCACCGCAAGCCCAAGACCTACATTACTACAGGCCCGGTAAACACTGCGCAAGCGTCAGACCATGAACGCTCACCCCACGACGGCCAGCACCTGCTCCAGCGCAAACACCACGGCCTGCCGGCGCACGGATTCACGGTTGCCATCGAAATGTTTGATCGCCGTTTTTACGTCGTTACCGCTGTCGTTCTTGACGCCCCAGCCGAAACACACAGTGCCGACAGGTTTTTGCAGCGTGCCGCCGGACGGACCCGCAGTGCCGCTCACCGACACAGCTACCTGCGCGTGACTGTGTTCAAGCGCACCGACTGTCATTTCACGCACGGTCTGTTCGGATACCGCGCCGTGTTCGTTCAGCGTTTCCGGTTTAACACCAAGCATTTCGCGCTTGGATATGTAAGTGTAAACCACAAAGCCGCGCTCGAACCATTCCGAACTACCGGGCACCGCGGTAACGGCTTGCGCGATCCAGCCGCCGGTGCAGGATTCGGCTGCGGCCATCATCAGGCCTTTGGCCTTGAGCACAGTACCGACGCGTTCGGCGAGTTGGTAGAGTTTTTCGTCTGTCATGATTTCAGCCGATCAAAATTTTTGCCAGCGCCAGCACCAACAACGTGTAACCCGCTGCAAGCAAATCATCAAACATCACGCCGAAACCGTTTTTCAGCGTGCGGTCAAAGTGGCGTATCGGCGGCGGCTTCACAATATCAAAAAAACGGAACAGCGCGAACGCCGCAATCTGCCACGCCCATCCCGCCGGCGTAAAAATCAACACCAGCAGAAACGCCACGGTTTCATCCCACACCATGCCGCCGTGGTCGGCAACGCCCAACGCGCGGCCCGCCGTGTGGCAAGCCCAAGTGCCGATCAAAAAAAACATAATAAAAACAAATATTTGTATTATTGTACCGCTGTACGCCGCGAGCATCGCAAACAGCGGAAACGCCAGCAGCGTGCCAAACGTGCCCGGCGCAAACGGCGCGAGTCCGATGCCGCCCGCGAAAGCAATGCAGTGCGCGGGGTGCGCGTAAACAAAGCGCGCGGTAGCGGGTAGCGGGCCCTCAGCCAAAGTGATCGAACCCGCGCTGGGCAACAGGCAGCGGCAGTCCATCACCGTCGATCACCGCCACGCCGATAGCGCCCGCTGGCGCATGCACGATGCGCCCGATACGGGTCACTGGCACGTGCGCTCTGGCGCCGGCGCGCAACACCGCCTCACCGCGATTGGGTGACGCCGTGAAACACAGTTCATAGTCGTCGCCACCGGACAACAACGCGTGCTGCACGACAGCGTTGCCGCCACGGACGCCCAGCGCGCGCATCAGCGTCGAACGCGGCAATGCGTCCCACGCAATCGCCGCGGATACGCAAGAACGTTCGCAGATATGCCCGAGATCAGCGAGTAATCCATCGGAAATATCAATCGCGCTGTGGGCGATGCCGCGCAGCGCCACGCCCAGCGCTATGCGTGGCGTGGGTTTATCCAGCCGCCGCGATGCCGTGATAAGTTGTTGCTTGGTCATGCGAATTTTTTTATTGCGTGCCGCCACCGCCAGCGCCGCATCACCCAGCGTGCCCGATACCCACACGTCATCACCCGCGCGCGCACCATCGCGCCGCAAAGCCCGATGTGCTGGCACGTCGCCCATGATCTGCACGCACAAATTGAGCGGTCCGCGTGTGGTGTCGCCGCCGATGAGATCGACATCATGCGCGCGCGCAAGACGCATAAAACCGCGCGTAAACGCCGCCAGCCAGCGCGCGTCCGCTTTGGGCAATGCCAGCGCCAGCGTCGCCCAGCGCGGTATAGCGCCCATCGCGGCGAGATCCGAAAGATTCACCGCCAGTGTTTTGTGCCCCAGAGATTCCGGATCGGCACCACGAAAAAAATGCCGGCCTTCGACCAGCATGTCCGCCGAGATCGCCAGCACATGCCCGCGCCGCACGCGAATCAGCGCCGCATCATCACCCACACCCAGCAACGTGTGGCGGGTGCGATGGGTGAAATACTTTTTAATCAGGCCAAATTCGCCGGGCACGGGATCACGGTTTCACGCGGGCGTCACGTCGGCATCAATTTTGCGGCGGCTGCGACGGCGCGCCTTGTGTACCCATAGCCTTGCGCTGCGCTTCGAGCTTGGCTATATCCTGCGCCGCTTTCTTTTTCATCATGATCGGCATCCAGAAATCGAGCGCGGCAAAAGCCAGAAAAAACAGAATCAACATGGTGATCTTGTCTTCCGGCAGAAAATCGCGCCCAAAAAATAGTATATAAGCGCCGATCAGCAGATTCACCACGCCGGCGGCGTAAAACATGTATATCCGCTTTTTCGTTTTGTCGTCCATGTTTTGCTCCATCGCTTACGTCACATCAAAATATTATTTTGTCGAAGCGCGTCTTGGCAAATCAGCCCGCCGCACGCGCCTCTCGTGCCTCGCGTACTTCCGGCTCGCGCAATTTTGCAGCGAGCTTGTCGAGCACGCCGTTCACATATTTGTGGCCGTCGGTGCCGCCGAAAGCCTTGGCGAGTTCAACCGCTTCGTTGATGACCACGCGATACGGCACTTCGGGATGCCGCAGGAATTCGCAGCCGGCGATCATCAGCACCGCGCGTTCGATGGGCGAGAGCCTGTCCACCGGACGATCAAGACACGACGCGAGATCGCGCTCGATGGCTTCCGCATCATGTATCGCCCCATCGAGCAAATCACGAAAATACAGCGCATCGCATTTGTCGAAGCCGCGAAACTGCGCGATGTCCCGCGCGATCTCCATCGTTGCATTTTTGGAGAGCAGCCATTGGTACAAGCCTTGCAGCGCAAACTCGCGCGAACGATAACGGGCGGACTTCACGTCGTGCCTCTCATCGAACGATGATATCGTAAGTATTTGTTTTTATTCATTTTATTTTACGAAGCAAATTAACCATCTCCACCGCTGCCAGCGCGCAGTCAGCCCCTTTTTGCGCCATGCGTTCGATCGCTTGATCGTCGTCTTCGGTGGTCAAAATGCCGTTGGCAATAGGCACACCGGTATCGAGTTGAACGCGCGTCAGTCCGGCGCACGCTTCGTTGGAGACGATTTCAAAGTGATACGTTTCACCGCGTATCACCGCACCCAGCGCGACCAACGCATCGTATTTTCCGCTACGCGCCATCGTCAGCAACACCAGAGGGATTTCCAGCGCACCAGGTACCGTGGCAATGCGGATGTCTTTGACATTGACACCGTGTTTAACCAACGTCGCCGTGCAACTGGACAGCAGCCCGTCGCCGATGTCGCTGTTAAACCGTCCCACCACAATGCCGATGCGCAAGCCTGCACCGGTGTGATCAGGCTCAAATTCTTCCATGTTGTCGTAGCGGCTCATGATGTTGCGTTTCAAATTTTACGGACGTGCAGGCTGCAAATACCCGGTCACTTCCAGATCAAACCCCGCCATGCTCGGCATGCGGCGCGGCAGCGATAACAAGCGCATTTTTTTTACCCCGAGATCGCGCAGGATTTGCGCGCCGATGCCGTAATTCCTGAGCGTGATTTTCGCGGTTACACCATCGGCCTGCGGCGGACGCGCGCGTTCCAGCAACTCGTCGGCCGTTTCCTGCCGGTGCAACAACACAATCACGCCGCACTCCGCCTTGGCAATGGTCGCCAACGCATCGTTGAAATTCCACGAGTGCGTGGTGCTGCCCGCATCCAGCAAATCGATCACGGAAACCGGCTCATGCACACGCACCAGCGCTTCTTTCGTTGCATCAATGGCACCTTTGACCAGCGCCAAATGCGTTTCACGGCCGATACGATCACGGTAGGCTACCAGTTTGAATTCACCATGCACTGTTGCAATAGTGCGCTCGGACGCGCGCACTATCAGCGACTCGGTGCGGCCGCGATGTTGAATCAAATCAGTGATGGTGCCGATCTTCAAACCATGCTGCGCCGCGAACGGAATGAGATCGGGCAATCGCGCCATCTCGCCGTCGTCCTTCAAAATTTCGCAGATCACCGATGCCGGCATCAAGCCCGCCAGTCGCGCGAGATCGCAACCGGCTTCCGTATGCCCTGCGCGCACCAGCACGCCCCCCTCCTGCGCCATCAAAGGGAAAATATGTCCCGGCTGCACCAGATCGCGCGGTCCCGCATCCGGGCGTATTGCCGCGCGCACGGTGGTGGCGCGATCTGCCGCGGAAATACCGGTAGTGACACCTTCTGCGGCCTCGATGGAAACCGTGAAATTGGTACCCAGCGGCGACCGGTTGTTTGACACCATCAATGGCAGGTTCAACTGGCGGCAACGCTCGTCCGTCAACGTCAGACAAATCAATCCGCGGCCAAAACGCGCCATAAAATTGATCGCTTCGGCAGTGGCATGTTCTGCCGCGATCAGCAGATCGCCTTCGTTCTCGCGGTCTTCTTCGTCGACCAGCACCACCATGCGGCCAGCGCGTATCTCCGCAATGATTTCCGCGGGTGGACTGATCGCAACGGCAGCAGCAGGGGAATTCATGATCGCGCCTCAAATGAATTCAGGCGCTCGACATAACGCGCCACGGTATCGGCCTCAAGATTGACGCGCGCACCGACGGTCAGCGCACCCAGAGTGGTCGCCGCCAACGTGTGCGGAATAATATTTACTGAAAAATTCATATCGTTTACGTCGTTCACCGTAAGACTTACACCATTGATCGCAATCGAGCCTTTGACTGCGATGTAACGCGCCACTTCGTGCGGCGCTTCAAAACCAAAAACCTTGTTGTCGCCGGCAGCCTGCACACTCACCACCGTGCCCACGCCATCCACGTGCCCATTCACCAGATGTCCACCGAGGCGATCGGACAAACGCAATGCGCGTTCCAAATTCACTTTTGCACCCCGCTCGAAACCGATCGTGCAGCGCAAGGTTTCGCGCGACACGTCGGCATCAAACCCTTCTGACGTAATCACAACAGCGGTAAGGCATACGCCGTTAGTCGCGATGCTCTCACCCACTTGTCCATCAAGCAAATCCAATCCCGGCGCTGCCACGCGAATACGCACACCACCCGTGGTGGCATCCACCGCAGCAATAGTACCAACCGCCGTTACGATTCCAGTAAACATTATACCGGTGACACCCTCGCAAGAACGCGAATGTCCGGCCCAATTTGGCGCACGTCCGCTATCGTGAGTCTGCGCTGTCCAGACAACGCTTTCAACTCCGGCAAATGAAACATTCCGTGTGCTGCATCGCCTATCAAACTCGGCGCCAGATAGATCAACAATTCGTCCACCAGTCCCTCGCTCACTAGCGATCCGTTCAATTTGTAGCCCGCTTCGACATGCAACTCATTGATGCCGCGGCGCCCGAGTTCCAACATGAGGTCTGGTAACTCAACCTTGCCGGCAGCGTTCGGCAGGATCATGATTTCTGCGCCGCGCGCCTGCAAGGCTTGCAACGGTTTTGCGTAGCCGGCGGCTGCGGCCATCAGCGTACCCGCGCCCACCACATTTGCGTCCACCGGGGTTTCCAATCGGCTATCCACCACCACGCGCAGTGGCTGCCGCGAGGTTTTGACATCCCGCACCGTGAGTTGCGGGTTGTCGCTTTTCACCGTGCCGACACCGGTCAAAATCGCACAGGCCTGCGCGCGCCACGCGTGACCGTCACGCCGGGCTTCCGGGCTGGTGATCCACTGGCTTTGCCCATTCAGCAAAGCGGTTTTGCCGTCGAGACTCGCCGCAACTTTCAAACGTACCCACGGCCGGCCTCGCGTCATGCGCGACACAAATCCAATATTCAGTTCACTTGCTTCGTGCGCCATCAATCCCGACTCGAGCACTACGTTCGCGGCACGCAGCATGGCAAAACCCTTGCCGGCAACTAACGGATTCGGGTCTTCCATTGCCGCGACCACACGCGATACACCCGCAGCGATCAATGCCTCGCAACAAGGCGGAGTGCGCCCCTGATGCGAGCACGGCTCCAGCGTGACATAAGCGGTTGCGCCGCGCGCACGTTCACCCGCCACGCGCAACGCATGCAGTTCCGCATGCGGCTCACCGGCGCGCTCGTGCCAGCCCTCGCCCACGAGCGCGCCGTCGCGCACCAGCACGCAGCCCACGCGCGGATTCGGTGTCGTCGTATAAAGTCCACGCCGCGCCAATTCCAGTGCGCGCGTCATGTAATGATGATCTTCAGCGGAAAATGTCATGGCAACACTCTAACTGCGCGGCAGCAACACCCGCGCAGTTTACTTTTTGCCTGAACCGGGTTTCTGGACTTCCTTGATCGCATCCTGGAAGTCATCTACGCCCTGAAAGCTGCGATACACAGAAGCAAACCGTATGTATGCCACATGATCGAGCCGGTGCAGTTCGCGCATCACCATCTCGCCGATGCGTTGCGCGGGCACTTCGCGTTCGCCCAATGCGAGTATGTTTTGCGTAATGGTGGCAATCGCCTCATCCACCAGCGGCGTGGGCACCGGGCGCTTATGCAGCGCGCGCAAAAATCCAGTACGCAGCTTTTCAAGATCAAACTCCGTGCGGCTGCCGTCCTGTTTTGCGACCTGCGGCATGCGCAGCTCTACCGTCTCATAGGTGGTAAACCGTTTACTGCACGCTTCGCAGCGCCGGCGGCGGCGAATGCTGTCGCCGGCGTCGCTCACCCGCGAGTCGATCACCTGCGTGGAATCATGTTTGCAGAACGGGCATTTCATCTTTGTGTCACGCTCCGCTCACTGGCCATACACCGGAAATTGATCGCACAGCGTTTTTACTTCCCCCGCCACGCGCCGCAGCACAGCGTCGTCTGTATGCGCGTCGAGCACGTCTGCAATAAGATGTGCCACTTTCTCCGCCTCAAGTTCGCGGAATCCGCGCGTGGTCATCGCGGGCGAACCCACGCGGATACCGCTGGTGACGGTGGGACGCTGCGGATCTTTGGGAATGGCGTTTTTATTGATGGTCATGCAGGCTTTGCCCAACGCAACCTCGGCCTCGGCGCCGGTGACATGCTTGCTGCGCAAGTCCACCAGGAACATATGGCATTCCGTGCGGCCCGACACGATGCGCAAGCCGCGCTCATGCAGCACTTTGGCCATCACGCGCGCGTTGTCGAGCACCTGTTGTTGATAGTCGCGGAACTCGCGCGTCAGCGCCTCCTGAAACGCCACCGCCTTGGCGGCAATCACATGCATCAGCGGGCCACCCTGCGTGCCGGGAAACACCGCGCTGTTCAGAATTTTTTCATGCTTGGCATCGGCCAGTATCAAACCGCCGCGCGGTCCGCGCAGCGTTTTGTGCGTAGTGCTGGTAACGAAATCGGCAATGCCTACCGGACTCGGATACAGCCCTGCCGCGATCAGGCCCGCGTAGTGCGCCACGTCCGCCATCAATAGCGCCCCACATTGGTCGGCAATGGCGCGAAAACGCTTCCAGTCGAAACGCAATGAATACGCCGATGCGCCAGCCACAATCAATTTGGGTTTGCGCACCAGCGCGAGTTCTTCCACTTCGTCGTAGTCGATTTCTTCGGTGTCCTCATTCAAACCGTAAGTCGCTGCGTCGAAATAACGTCCGCTCACGTTCGCCGGAGACCCGTGCGTGAGATGCCCGCCGCTGTCGAGCGCCATACCGAGAATCACGTCACCCGGATGCAGCACGGCTTTGAACACGGCGAAGTTCGCCTGCGCGCCGGAATGCGGCTGCACATTGGCGTAGCTCGCATGAAATAACTTTTTGGCGCGATCGATCGCCAGCCGCTCGGCCACATCGACATGCTCGCATCCGCCGTAATAACGCTTGCCCGGATAACCTTCGGCGTATTTATTGGTAAGCACCGAGCCTTGCGCGGCCAGCACGCGCGGACTCGCGTAATTTTCCGAGGCGATCAGCTCAATGTGATCCTGCTGGCGCTGGCGCTCGCTTTCCAGCGCCTGCCACAGTTCCGGATCAAATCCGGCGATGGTGTCTTTGGCGGTTGAGAACATGTTGAGAACGCTCGTTACGGCTTGCCGGCCGTCTTTGGCGCGGGCCCGCCGAGCGCCTTGATCACTTGCTCGGTAATGTCCAGCGCTTTACTTGCGAACACCGCATCCTGCACCACCAGATCAAATTTCTGCGCGGTCGCCAATTGACTCACAACTTGCGTGACTTCCTGAAAATACTTGCGGCGCTCTTCGGCCTTGCGACGCTCAAGATCATCCACAAACGCGCGGGCCTGCTGCTCGAAGCGCTGCGACAGGGTCTGAAATTCCCGTTCTTTAAGCTCGCGTTCGCGCGCATCCTTGATGCCCGGCAACTGCGATTGGAGCGCTTTTACGCGCGCTTCCGCGGTACGCACTTCCTGTTCGCGCGACGAAAACTCGCGCCGCAGCAACTCGGCTGCATCAAACGCGCGCTTGGTATCCGTCTCGATCCGCGGACCGTCAAGGTAGCCGATGCGCACCTGCTGGGCAGCAGCGGGATGCAACGCTATGGCACACAACAACGCCACTATCCAACCGGTTCGTTTCATTAATGTACCTGACAATTTATCGACCTTGTTTACTGAACACCGCTAAATGATATTTAAGCTATTTGCGCCAATTACCCTGCCTAAACGGCACCAAGGCAGATCATCTGCTTTGATAGCCGCGTACGGTATCACATTCCCCCGTTACCTGCGTAGCAACGCGCACAGGCGCCGCAATCACGGCCTCGGCGCGGCGCGCCTCGAATTCCAGCGGCCCGCGGGGATAACCCGGCCACACGCATTCGCGAACATACCGGCGCAGAAACCCGTGAAACCGGCCCAGACGTTCGTACTGCGCTACATGCGCCAGTTCGTGTGCCAGCAAGCGACGATCACTACAAACATCTCGACGCAACACAATACCGTAGCCCAGCGTCATTCCCGCAATGTGCGGTAACCCGCCCAGATGTTCCGCCGCACGCTGCAGCGTTAATGGCAACAGCGTTGGCACGACGTTCACCGGCATCACGCGCACACGCTCTGGGCTGGCAACACCTATGGCATGCGCAAGTGCCAGTTGATCCTCATTCAGCGATTTTCCCCAGTGCAGAATTGTGGTTTCGCGGCGACGCGCCCACAACATCACACACAACACGAGCGGCAACAACAACACATCCATCACGAAGTTCAGCACAACATTCATGGCCTGCTGCATTGCGGTCCGTTCCTAACAGCGTTTGGGCGTTAACCAGAATACCAATAGACAAATAAAAACATATAGTTACATTATATTTTTTCAGCTGCCCGCAATCGTCATGCGCTCGATCAGCACCGAGCCGCACTGGCGCGAGCCGTGCCGCAGGACATCATTGCCGACAGCGACGATGTTGCGAAACATTTCTTTGAGATTTCCGGCAATGGTGATCTCTTCCACCGGGTAGGCGATCTCGCCGTTCTCCACCCAGTAACCCGCGGCACCGCGCGAGTAATCGCCGGTGACTTGGTTCACGCCCTGCCCCATCAATTCCGTCACCAGCAGACCGCGGTTCATTTTTTTCAACAGCGCCGCGAAATCATCACCGGTATCACGCAAGATCAGGTTGTGATTGCCGCCCGCGTTTCCGGTAGAGCGCATACCGAGTTTGCGCGCCGAATAACTGCCGAGAAAATACCCATGCACCACGCCGTCTTTCACTACCTCGCGCGCTTGCGTTGCCACGCCTTCGCCATCAAACGGACTGCTGCCCAGGCCCTTCAGCACATGCGGCAAGTCGCTGATCTGCACTATGGGCGAAAACACGGCTTGACCCAGACTGTCGAGCAGAAACGATGATTTTCGGTAGAGACTGCCGCCGCTCACCGCCGACACGAAATGGCCCAGCAAGCTGGAGGCGATCGGCGCTTCAAACAACACTGGCACCTGCGTGGTGGCAATCTTGCGCGAATTCAGCCGGCGCACGGCGCGTTCCGCCGCGCGCTTGCCGACCGACTCCGGCGTCGCCAGCTCCAGCGGTGAACGCGCAACATCATACCAGTCATCGCGCTGCATGCCATCGCCCGCGCCCGCGATCACTGAACAACTGATGCTATGGCGCGAGCCCGGATAGCCCGCGATAAATCCATGCGAATTGCCATAGACAAAATGCGATTCCTGCGTGGACACCGATGCGCCTTCGGAGTTGCTGATGCGCTTATCGACGGCAAATCCGGCCGCCTCGCACGCATGCGCCAATTCGATGGCGCGCTCGACCGTCACGCCCCACGGATGCCACAATTGCAGATCGGGAAACTCGCACGCCAGCCTGTCCGCATCGGCCAGCCCTGCACAGTCATCAGCGGCGGTAAACCGCGCGATGGACAACGCCGCTTCCACCGTGTCGCGCAGTGCTTTCGGGGAAAAATCCGAGGTGCTGGCGTGACCACGCTGCTGTCCCAGATAGGCCGTGACGCCGATACCTTTGTCGCGATTGTATTCAATCGTTTCCACTTCGCCGTGGCGCACGGTGACGGTTTGGCCGTAGCCTTCACTGACTTCGGCTTCGGCGGCAGTAGCGCCTTTATCACGGGCATAATCGAGCGCATCGCGCGTGAGCGACTGTAAGCGGCCGCTGTCGTAGGAAAAACCGGTGTTGGGCATGATGGGTGTCTTTTAGAGGCCTGCCGAACGGCGCCTCAGCGTGATGACAGTGTGGCGAATCTATGAATTTTCGAAAACAGCGATATCATAACAGGTTGAATACTTAGACAGACACCCATGATCGTTCAAAACAAAGCGTGGCTCACCGGCGACGACGACGCGCCCGAATACGACGGTCCGAGCAAAACACAGCGCAAAAACGACGCCCACGCGCTGCAAACGCTGGGGGCCGCGCTGGTGGCATTGAATCGCGAGCGGCTGTCGCAGATTGACTTGCCCGAATCGCTGCGCGATGCGGTACTCGCCGCACAGCGTATTACCGCCCACGAAGGACGGCGGCGGCAGCTTCAGTTTATCGGCAAGCTGATGCGTAACGTCGATCCGGCGCCGATACAGGCGCGACTGGATGAATGGAATTCGGTCTCGAAGGAACAAATCGCGCACCTGCATCACATAGAGCGCTGGCGCGACCGTTTGCTGGCCGAACCCGGCGCGCTCGGAGAACTGGCCACGGAATTCCCGCACGCGGATTTGCAGCAACTGCGCACGCTGATTCGCAATACGCAGCGCGAGCGCGAACAAAGCAAGCCGCCAAAAAACTACCGGGCATTGTTTCAGAGTTTGCGCGAACTCATGGCGAAGCCATCACAGCCGATTGAGCCCGCAGAGAAAGACTGATACCGGCGGCGCTCAATTACCATTTTGCATGCATCTGATAAATTACTGCGCAGCGACATTAACGCACCTCGGGATCACGGAATAAAAGCATGAATAGGGAAATGTCGGAAGTCCTGCTACGCACCGGGCCAGGCACGGCAATGGGCAACCTGATGCGCCGCTACTGGGTACCGGTTTTGCAATCCAGCGAAATAGCCAAGCCGGATGATCCGCAGGTGCGCGTGCAAATCATGGGCGAGCGATTGCTCGCGTTTCGCGATACCCAAGGCCGCGTCGGACTGATCGACGAATTCTGCTCGCACCGGGGCGCATCACTGTTCTTCGGCCGCAACGAGGAATGCGGCATCCGCTGCTCGTATCACGGACTGAAGTTCGATGTCACCGGGCAATGCGTCGATGTGCCTTCCGCGCCGCAGGTGGCGTCCAAAATGGGTATCAACGCTTACCCGTGCATTGAACGCGGCGGCGTCGTGTGGGCCTACATGGGGCCAGCGGACAAAAAGCCCGCGCCGCCCGAAGTCGAATGGAACATGCTGCCGGAGACCCATCGTTTTGTGTCGAGACGTTTGCAGGAATGCAATTACCTGCAGGCGATGGAAGGCGGCATTGATACCGCGCATGTGTCGTACGTGCATCGCTACGAAGTCGATATCGATCCAATGCATCAGGGGGCTCGCGCCAATGACTACATCAAGGCTGACGGCAATGTGGTTTTCAGCATAGCGAAAACCGATTTTGGCATGACGTTATTCGGCCGCCGCAACGGCGATGCCGATTCTTATTACTGGCGCGTCACGCAATGGCTGTTCCCGTGGTTTACGCTGATACCGCCGTTTGGCGATCACGCCATGGGCGGTCATGTGTGGGTACCGATGGACGATCACAGTTGCTGGGCCTGGAGCATCAATTTCCATCCGGGCAAGCCGCTCACTGAAACCGAGCATGCCAATATGGCCGCCGGTAAGGGCATACACGTTGAATACGAAGCCGGTTCATTCCGCCCCAAGGCAAATCGCGACAACGATTACCTGATCGACCGCGTGGCACAGAAAGAAAATCGCGCCTACAGCGGTGTGTTTGGTTTTTCGGTGCAAGATGCGTCGCTGCAAGAAAGCATGGGCACCATTCAGAACCACGAAATCGAGCGCCTGTTGCCGACCGATAAAGGCATCGTGATGGCGCGGCGCATGTTGTTTGAGGCAGCACAGGGACTCGCGCAGGGCATCGAACCGCCTGCCCTCGACGCCGAAAAACAACGTGTGCGTGCGGCGGGTGTGCTGCTGGATCGCGCGATTGACCCTGCCGCGTGGGCACTGGAACATCTGGCCGATGGATTGAAGCATCCGGTCTATTCCGTTTAACCCATAGCCACAATTTCCACGCACAGTGAACATCGTGCGGCACGATATAATCTTCATATGAATACGAATGACGAACTGCTGATCGGCCTCATCTCCATCAGCGACCGCGCCTCCCAGGGCGTATACGAAGACCAGGGCATTCCGGCGCTGAAAGACTGGTTCACGCAAGCGCTTGCCTCGAAGTGGCGTATGGTGACACGGCTGATTCCGGATGAACGACCGATCATTGAAGCGGCGCTCATCGAACTGGTGGACACCGAACAATGTCACCTCGTGCTCACCACCGGCGGCACCGGCCCTGCGCTGCGCGATGTCACGCCGGAAGCCACGCTAGCCGTGGCTGACCGCGAGATGCCCGGCTTCGGCGAGCAGATGCGTCAGGTGAGTCTCAAATTTGTGCCGACGGCGATCCTGTCGCGACAGGTCGCGGTGATACGCAAACAGGCATTGATCATCAACCTGCCAGGACAACCCAAGGCAATCAAAGAGACGCTCGAAGGTCTGAAGGATGATGCCGGCAAGCCCATCGTCAACGGCATCTTCGCTGCAGTGCCGTACTGCATTGATCTGATCGGCGGTCCATACATCGAAACCAACGATAGCGTGGTTAAGGCTTTCCGCCCGAAATCCGCCATTCGACAAAAATAGAAAAGAAATTGTCATGTCCGAACTGCTGGAAACCATCGAACTCGAAACTGGCGCCAACCCGACCGCCGCCGTGATTTGGATGCACGGTCTCGGTGCGGATGGCAATGACTTCGCGCCCATCGTCAATGAACTGGATTTATCCGGCGCACCGGCCATCCGTTTTATTTTTCCGCACGCGCCGATGATTCCGGTCACTATCAACAACGGCCACGTGATGCGCGCTTGGTACGACATATCGATGGACGACTTGCAAACCGGCGCGAAACGCGCGGACGAAAATGGCGTGCGCAAATCGCAGGCGCACATCGGGCACCTGATTACGCGCGAACACGAAAGGAAAATTCCTTTTAAAAACATATTGTTAGCCGGATTCTCCCAAGGCGGCGCCATCGCACTGCACACCGGTTTGCGTTATCCGGAAAAACTCGCCGGCGTGATGGCGTTGTCGTGCTACTTGCCGTGCGCCGACAGCTTTGCCGCAGAGTCCGCGCCCGCCAATGCCAAAGCGCCGGTGTTTGTCGCGCACGGCACGGAAGACCCTGTCGTGCCTTACGCGATGGGCAAACAGTCCAGCGAACTGTTAGTCAAATCCGGCTACGCGGTGGAATGGCATGAATATCCGATGCAGCATTCCGTGTGCCTGGAAGAAGTGCGCGATATCGGTGCGTGGCTAACGCGCGTACTGCGCGTTTAGTGCTTTCGTTCGTATGGCACGCCCGCTACTACTCGAACTGCAGGCGCCCGAACGATCACGCCGTCTTGAATCGCACGCGATCGAAGTCCGGGCCTGACTCCACCAGACCCGACGGTCTCACGGTAAATGTTTTGCCGTCGGCTGTGCGCGTAGCTTCCAGCGCCTCGCGCAGCGCAAAAGTTTCAGGACGCAATATCGCGAGCAAATATCCGGCCTGCGACGGTTCCGTGTCCAGCAGAATTACGTTCTGCGGCGCACCGCGCACACCAGCAACCGTCAGCGTACACATGGTTGCAGGCACCACCGCGCGACTGATAATCTGTATCCCCACGCGGCGTTGTCCTCGCGCGTCGGATTCGACGCGCCGCACCACACCGGCGCCCCAAACGGCGGATTCAACTTCGGGAAAAATGCCGATCAGCACGCCCACTTGCAACCACTCGCCACGGCGCTCCGGCACAATCACGCCATAGCCTTCGGCGCTGGCGTTTTCGACCACCCAGGTTTCGGTAACGGCCTGATTACCCATCGACAGCACACCGTCAAAACCCTGCGTAATCTGCAACGTCATGGCAACTTTGCGCCGCTCCGAATCACGCGCAGGCAGTTCCTTTTCCCAGTTAAACGCAAGGTGCATCAAAGTGTCGGCCATCTGATCGATGTTCTCGCCAGGCCCCAGATTAATATCGGACAGCAGCGCCCCGGTATCGTTGATCGCATCGACAATAGTTTGCACGCCGTCGAGCGCGCTGCCTGCACCGAAATAAAGCAACCTCGCGCCGTCCGGCGCGCAGCCTAAAACGCGCGCAGGCGACACGCCGCCGTTGAGGTCGAAAAGAAAATTGAATCCTTCGGCGGCGTGCGCGCCCGAAACAAACGTCGTCGAGAAATGCGCAATCGCGCGCTCGGCGATATTTTGCTTGATAGGCGACAGTCCGCCGGTGGACGACACGCCGAGCATCAGCGCGCGCAAAAATTCCTGACGCACTGAACTACGGCCGTGCGTGCCGCCGTAGATATCGATGACTTCGTCGATAAATCCGCCGGACTCCGCTTGACTGTAGAGACGGGCAACCGTGTACCAGTAGCTGTCGCTGACATAGCCATAGCGCATCAATATCCATTTGATTTGCAGCATTTGTGCGCGCATGGCGCGTGCGATCAATATCGGCAATGTCTTACGAAACGCGCCAGCGGCGGCCTTATCCGCTTCAGCTTGCGCCACACACACCAGATACGCATCGCCCAGCGCCTTCCAGAATTCCGTGGCTGCCTTCCACAATTGGCCTTCCTGAAATTTAGACTGCGGCTTGAGCGCAAGATATTGCTCCAGCAGCCGCTGCGCATGCCGCTTGAGCGGCGCGTCAATCATGTCAATCCGCTCATAACGCGGCGCGAGCTTGAAACCTTCGGTCTCGCTGATCGACTCCAGCCAGTGAATCGCATCCTGAGCCGCTTTAGTGGAATCCTCGGCAGGAAATGCCGCAATAATTTCCTTGGCTCGCGCCAATTCCGCCATCGGGTGATCCACCTTGTCGCTCCCGCCCAGCCATTTCAGCATGCTGTCTCCCGTCGCGGACGTACGCCGCGGATCAATAGCCCGGCGCCGCCATCACTTTCACGGCCTTGCGGCCACTCACCATTGTCATGAAGCAAATCACGTAATCATCGCGAAAAATGACGCGACTATCACGCAATAGGCTCGGATAGCTTGTAACGCAGCCAGTCAAAATCATCACCCGCTTCAACCACGCCCAGCGACTCCATCATGACTGTCGATGGCGGATTGCCGTACATCGCCTCGAGCGCCTCTGTGCCGCCGAGCAAATCGCGGCGCGCGATCACATGCAGGCTGCCGTTGGGCGACGGCTGCGTACTCAGTAATATTGCGCTCTGGCGCTTGCCGCCCTGCTCCAGGGCATTCAACGTGCGCAAATGAACCAGCAGCGCCGTTCTGGAAATCAGCTGAATACCGATGTGGTATTGCCGGTGCTCGTCGCTCTTCACGCGCCGTATAACGCCCACGCTCCATGACGACTCCGTCTCCGAGCGCACACCCACCAGCACGCCCACTTTCAGCCACTCACCCTTGCCCGCGGGCACGATCACGCCAAAGCCGCCGGCACTGGCATCCTCTGCCACCCAAGTATCATGGGCCAGCGTGTCCGAGAAATCCAACCCTTCGCTCAACTCCGGCGCCACAGCGCCCTGCACGCTCTGATAGCCATGCACCACATTCAGCGTCATCGCGGTCTTGCGGCGCTCCGACGCGCGCGGCGGCATGTCTTTCGCCCAATTGAACAGTAAATGCTTTAATACCTTGCCGACGATCACCGCGTCGGCATTCGTGCCCAACGCCAGATCTGCCGGCAAGGTGCCGGTGCTGGTGACCAGCGACAGCATCGCCTGCGCCGCCTGGCGTGCTTCGCTGGCATCGAAAAACCGCGTGCCGGCCGATATCGGGGTGGATCGCATCAAACGCAGCGGCGGACGCAAGCCATCCAGATCGAAGCAATAGTCGCAACCGTCCCACTGTTTGAGTTCATAACGAAACTTCGGCGTCAGATGCGCGATCATCCGCTCCGCGATGTCCTGCTCCACCGGAGACAATCCGCTCGGCGACGAAGCCCACAGCATCATCAGGCGCAAAAATTCGTGGTTGACCGAACTCGGACGCGATGCCGGATAGACGTCAATCGGCTTTCCGGCAAAGCCGCCGGCCTCCGCGAGCGACACGTATTGCGCCGTCTCGGCCCAGGTTTCCGGGCGCACCATGCCGTAGCGGAACAGCATCCATTTCATCTGGTGCCGCAGCGCGCGCAGACCGCGTGCCGTCATCGCCGGCAGTAGCGGACGGACATCGCTGGTCACATTTTTTACGTCCTGCGCCTGCGCCGCGCACGCCAGATAACCCGCAGCGGCGACGCGCCAGAAATCGGCCATCGTTTTCCAGATGCGCTTTTCCTGAATTTTGTCGTTTTCGCCCAAGTCATGATAGGCGGCAAGCAGCGCCTTCTGCGCTTTGCGCGTAGCGATATCCAGGCTGTCCAGCAACTCAAAGCGCCGGCTAAGTTTGAAACCCGTCGCCGCGTTGATGGAATCCAGCCAGTAGTTGGCGTCTTCCAGTGTTTGCCACGGGTCATTGGCGGGAAACGAAGCAATCACCTTCTGCGCGTGTTTAGCATCCGCGAAGGGGTGATCTACCTTGTCGCCTTTCAACCAACTCAGCATCTTGTCTCAAGCCTCGCCATCACTACGTCGCTGTTTTTATACTAACCTTTTGTTAGTATGACATTTTTTGCGCCGGATGACACGTATCTGAATGTGTACTAGCGGCTCGCGGAAGGCTCTTCGCCCTCGGGCCAATTTTTAATGTAGCGTTTCAGCAAACGGTTTTCAAAACTGGCTTCCTTGATAACCGACTTGGCGATGTCGTGAAACGAAATCACACCGAGCAACTGCCCCCCGTCCAGTACCGGCACATAGCGCACGTGCTGCGCGGCCATCAGTTCGCGCAAAGCCTCGGACGTATCCTCGGGATTACAAGTCACCGGTTCTTTCACCATCACGTCACGCACCGGCAAGTCGCCGAGGTTGCCACGTTGCGCGTCCAGCCCTTTCAACACCTCGCGAAACGTCAACATGCCTGTCATTTTGCCCGCGGTCATCACCACCAGCGAACCGATGTCGTTTTGCACCATGGTCGCCACCGCGTCTGCCACGCGGCCGTCCGGCGCAATGCTGAAAATAGTGCTGCCTTTGAGATTGAGTATGTCGCGGATAATCATCGCTCGGCACCCGGTTTGAGTTGAATCCAAAGCCATCTTAGCGCACCCGCCAAAATGTGAATAGGGTGAAAAGCTATAATCCCCCCTCGATCAGCAAACTACGGGAAAACCATAATGACCCAGCGATTACGCGGTATTACAGATGAAGAAGCCACCGGCCCCACCCAAGACCTGTTCGATGCCAGCAACGTAATGCTGGGCCGTGTTGCCAACCTGCAACGCATTTTGTCGCACAGCCCGCTGGTGGCGCGCTGGTTTTTGCCGCTGGTGGCTGCCGTGCGCCAGCCCACGGCAGGTGCGGTATCCGATGTGCGGCTGCGTAACCTGTCGTGCCTGAAAACCTCCACCGTCAACAACTGCAATTACTGAACGCAACACAATCGGGTGCTTGGTCAAGCACTGGGACTTACCGACGCGGAATTCGATGCGCTGCAAGCGAAAGATTATCTCGCCAGCCCGCTGTTCACCGACAAGGAAAAAGCGGTGATGGCCTGGTCGGAAGCGATGACGCTCAACACCGCCAAATACGACGACGGCGTGTGGAACGAACTGCGCAAACATTGCAACGAAGCTGAAATCGTCGAGGTGTCGATGATGTGCGGCCTGTTCAACATGATCAACCGGCTGAACGATTCATTCCGCACCGAACTTGAATCCGAGGAATACAA
>JBEBHE010000502.1:0-2002 GCA_040081205.1 Burkholderiales bacterium | reverse complement strand
ATATATTTATTTAAGTATATGTTTTTAAAAGAATTTTTACGATAGTCAGACTGCGCTACAGCGCGTCATTCGCATAATACACCGCACGTGCGCCGGGCGCCCGCTGTCAGTGATTCGAGCGGCCGGGGTGGCGCAGCGCGTGCAGGGTCTCGCGTACTTCCGACAGATGCGGATGCACGCGCAGCGCCCGGCTGAACGCGAGGCAAGCTGCTTCATCTTCACCATGCGCGTGCAGGATTTCTCCCAAACCGCACATCGCGCCAAAGTGCCGCGGTTCGATTTCGAGCGTGCGGTGTATTGCGGCAACGCTTTCGTCATCGCGTTCCAGCACGTAATAGAGTGTGGCGCGCTTGTTCCAGGCCTCGGCCCAGTCGGGACGGCGGCGCAGCAGAATGGCCAGGCGGGTTTCGGCGATGTCATAGCGCCGCGCGGCAATGTCGGCGGCGGCGCGCTCCAGCGCGAGCGCGGCGCCCTCGTGGTCGTCATACATCCACGCATCCCAGATGGTGTCTTCGATGCGGGTGGCGTCGGCACGATGGTGGCAGGCGAGCAGCTTGTCGAAGAGTTCGTCCAGACGCGAAGGTAACGTTGCCGCTGGCTGCCGTTGCGGCAGCCGACTCACCAGCTTGAGCGTCTCTGCGTAGAGCAATGTGGTTGCCCGTTACCCTCGTTAACCCCAGTTTGACTCCGCTGTCAGTATACCGCCGGGAAAATCGTGCCGTCCACCGGAAACGCGCTGCAGATGCCGAACGTACAACTAACGCACTATTTTGTTGCGCAGCAGGCCAACGCCTTCGACTTCGGTTTCCATGATGTCGCCGGGCTTCATGAACTCCGGCGGCGTGCGCGCGTGGCCTACGCCCGAAGGCGTGCCGGTGAGGATGATGTCGCCCGCTTCGAGCGTAATGCCTGCCGACAGTTCGGCGATGATGCGCGGCAGCTTGAAATAAAGATGCCGGGTGTTGGAATCCTGCTTCACCACGCCGTTGACGCGGCATTGCAGGTTGAGGTTATTCGGGTCGCGCACATCACCGGCGGTAACGATCCACGGCCCCATCGGCAGATGGCCGTCGAGACTCTTGCCGCGAAACCATTGCTGGCCGTGATGGCGCTGCACTTCGCGCGCGGACACGTCGTTGGCGACGGTGTAGCCAAACACGTGTTTCATCGCGTTGGCCTCTTTGATGTTGGTGCCGCCCTGGCCGATGATCATGGCAAGTTCCACTTCCCAGTCGAGCTTTTCAGTGACGCCACCGTGCGCGGGCACATTGCCAAAAGGCGCATTCACCGTCAGCGGCTGCTTGCTGAAAAACGCCGGATGCGCAGGCATTTCCTGCACATGCGGACGCGCTTTGGCGCCTTCGTTGAAATGGTCGAGATAATTCCAGCCGACACAGAACACATTCTTGCGCGGACGCGGAATCGGCGCGTGCAGTTTTACTTTCGACATCTTGTAATGGCTGGTTTTGACTTTGGCTACGGCTTTGTTAATGGCCGCCAGACCTTTTTTGCCGGATGACACCAGCGAAATCATGCAGTTCGCGTCGAACGGCAGCGCCACACGCGCGGCTTTGGCGGCGCGCGCAATGTCGATCACCCCGCCGTCGGCGCCGATGACGCCGGTTTTGGAGGGCTTGCGTGCGGATTCGGAAAACGTGACGAGTTTCAATGGCGGCTCCTTAGTCGATTTTGTTGAATTTGAATTTTTCGCAGGCGGCGACGAGTTGTTTGCAAATGCCCGGTTCCCATGCGGCGTGACCCGCGTCGGCAACGATATGATATTCGGCCTCTGGCCACGCGTGATGCAGGTCATCGGCGCTGATGATCGGGCACACCGCATCATAGCGTCCCTGCACGATCACGCCGGGAATGTCGCGTATGCGGTTTACACGGTCGAGCAGCGAATTGATCGGCAGAAAAATATCGTGCGTGAAGTAATGGGCCTCGATACGTGCGAGCCCCAGCGCCACCACATCTCCGCCGAAATAGGCCACCGTTTCCG
>JBEBHE010000017.1:0-27296 GCA_040081205.1 Burkholderiales bacterium | reverse complement strand
GCTTGTCGGCGCCGGGATAGGTATACGTAATTTGTTCCGATTTATACAGCGGCGGCGCCACCTTGGCATTGATAGGCGTAACTGTACGCATATAGGCGACCACGGCATCGAGATCACGCGGCGTTAGCACTTTGTAGAGTGGATACGGCATCACAAAAGCCAGCTTGCTGCCGTTGGGCCGCACGCCGTCGATCATTGAGCGTCTGATATCGGCGTCGCTCCATTGGCCGATGCCGGTCTGCGCATCCTGGGTAATGTTGGAGCCGGTCGCGGTGAACGTCACCTCGTCAAAGCGCTGCACGCCGCCCGAAAACTGCCGCGCTATCACCGGGTTACCCGCCTTGTCTTTCGGCGTGTGACAGTGATTGCAGGTCATGATGCCGTTGACGAGATAGTCGCCGCGCGCCAGCAAGGACTGCGCGCTTTCCTGCGTTTGCGTGCAGGACGCCAATATCAAGCATGCGAATATCGCTGCAGCGCGCACCATCTGTTTTCGTCGATTCATCGCTCCCCCTAAAAATGTTATTTTTACCGCGCGAGCTTTTTCAGCAACTTGCCGTGTATGCCGTTGAAGCCGCCGTTGCTCATGATCAGCACATGATCACCTGCGCGAACCGCAGCGGCAATGCCTGTCAGCAACGCATCAAATTCATCATGTACAGCGGCTTTGGCTGCCAGCGGCGCCAGCACTGCCGCGGCATCCCACTCCAGCCCGGCACTGTAGCAAAACACCGCATCCGCATCGGCAAGACTGCCTGCAAGCTGGTCTTTGAGCGCGCCCTGCTTCATGGTGTTGGAGCGCGGCTCGAGTACGGCGATCAGCCGCGCACCGCCGATTTTCGCGCGCAGACCGGCGATGGTGGTGGCAATCGCGGTGGGGTGATGCGCAAAATCGTCGTAAACCGTGACACCGCCCGCAACACCTTTGGTTTCCATGCGGCGTTTCACGTTTTTAAACGTCGCCATGGCGTCGATAGCCACCTTGGCAGGCACGCCGGCGTGGCGTGCGGCAGCGACCGCGGCCAAACCATTTGCCACATTGTGCTCGCCGAGCAGATCCCATCGCAGCCGGCCTTGCATCGTGCCGTTAAACAACACATCGAATCCATCCGGATAACGCGCGCCCGCCTGCCAGCCGTCCGCTGCACCAGCCCCCGCGAAACGCTCAATGGGCGTCCAGCAACCGCGCTCAAGCACACGCGCCAGATTCGCATCGCCGCCGTTGCTGACAATCAAACCGTTACCGGGCACGGTGCGCACCAGGTGATGAAACTGCGTTTCAATCGCAGCGAGGTCGGCAAAAATATCCGCGTGGTCGAATTCAAGGTTGTTCAGAATCGCCGTGCGCGGATGGTAATGCACGAACTTGGAGCGCTTGTCGAAAAACGCCGTGTCGTATTCGTCGGCTTCGATCACGAAGAACGGCGTGTCTGACAATCGCGCCGAGATGCCGAAGTTTTCCGGCACGCCGCCCACCAGAAACCCCGGCGACAGGCCGCCATGTTCGAGCATCCACGCCAGCATCGAGGTGGTAGTAGTTTTGCCGTGCGTGCCGGCCACTGCGAGCACCCATTTATCGCGCAGCACGATTTCCGACAGCCACTGCGGACCAGACGTATAAGGCAAGCCGCGATTCAGGATTGCTTCCATCAGCGGATTGCCCCTCGCAACCACGTTGCCCGCAACAAACAAATCCGGTTCGAGCTTGATCTGATCAGCCGAAAACCCCTCGATGAGCTCGATCCCCTGCGCCGACAGTTGCGTGCTCATCGGCGGATACACGTTGGCATCGCACCCTGTAACTTTGTGTCCGGCCGCACGCGCAATCGCCGCGATGCCGCCCATGAAGGTGCCGCAAATACCCAGAATGTGAATGTGCATGATCGCGCGAGAATAACGCAAATCGGTGAATCCGTTAAATCGCTCACCCGGTCATGCCATTACAGCCGCCCCATCAGTCGAAAGAAAGTTCGCGGCGGATATCGTCGTAACGTTGATGCAGGTCTTCGGGACTGGCGCCGCCGAGATTCAGCACGGCGTAGCGATAGCTGCCGAGCCATTTCATTTCGCGCGCGAGGCTCGCGCCGCGCTTCAAATAAAGCATCAGCCGCGCATCGGGATAACGCTGATGCACCGCCTCGATCTGCGCGCGCCCTGGCGCGCGCGTGACTTCACGCCCATCGAAGCGGCGGAACACAAAACTCGCCGCTGCCCCGAACGCGCCCTCGCCCACGGTGACGCGCGGCGCCACACCCAGGGCGAGATCAATCAAGACGTCATACGGGTCGTAGCCATCCACCCGCCGGTACAGATTGACGATCTGCGATGCCATGCGCGGATTGATTTCGATGATCTGTATGCGTCCAGTGTCCGGCTGGTAGATCAACTCCACATTGAAAAATCCGTAGCCATAATCGATGCCGGTGAATAATTTAACGGCCAGCGCCTTCATGCGCGCCAGCACGTCAGCGGGCAAACGCGAGGGATACTCAAAACGCGCGAAAGCCTGCGTGCCCGGATACATTACTTCATCGACGATGCCAAGTATGGTGATCTTGCCGTTATGCAGATAGCCATCGAGATTGACCTGCACGCCGGTCATGATTTCCTCGCCGATCAAGTGATGCGCATCGATGGTGAATGGCGTAAAGCGCGCCATCAAATCGTTAAACGGCGTAACCAGTTTGTGCAGGATCAGCGTTTCCAGCGGGTTAAAGCGCAGATGCTTTTGCAGCGCCGCAAAGCTCTCCACGCGGCGCGCCAGCACCGAATAGGTTGCCTTGACCGGTTTCACATAGAGCGGAAATGACAGCCCCACATCCGCAGCGGACGCCAGTTGATAGGGAAACACCGAAAAGCGCGGCGTGGCATCAGGCGCGATTTTTTGTTGCAGGCAGCGCGCATAATATTTGTGCTGGGCGGCGATGATCACCGCCGGATCGGTGCCCGGCAAACCGAGGCGCTGCGCCACCACCGCGGCGATCAGCGCGCCGAATTGCTCGTTGTTGCTGATCACGCCATCAATACGGCCGCGATATTTTTTGACCAGCTTGTCAACATAGCGCCAGACGTTAAAGGTGATCAGGCGCGCGTTTTCCGGAAATTTGAAAAGATCGAAGCCTTCGTAATGGAATTCGTAGCGCGCGCGATAACGCGGCTGTTCGAGTTCGTCACGGTCCCAATCCTTGGGGAAAAGCACGAGAATGCGTTTCATTTTCCGTCAAAATCCTGTTGCATAGTCATCATCGTGACGCCAGCCGCTTCACGACCGGGCAGTTCCACTTGATTGGTATCATTTTTTGCCTGATCCTTACACTAAACATTGTAACGCTTTCGTTTATTCCATTAAGCTGCAATTTTTCGTGTTTCACTCATGGAGGCAGCACGATGCAAGAGCCTAGCCAGATCGAAGATTCGGACGATACCGTCTCCAACGAATCCGCAGCAGTCACTATTTCACAGTTGATGCAAATGCGTATGTCGAGGCGCGATGCCCTCGCAGGCATGGCGGCGGCGGGCGTCTATGGCCTGTTCGGTTGCGCCGCGCCGGTGTCGCAGGGTAGCGGCACCGCGCCGTCGTTAACCTCGCTGACCTTTGCCGAGTCCGGGCGATTTCTCGACGAAACCCATCACGTTGCGCCCGGCTACAACGTAAGCACGCTGATTCGCTGGGGCGACCCGCTGCAAGCAGATGCGCCGGCATTTCGTCCGGGTCAACAGACCGCCGAAGAACAGGAACGCCAGTTCGGCATGGACAATGATTTCATCGCATTCATGCCGCTGCCGCACGGCTCGCGAAACTCACAGCGTGGATTGCTATGCGTTAATCACGAGCGCAACACACCTCATCTCTCGTGGCCCGGCATGACCCCGCAAAACCATATGGCGCTGATGACACGCGAGCAATGCGAAACCGAAATGGCCTCGCAAGGACATTCCATCGTGGAAATCGAAAAATCAGGAGGAACGTGGCGCATCCATCAGAACAGCGCCTATAACCGCCGCATTTCCGCGCGTAGCGCCGTGATGCGTGTGTCCGGACCGGCAGCGGGCAACCCGCGCATGGCCACCCGCGCCGACGTTTCCGGCACGTGGATCATCGGCACGCTCAACAACTGCTCGGGCGGAACCACGCCGTGGGGCACGGTGCTCACCGCCGAGGAGAACCTGCACAACTATTTCGCCGGCGACGCAACCAAAGGGCGCGAGGCGGCAGCATGGAAACGCTACGGTATCAATGGCCGTGGGCGTTACGTGTGGGGCAAGTATTTCACGCGATTCAATCTCAATCGAGAACCCAACGAGCCCAACCGCTTCGGTTGGGTCGTTGAAATTGATCCCTACGATCCAAAATCCATGCCGGTAAAACGCACTGCGCTGGGCCGCTGCAAGCACGAGTGCGCCACCACGGCGGTCAGCCATGACGGGCGCGTCGCGGTGTACTCCGGCGACGATGAGCGCCGCGAATACGTTTACAAATTCGTCACGCGCGACGCGTACAACACCGGCACACCTGCGGCGAATCGCGATCTGCTCGACAACGGTACACTGCATGTTGCGCGCTTCGATGCAGGCGGCAAAATGCAGTGGCTGCCGATCGTATTTGGGCAAGGACCGCTCACCAAAGCCAACGGCTTTGAGAATCAGGGCGATGTGATGATCGAATTGCGCCGCGCCGCGGATCTGCTGGGCGCCACACCGATGGATCGGCCGGAAGACGTGGAAGCGCACCCTGATACCGGCCACGTTTACGTCGTATGCACCTTCAATGAGCAGCGCACGCCGGATCAGGTGAATTCCGCCAACCCGCGCGGGCCGAACAAGTACGGTCATATCATTGAAATCATCCCGCCATTGGCGGATGGCAAGCCCGATCACACCGCCACCCATTGCACGTGGGAATTTTTCATCATGGGCGGCGACCCGAAAAACCCTGAACACGGCGCGCGCTATGGCAACGGTGACGGCGCAGTGTCGGCCAACGGCTGGATCGCCGCGCCCGACAATGTGGCTTTTGATCCGAAAGGCCGCATCTGGATTGCGACCGACGGACAGGATGACTGGGCGGGATTCGCCGACAGCGTTTACGCTGCCGAAACCAGTGGGCCGAAACGCGGCATCACGCGCAATTTTTTCTCGGCGCCGCGCGGCGCGGAAATCTGCGGTCCAGCATTCACACCCGACGGCAAAACACTGTTTCTGTCGATTCAGCATCCGGCGGACGAAAAAGGCTCCACCTTCGATAAGCCATCAACACGCTGGCCGGATTTCAGGGCAGATATGCCGCCGCGGCCTTCGGTGGTCGCCATCACCAAAGCCGACGGTGGAGACATCGGTAGTTAGGCTGGAATCATCGTAAGCAACCGGGAGCATGCAATATGAGACTAAGACTCGTTGACGGCATGATGGCAGCTACCATCGCGGCACTGGCGCTACCGATAACTGCGCTGGCGCAAAATAGTCCTGCCTATCCCACCAAGGCGGTGCGCATCGTCGTGCCCGTAGCGCCGGGCGGCGGCACCGATCCGCAGGCGCGGCTGCTGGGCAAGAAATTCCAGGAGAGCATGGGGCAAACATTCGTAATCGAAAATCGCACTGGCGCCGCCAGCATGATCGGCACGGAATACGTGGTGAAATCGCCTGCCGACGGTTACACGCTGCTGTGCGCGGCATCAACACTCGCGGGCGCCTACACCCTCAACAAGAATCTCTCGTTTGACTTGCTGAAGGATCTGGCGCCGGTGGGCCAGATTTCGTCGGCAGCGCAGTTTCTGGTGGTGCATTCCAGCGTGCCCGCCACATCGGTGCAGGCGTTCATTGCTCTGGCGAAAAAACAGGCCGGAAAAATGAACGCCGCATCGGGCGGCAACGGCAGTGCCAATCATCTGGCGCTCGAAATGTTCAAACAGCGGGCCGGCATCCAGGCAACGCATATTCCCTACAAAGGCTCCGGCCCGGCGACGATTGCGCTGATGAGCGGCGAAGTGGATTTCAGTTTTGCCGGCGCGCTGACATCATTGCCGCACCTGCGCTCCGGCAAGATCAAGGCGCTGGCCGTCACCACGGCAAAGCCATCACCTCTGATGCCCAACGCGCCGGCGTTGATCACGTTCTATCCGGGCTTCGAGTCAAGCAACTGGTATGCAGTATTCGCGCCTGCGGCAACGCCGGCGGCTATCGTCAACAAAATCAGCCTGGAAATCGCAGCCGCCATCAAGTTTCCGGATGTGCGCGAATTCATGGCCAGAGAAGGGGCTGAACCGGTGGGTAGCACGCCGCAGGAATTTGCCGCGTTTTTCCGGAACGAAGTGGAACGCTACGCGAAAGTGATTCAGGCCGCCAACATCCGCGTGGAGTAGCAGCACGCCACGCAAATGATGAATTATTGATGTTTCCAAAATACATTACACCGTTCGGGCTGAAGCTTGTCGAAGGGCGTGGCTACGAGAGAGGGCTTCGACAAGCTCAGCCCGAACGGATTTAGTTTGTAACGAATTATGGAAACATCAATAGCAAGAACTCCCAAAAACAAAACGCAAGCACAAAGGCTTGCGTTTTGAGTTTGCAGCGCGCGGGTTATTTTGTAACGACGATTTCGCCTTTCATCCCCGGATGCAGACCACAGATGTAGCCGTAGGTGCCTTCTTCGGTGAATTGCAATGCCGTACTTTGCCCTTTAAGCACCACCGGCGTGCGCAGCGTGGTGGCGCCCTGCACTGTGACCTGATGCGGTGAGTCGTCGATGTTGGTCCAGGTAATCGTCTGCCCGGCTTTCACGGAAACTTTTTCCGGGCCAAATAGAAACTCGGCAATGGCCACAGAGCCAGGACCGGACGGCCGCTGCGCCGCACCTCCAGCTGTGCCTGCCAGCCCGGCAAGCGAAATCACGAAATCCTGTTTCGCATGCGGCAGATGGCATTCGAAGCACGCCTTGGTATTGGCATTGGCTTTTTCGTTGGGCTTGCCGTCTGCCGTGTAGGCGGCATACTGCCAATCGCCGTTGCGCCAGGCCGCCGGCACCGATGCGCCCCAGCCCGCGCGTTTTTCCATTACAGTAACGCCTGCTGGCTTGCCTTTGATGAAATTACCTTTGGCATCGCGCGTCGGTTTGCCATCCGCATCAAGCTGCGCGGAAAAAATCGCGATCGCCAGCACTGTGCCATTGGGTATCGGCTTGCCTTCGCGCACCGCCTTCACCACTTCGGGTTTGGCATACAGTTCGCGGTATTGCTTCACGTCGTGCCGATTCAACTGCTGGTACATCTCCCACTTCTCGAAACCCGTTGGGAATGCCACGTCTTTCGGCCCAATAGTCGCTTGCGCCATCAATGCTCCCGCAGCAATGACGCCCGCTACGGCGGCGCTTACAGCCAATTTGCGGTGAAGTTTCATCGTCCACTCCCTTTCCGTTGATGAAGTAAAAAATCCTGCCTTCCCATACTACCCATTGCTTTGGTCTTTGGATGCAGCTTTTCCTTACATTTTTTATCTAAAAATAATCATTTAAAAACAAATACTTATAATTATTTTCCGCGTAGCGGCACATCGGGCACTGTCGCCGAGCGCGTACCCGGCAACGGATGGTTGTCCGACGCATGATACGTGTGCACCACAGACAGCTTGGTATCCGTAGTCTGGTTGTGACCGGCGGCGTGAAACAGCCTGCAATGAAAAAACAACACATCTCCCGCCTGCAACTCGGCGGCAATCTGCGTTCGCAGCAATGCTTGGTTGTCCTCAAGATCGGTTCGCAGGAACTGCGCCGCATCCAATTGATCGGCGCGAAATTCCATGCGATGCGAACCGGGCAACAGCAGCAGGCAGCCGTTTTTAGAATGCTCTTGTCCCAGCGCGAGCCACACCGATACCAGCGCCGGCTTGTCAAACGACCAGTAGCGTATATCACGATGCCAGTTCGTAACGCTGCTGTAGGCCGGGTGTTTGGTCATAATGCAATTGTGATGCGCCTGCGATAGCTCCACGCGCGCATCGAGTAGTTGCTGCAATCGCACGGCAATCAGCGGCGACACCGCCCAATCGCGGAACACGACATCGCGCGCGTAGGCCTGCAACAGCCGCCGCACGGTACGTCCGCCGGGTGCGCTTAGCGATGCCGGCGCGCCGGGATACTGCGTATCTGCTTCATACTCGACCGGCAAGCGGGGTTCCGCCAGATGCGTTAGCGCAACCTCGCGCATGCGTGCCACGACGTCGGCGGGCGCGAGCCCTCGTACAATGAGGTAACCGTCGCTGTTGAACTGCGCGAGTTCAGCATCACTAAACGCGGAGCCGATGCGGTCAGCGCTCATATCCCAACGCCGGTGCAAGCCAGCGCTCGGCGTCATCCAGCGACATGTTTTTGCGCCGTACGTAATCTTCGACCTGATCCTTGGCGATTTTGCCAACAGCGAAATACTGCGCCTGAGGATGCGCCAGATAAAAGCCGCTCACCGATGATGCCGGCCACATCGCAAAACTTTCGGTGAGTGTGATGCCCGCGCGTTTGGCATCGAGCAACTCGAACAGCGCGCCCTTCTCCGTGTGATCCGGACACGCCGGATAACCGGGCGCGGGGCGGATACCGCGATACTTTTCCGCGATCATCGCATCATTGTCGAGCGCCTCGTCCTTGGCGTAGCCCCAGAACTCGCGCCGCACGCGCTTGTGCAGCAATTCTGCGAATGCCTCCGCCAGCCGGTCGGCGAGCGCTTTCAACAGGATGCTGCTGTAATCGTCGTGATTTTTTTCGAACTCAGCGAGTTTTTTGTCGATACCAAAACCCGCGGTAACGGCAAACGCGCCCACGTAGTCTTTTACACCACCGTCTTTCGGCGCCACAAAATCGCCGAGACACAAGTTGGGATTGCCTGTGGGCTTCCGGTTCTGCTGGCGCAGGTTGTGCCAGGTCATGACGGGCTTGTCGCGTTTTTCATCGCCATAAATTTCGATGTCTTCGCCGTCATTCACGCTGTTCGCGGGGAAGAGCCCCATCACGCCGTGCGCTTGCAGCCATTTGCCTTCAATGATTTTTTTGAGCATCGCCTTGGCATCGGCAAGCACTTTTTTCGCTTCCACACCCACCACGTCATCCTCAAGTATTTTCGGATAGGAACCGGCTAAATCCCACGTCTGGAAGTACGGCCCCCAGTCGATGTACTCTGCAATCTCTGCGAGATCGTAATTTCTAAGCAGCTTAATGCCTGGAAAGGCAGGCGCAACCGGCGCGTGCTTTTTCCAATCAGTCTTGAAGCGATTGGCGCGTGCTTCGGCCAGTGTGATCAGCTCCGGGCCTTTTTTGTTGGCGTGCTGTGCACGGACTTTTTCATAGTCGGTGTTCAGCTCATCCAGATACTTGCGGCGCACCACTTCGTCCTCCGCCAGCAAGCTGCTGCACACGGTGACGCTGCGTGAAGCGTCCGGCACCCATACCGTCGGGCCATTGGTGTAGCCCGGCGCGATTTTCACCGCCGTATGCGTGCGCGACGTGGTGGCGCCGCCAATCAACAACGGCATGGTGAAGCCCTGCCGCTGCATTTCGCGCGCGACATTGCCCATTTCTTCGAGCGAAGGCGTGATCAATCCCGACAACCCGATGATGTCCACCTTCTCGGTAATCGCGGTATCCAGAATTTTCTGGCACGGCACCATCACGCCCATGTTGACGACTTCGTAGTTGTTGCACTGGAGCACGACCGCTACGATATTCTTGCCGATGTCGTGCACGTCGCCCTTTACCGTGGCAATCACGATCTTGCCTTTGGGTTTCGCTGCCTCACCTGATTCGCCGGCCAGCCGCGCTTTTTCTTCCTCGATAAACGGAATGAGGTGGGCCACCGCTTGTTTCATGACCCGTGCAGACTTGACCACTTGCGGCAAGAACATTTTGCCCGCACCAAACAGATCGCCGACGATATTCATGCCGTCCATCAGCGGCCCTTCGATCACCTGTATCGGACGCCCGCCCGCCCCGGCCAACTTGGCGCGCATTTCTTCGGTGTCCTCGATAATCCATTGCGTGATGCCGTGTACCAGCGCATGCGCGAGACGCTTCTCCACCGGTGCCTCGCGCCATTCCAGCGTTTGTTCTTCTTTTGCTGCGCCCGCTTTGAGCGTGGCGGCAAATTCGATCATGCGCTCGGTGGCATCCGGACGACGATTGAGCACCACGTCTTCGACATGTTCGCGCAATTCGGGCGCGAGGTCGTCATACACGCCCACCATGCCGGCGTTGACGATGCCCATGGTCATGCCCGCTTTGATCGCGTGATACAGGAACACCGTGTGAATCGCTTCACGCGCCGGGTCGTTGCCGCGGAACGAAAAACTCACATTCGACACGCCGCCGCTGACCTTGGCATAAGGAAGATTCTGGCGGATCCAGCGTGTGGCCTCGATAAAATCCACCGCGTAATTATTGTGTTCCTCGATGCCGGTAGCGATGGCGAAAATGTTCGGATCGAAAATAATATCTTCGGGTGCGAAGCCCACTTTTTGCGTGAGCAGGTCATAGGCGCGCTTGCAAATTTCCGTTTTACGCTTGAAGGTATCCGCTTGTCCTTGTTCATCGAACGCCATCACGATCACCGCCGCGCCGTAACGTTTGCACAGCCGCGCCTGTCGCAGAAACTCGGTCTCGCCTTCTTTCATGCTGATCGAATTGACGACGGCCTTGCCCTGCACGCACTTCAACCCCGCCTCGATCACTTCCCATTTCGAGGAATCGATCATCACCGGCACGCGAGATATGTCCGGCTCGCCGGCGAGCAGATTCAAAAAGCGCGCCATCGCCGCTTTCGAGTCCAGCATCGCCTCATCCATGTTGATGTCGATAACCTGCGCGCCGTTTTCGACCTGCTGCCGCGCCACCGCCAGCGCTTCGTCGTATTGCTCGTTCAAAATCAGGCGCGCAAAGGCCTTGGATCCCGTCACGTTGGTACGCTCGCCGACGTTAACGAACAGCGAGGTCTCGTCAATGTTGGCCGGCTCCAGTCCCGACAAGCGCAATTTGTGATCGCCCTGCGGCACTACCCGCGGCGGCAGCGTTTTCACGGCCTGCGCAATCGCGCGGATATGATCGGGCGTGGTGCCGCAGCAACCGCCGGCAACATTGACAAAACCCGCTTCTGCGAATTCTTGCAGCAACCCCGAAGTGATCCTGGGTGTTTCATCGAAACCGGTGTCGCTCATCGGATTGGGCAGGCCCGCATTCGGATACACGCAAATCGGTGCATCGCAAATTTTCGACAACTCGGCAATGTACGGACGCATCAACGCGGCGCCGAGCGCGCAATTCAGGCCGATGGTGATTGGCTTGGCATGCCGCACCGAGTTCCAGAAGGCCTCGACGGTTTGCCCCGACAGAATGCGTCCCGAAGCGTCGGTCACCGTGCCGGAAATCATCACCGGATAACGCTCACCGCTTTCCTCGAAAAACTGGTCAATGGCGAACAGCGCCGCCTTGGCGTTCAGCGTGTCGAATATGGTTTCGACCAGAAACAAATCCACACCGCCTTCATGCAGTGCGCGTGCCTGTTCGAGATACGCCACCACCAGTTCGTCGAATGTGACATTGCGTGCACCCGCATCATTCACATCCGGCGAGATGGATGCGGTCTTCGGCGTCGGTCCAAATGCGCCCGCGGCGAAACGCGGCGCTTCCGGCGTGGAGTACTTCGCGCAAGCCGCTTTGGCGAGGCGCGCGGCAGCCACATTCATTTCGAAGGCCAGTGACGCCATGTGGTAATCCGCTTGCGCGATGCGCTGCGAGCCGAAGGTGTTGGTCTCGATAATATCGGAGCCCGCCGCAAGGTATTGCTCGTGAATTTCCTGAATGATCTGCGGCTGCGTCAGTGTCAGCAGTTCGTTATTGCCTTTCACGTCATGCGCGAAATCCGCGAAGCGTTCACCACGATAGGCTTTTTCGTCCAGTTTGTAGCGCTGGATCATGGTGCCCATCGCGCCGTCGAGCACGAGGATACGTTGCCGAAGCGCAGATTCGATAGCGGTAAAGCGTGATGAAGTCATGAAATAAGCGGGTATCGCGCACGCGCGATCACTGCCGGCAAGTTCTTGTTAAGAAAGCGGAATTTTATCATGCGCTGGTTGATTTCCCGCGAGGCGGACTATAATGGTCTTTTCGGCCTACCAAGATCACCGCGATGCAACATCTGGAACCCAAAGCAGCCTACGAGTTTCTGAAACAAAACCCTAACGCGATTTTTATCGATTGCCGCAGCGAGATGGAATATCTGTTCGTCGGCCATCCGGTGGGCGCGATACTCGTGGCGTGGAACGACGGCCCGAACTGGGAAATCAATCCGCAGTTTGTGCCGCACGTCAAAAAGGCCGCCAGTGTGGATCGCCCCATCGTGCTGATCTGCCGCAGCGGTAACCGTTCGACAGATGCTGCCCACGCGCTCGAAGAAGCCGGTTTCACGCAGGTGTACAACGTGCTGCACGGCTTTGAAGGCGAGCTGGACGAAAACCACCACCGCAACGACAAAACCGGCTGGCGGCATGACGGGCTGCCGTGGGAACAGTGCTAGCAGGCATAACGCGTAAAACCTAACAACGCTTTACCCCAAGGTCACCCCCAGCAGTTTTCCAATCATATACGTCACCGCGCCTGCTGCGCAGCCGATCGCCAGCATGCGCGCGCCGCTCCACCATGCGTTGCGTCCGGTAAACAGCGACAGCGTCGCCCCCACGCCAAATAATGCAAGCGCGGTCAGCGTAATAGCGATCGCCATGCTCTTCGCGCCGCTGGCAAACAGGAACGGCAGCAGCGGAATCGACGCGCCGAGGGCAAATGCGGAGAACGAAAACAACGCCGCACCCCACGGTGAACCGAGGTCGTCCGGGTTCAGCCCCAATTCCTCGCGCGCCAGTGTGTCGAGCGCCTGCGCCGGATCCGCCGTCAGTTGTGTCGCGAGCCGCACCGCATCGTCGCGCGGCAGGCCGCGTGCCTGGTAAATCAGCGCCAGTTCCTCGGCTTCTTCTTCGGGATAGTGATCGAGCTCCTCTTTTTCGAGGCCGATCTGGTACTCAAACATTTCGCGCTGTGAACGCACCGAAACGTATTCGCCCGCCGCCATTGAAAACGCACCGGCGATCAGTCCGGCCGCACCGGAAAGCAGGAGCAAGGCATTATCGGATGTGGCACCAGCCATGCCCATAATCAGGCTCGCATTGGAAATCAATCCGTCGTTGACACCAAACACGGCCGCACGCAAATTGCCGCCGCTGCCCATGCCGCGGTGGCGCTTGCCCATTTCACTGCCGGGCTCTTGCGAAACATGCCCCTGTATCGGATGGGTGTACAGCGACATGCCACGTACTTTCATCGCCGACAGCACCGTGCGCAACGGCCGCGCACCGAAGCGCCGCAGCAGCGCTGCCACCACGCGGGTGCGCGTGTCCGGCGCGTACTGCGTCGGTGCGGGCTGGCCCGCCTCATGCGCGAGCCTCGCCCAGATAGCTGCCTGCTTTTCCGCTTCGCCCGCCAGTTCCGTGAACAACGACGCGCGCGGCGTTCCCGCCTCGACCTCAGCTACCACATGGTAGAGATAGGCTGCCTGTTTTTCTTCGCGCCAACTTGATAGTTCGCTCATGAATGCGCCTTCAGTGACAGATACGCCAGCCAAAAACCCAGCGCGACAATCACAAACAGTATCGCACCAAAGGCAAGCATTGCCGCGGACCCGGAAAATAACGGCGACGCGATGGCAGCAACAAACCCTGCCACCATCGACTGCACGCAGCTTTGCAATGACGCCGCCATGCCGCGATTGTGCGGAAATAAGTCCAGCAACATCAATGTCAGCGACGGCATCGCCATCGCCATGCCTGTGGCAACAATCACCTGGTGCACCACTGACCACGGGAGCTGCGGCGAAAACCATATATAAAACAAATTGTTATACGCAGCACCGACGAACATGATGATGAACGACAGCCACACTGTGCGTCGGGGCGTTAGCTTGCCCGCAATCCTGCCGGAAATGTACGCGCCGAGCATCATGCCCATCACGCCGGCCATGAACAGCCAGGCAAAATCATGTTGCGTGAGGCCCAGGTGGCGATAAATAAAAGCGGGCGCCGACAATACGTACAGAAAAAATCCCGCAAAACTCAGCGAACTGACGCCCGCCAATAACAGAAACCGCGGATTGAGCGCCACCAGCCGGTACGCCGCCAACAAGGGTGCAGGCGCGAAGCGCTGGCGCGCGGACGCCGGATGGGTTTCCGGCAGATAGCGATAACACGCCACCAGCAACACCGTGCCAAACAGCGCGAGAAACCAAAAATTCGCGCGCCAGCCGAACCAGGTTTCCAACCAGCCGCCGATGATGGGCGCAATCGCCGGTGCAATGGAAAAAATCAGCATCACCCGCGACATCTGCCGCTGCGCCTCCACCCCCTGATACGCATCACGCACCACCGCTCGGCTCAACGACGTGCCTGCACCCGCCACCAACCCCTGCATCGCGCGACAGATCAGTAACAGGGTCATGTTCGTTGCCAACGCACAACCGATGGACGCCAGCACAAAGCCACCGACGCCGACAAGAATCACCGGCCGCCGCCCAAACGCATCCGAAATCGCGCCGTGAAACAACATCATCAGCGCGAATGGAATCAGATACGCGGTGAGGGTTTGCTGCACCAGCACTTCGGTAGTGCCCATCTCCGCCGCTATCGCCGGGAACGACGGCAGGTAGGTATCGATAGTAAACGGGCCTATGGTTGCAAGGCCCGCGATGAGCAGCGGCAGCCAGCGGTTGCGGCTGATTTCAGGAGTCAACTCAACGATTCCGGTTAAAACAAAGCGAGCACCGCAGCGATTGTAGCGCGTAGTGCATTGCCATCGAGTCAATAATCACGCCGCAGATGAAGCGTTCGCTAGTCGCAACCCGCCCTGCGTCCGCTGGTCAACCGGGGCGCGCTGCTCAAATAACCGGAGCCAATTCTCTTTCGGCGGTGTAAACGGCATATCACGGCGTTTCACACCCAATGCGTTCGATACTGCATTGACCAGCGCCGGGAGCGACACGGTGCGGCCCGACTCGCCTTTTTTATTTCCGACTATTCCAACATCGCGGCAACCAGCCGGTCGCGCGTGAACGGCAGATCGCGCAAGCGCACGCCCGCCGCATTAAACAAAGCGTTGCCGATAGCCGCCGATACCGGCCCCTGCGTGCCCTCACCCGCACCCACCGGCGACAACTCGGGATGGTTAATCAACGCCACTTCCACTTCGGGCACTTCGGTGAACGACAGAATCGGATAGTCTTCCCAGCTTTGCTGCGTGACGCGCTCTCGGTCGTATTTCACCGCCTCTTTCAGCGTGAAGCTCACCGCCTGAATGATGCCGCCTTCGATCTGATTGATGACGCCATCGACGTGTATCGCCTGTCCCACATCGAATGCGCACCACAGCTTCGGCACAAGCAGGTCTTCGACCAGTTCCACTTCCGCCATGATCGCCACGTAGGCAGCGGTGTTTTTGTAACGGGCGAAACCGATGCCCTTGCCGCGTGTACCGTCGCCTTTCTGATTAGGCTTCCAGCCTGCCATCGCCGCGACTTTTTCGATCACCGCGCGGGCGCGCGCATCCTTCAGATGCCGCAAGCGGTATTCCACCGGATCGACGTTCGCGGCAAATGCCAGTTCATCCATGAACGATTCAATCGCGAATACATTGGCATGGCTGCCCACCCCGCGTATGGTGGATACGCGGATCGGCGGATCGGGAACCACATGATTGGCAATGCGCTGATTCGGAAAATCGTACAGCGGAATGCCGTTGCGATGGCTGCCGCCGCCGGGCAGCGGCGGATCGAACCCTTGCGCGCGAGCCAGCGGCTTTTCGAGATACCACGACGGCAGCAGGTTGCTGCCCGGCCCGCGCCCCGGACGTGAACTGTGGGCATGGCTCCAGATGTCGAAGTGCCATGACGCGACGCTGCCGTCCTTGCCGAGCGTTGCGCGCGCTTTCATTACCATCGCCGAGCCGAACGGCTCCCACATGAATTCTTCGTCGCGCATCCACTGCACGCGCACCGGGCTGCCCGCCACCGCACGCGCGAGCAAGGCCGCATCGGCCGCCACATCGTCAGCGCCATTGTGGCCATAACAACCCGCGCCTTCGGCGTGATGAATCACGATGTCCTGCGGCGGCACACCCAGCATGGGCGCCATCTCGCCCCGCAGCGGATAAATATTTTGGCTATGCGTCCACACGATAAATTTACCGCCGTTGCACACCGCCACAGCACACGACGGCGCTAGCGCCGCATGCGCGAGAAAATGGCGTGAATACTCCGCTTCGAGTGTTGCGCCGCTGGCGGCTGCGTTCGGATCACTTTTTTCACCGAAGGCTTCAGTCTTCGCATTGCGCTTCAGCAAATAGCGCGGATCGAACTCCGGTAGCTTCGCCACTTCATGCCATGTGGCATTGCGTGCCAGCCGGCGCTGCGCGCGTATCGCCTGCTCTTCACGCGCGGCCACCACGCCCAAATAACTGCCGTCACGCAGCACAGCCACCACACCGGGCATGGCACGCACGTCTTCCAAATCGACACTGATCAATTGCGCGCCAAGGCTCGGCGGACGCACCACGCGGCCATGAAGCATGCCCGGCAGATCCAGATCCTGCACGTAGCTCGGCACGCCGCTCACCTTGCGCGGAATATCCGCGCGCGGCGCGCTGCCGCCCACGAACTGGTGCTGCGTGTATGGCTTGGGCGCGGTCCCGGCCGTGGCTTCGCGTTGCAACAGCGATTCGTCGGTGATGTCCCAATAGGTAAGGTTGCCGCCACTGCGCGAGGTGATGGTGCCGTCGTTCACGCTGAGTTGTTCGATGGAAACACCCAGCCGCGCGCCCGCCCGCGCGAGCAACAGCTCGCGCGCTTCGGCGGCGGCGTAACGAAACGCCATGCCGGATTCCTCGATAGAACGGCTGCCGGACGTTACGCCTTCGTTGGGACTTTGCGCGGTGTCGGCAGTGATAACGCGGATACGCTCGAGCTTGACATCGAGTTCATCGGCGACGATCTGTGTCAGTGCGGTGAGTATCCCCTGGCCGATTTCGATCTTGCCGGGACGCATATCAACGGTGCCGTCCTTGTTGATCGACAGCCAGGTCGCGAGCGTGCGGTTGGCATCGAGGCTGCCGGGCAGTTTGCGACGTGCGGTAGCTTCATTCGCCATGATTATTTCCTCACCTATTGGATCACACGCTTGATCCTTGCACTACGTGAACACCAGCAAATCGAACATACCGTTCAGATCAGCGACCTGATCGATGCCCCACAGCGTTTTCAGCAACGCATCGCGCCGTGCCGTATCCATCAAGCCTTCGCACACCGCGCTGAATTTGCTGTTCACATCATCGTCCGACATCGGATTCTTCGCGTGGCCTTTGGGATACTGCGCAGACTCTACGATGCGCTGGCCGCTTTTTGTGACGACTTCGATCTGCGTCATCAGCTTGCCGGGGAACTGGCTGGTGAAATCCGTATTCTCGGCGATCTTGATACGGTTCATCAAATCCCTGACCGCCGGGTCATGCAGCCGCTCGATGTCAAAACTGTTTGCGGTGATGCGTCCGTCGATCAGCCCCAGCGCCAACAAATACGGCATGCTGTGGTCGGCGGTCTCGCGTGTTTGCGGATTCCATTTTTCCGGCGCGCTGCCGATTTCGCTCCATGCGGTAAAATATGTCTGCACGTTGATGGCCTCGATGTCGGCCACCGCCGTTTTCTTGCACAGTTCGAGCGCGATCCACAGCGGCGCCTGAGAGTGGTATTCCGACGGAAAAAACTTGAGATTCGTGCGCTCGATGCCGAACGGTTTGCTATTGCTACCATCGCCACCAATGGTACCCATAGGCCCAAGCTGAAACTTGCCGGTGACTTTTTCCCAGATGCCGTCCTTGCCCTCGAACGCGGCGGTTGGCCCGGTCATGCCTTCCGCCGCCAGCAACGCCGCACTCACGCCCGCGCGCGCGGCGGCGGCAGTGGCGACACCTTTCCACATCGACAACTCACCGGCGCGCGTCTGGCGCGTCGCAATATTCGCCGTGATCGCGATGGCCAGTGCATCGCCGGTTTGCTGCACGTTCAGATTCAATAACTTCGCGGCGCCCGCGGCACTGCCCAGCACCGCGAATACGCCCTGATCCCAACCCAGATCGCGCAGCGCGATCACGTCCGCCATTGCGGCGTACACCTCGTACGCGACGACAATCGCCAGCAGGGTTTGCCTGCCGCTCGCACGATGGGCATCGGCCACCGCCAGTATCGCCGGCGTCATGTCGCTCGGATGCCCGGAGCCTTTCGCAATGTAGGTGTCGTTGAAATCGAGATAGCGCACCATCACTGCGTTGGCGAAAGCAGCCATTTCCATGGACGTGCGCTGGCCAGTGCCGATGACGCGCGCAGGCGGCTCGCCGCTATTCTTGCCGGCAATGCGGCGCGCGATTTCGGCGGGCGCGCTGTGGAATCCGCCGATGGCGCAGGCCATTGCATCCACCAGACGCTTTTTTGTCTCGTGTACTGCGCCTGGCGATAGTTGATCGTACGTCAGACCGGTGATGTAGTTCGCCAGCGTTAGCGTTGTGTTGTCCATGATGCACCCGGTGAGTCATTCGTAGATCGGAACGCGCGGCGGTTCCGGCGATTGTGCTTTTGTCACTCTGGCTTGTCGGAACCGCTGCGCGTAATGTCCCGCGCCTGAATGCGCCGGTTCAGTCCAGCGTAATGCCCGCGCTCTTCATCACCATCGACCAGCGTTCGTAATCGTCGCGCACCACTTTAGCGAGCCGCTCTGGTGTTCCGCCGGTTGTGTCTATGCCCTGGCTTTCGAAGCTTTTTTTCAGGTCGCGCTCGTTTACGATCTTGTTGAGCGCGGTATTGAGCGTATTAACGATGGCGCGCGGCGTGCCACCGGTAGCGAGCACCGCATACCACGAGTTGACGACGTAGCCTGGCACGGTGTCGGCAACGATGGGGACATCGGGCAGATCGGGCATGCGCGTGGCGCCGGTGACGGCCAGTGCGCGCAGTTTGCCGCTACGAAAGTGCGGTATCAGCGAAATCGGCGTTGTCATCAGTATCGACGTGCGGCCCGCGAGCAGATCGACCATCCCCGGGCCGACGCCCTTGTAGGGCACGTGCAGCATCTTGACCTTGCTCATGTACAGCAGTAATTCGGGTGCCAGATGGTTGAGTCCGCCGATGCCGGAACTGGCGTAGGAAAGTTGGCCGGGCTTGGCGCGCGCCAGGTCGAGCAGACCCTTGATGTTGCCTGGCATCGAGGGATGGGCGGCGATCACATAGTGCGAGGTTCCGACTTCCAACACCGGTGCAAGGCTCTTCAGCCAGGCGGCGTCGGATTTGTGGGACGCGATCGCCGCCCCATAGCTGGCGGAGGTAAACAGCAGGGTGTAGCCATCGGCCGCAGCATCGGCGGTAATTTTCATACCGAGGAGTCCGCCGCTGCCGCCGCGGTTATCGATCACGAATTGTTGTCCCAACTGTTCCGTCAGCTTGGCCGCGATCTGCCGCGCACCGAGATCGGCGCCGCCGCCTGGCGTGAACGGCACCACCATGCGTACCGGTCTGGCCGGGTACTGTATAGGCTGCGCTTGTGCCGCCGGCCATGCAAAGGTGCTAACCATCACTGCCGCGAGCGTTTTTGCGTGTCTGTGCATTGCGCGTTCTCCACCTGTTGATCTGTAAGTATATTGACCACAGTGCTGCCAATCCCATCGGCCATGAATCCTGACGCCACAGCAAAGAAATTCCTAAAAAATATTTAAAAACAATTATTTACCGCAATCCAGCAAAATCTTGCCGATGTGCTCGCTGCCCTCCATGCGCGCATGCGCATCGCAGGCTCGGGCGAGCGGTAACACGGTGTCGATAAACGGCGTGACCTTGGCGCCCAGGTGTGGCCAGACGCGTTCATAGAGTTGCCGCACGATTTCCACTTTTGTCGGCAGCGATGACGCGCGCAACTGCGAGCCCGACACGCGCGCACGTTTGCCCATGATGGCGGCCAGCGGCACGGCGTAGTCGCTGCCGTCGCCCGCGCTCAAATGTGCGATGTGCCCATCCATCGCCAGCGCTTCGAGGTTGCGCCTGGCGTATTGCGTACCCGCCATGTCGAGAATGACATCCGCACCGTGGCCATGGGTGGCCTTTGCCACTTCGGCGACGAAATCCTGCTCTTTGTAGTTGATGGCAGCCTGCGCGCCGATCTTCAGGCAAAACTCGCGCTTAGCCGCATTGCCCACCGTCGCAACCGCGTTAGCACCCACCAGCCGCGCTAACTGAATGGCGATGCTGCCCACGCCGCTGGAACCGCCGTGTACCAGCAGCCATTGCCCGGCTTTCAGGCCGCCGATCATGAACACGTTGATCCACGCAGTCATCAGCGTTTCCGGCAAACCCGCCGCGAGCTTCATGTCGAAGGCGGCGGGTATCGGGAACGTCACCTCCTGCAACGCGATGCAGTACTCGGCGTAACCGCCGCCGTTGGTCAGCGCGCACACTTTGTCGCCGGGCTTGTAGCGCGTAACGCCATCACCCACTGCTACCACGTCGCCCGACACCTCCAGTCCTGGAATATCGGTCGCCCCCTTGGGTGGGAACCCGCGCTTGCGCTGGCCGCAGTCGTGCCGGTTGATGCCGGCATAAGCCACTTTGATCAGCACCTGCCCGGCACCCGGTTTCGGCACGGGTCGCGTGGTGAGCTTCAGTACTTCAGGACCACCGGCTTGCGTGATCTCGATGGCGTTCATGGTTTCAGGCAACATGTTCAACTCCTTGTTAAATGCGGGAAATGTGGGCACAGGTTTTTCAAACCAGCTTTTGCATAAACACCAATGTACCCGATCCATCACTGTCCTATCGTTGGAATGGGTAACGGCATTTACCGCGTCAAAAACAGATCAACACACGCAAGGAGAAAGCCTGAACCCAGTTCCGAACCGATAGCCCTATGTACCTATAGGCAGGTCTACGCCTACCTTTTTTTCTCGAGCTATCTTTAATACTTCGGCAGCAACGTATAAGTCCTGTAAACCCATGCCGTGCGACTCAAACAGGGAAATTTGCTGATCGTTAGTACGCCCTGCCGCCTTGGCGGTTATCACATCGCCGATTTCGGTTAAATTCTTCCAATCAAGCTTTCCCAGTTCCACAACTGGAGCCAGATCACCACACTCGTTCGCGGCAGTTGCACGCGCATCAACGGTAATGACATCACAGCGCCCTATCGACCGCTGGTCGATCTCTTGTCGCTCCAAGGCATTAGACCCGGCGGCATTGATATGTTGACCAGGCTCCAGCCAGTCCCCGTTCATCACAGGTGTCTTGGAGCGCGTTATCACATTAACAACGTCGGCGCCCTGAATCGCGCTTTCTGCAGAATCCACTGGTATCACTTCAACGTTCAGCTCGGATGACACCGCATTGCAAAACGCTACCAGCTTGTCCCTCGTTCGTGAAAACACTTTTACTTTGGCAATACCGACAGCATGATGAATAGCCGAAATCTGCATTGCTGCTTGTCCGCCAGAACCGATCTGGCCCAGCGTGCTTAATTTTTTCTTTGCCAGATAACGGGTTGCAATGCCTGAAGCAGCGCCCGTACGCAGTGAACCAAGCCAGTCGGCCTCAATAATTGCCTCGAGGCGTCCTGTCTTTACATTCACTAAATGGATATGTCTTGTCGCACCGGCTTTTGTAACGTAGTAGTACTTGAATCCGACAAAGCCCAAGTCTGGCGCTGTCGCCATAAGCATGTTCAATATTCCTTCGGACACTTGAGCGCGCGTTCGTGCGCTATCGGACGCCTGCCCCAGGGAGCGGGCTGTCCATGCACGCTCAACCGCATCCAGGGCATGAGGCATGAAAATAAGTTGTTTGACATCACTGTCCGTTAAGTAGCGAACCATTTTTCCTTTACTCTGCAGAGCCCGCTTTATTCAGGTTCTATTCCGGTTTAATTCCGCCGGCTTTGACAACGCGCGTCCATTTATCGAGCTCACTTTGTAAATAAGGCGACATGCCGGCGAGTGGCATATCGAACGGCACTGCGCCCATCGCCGCGAGCCGCTGTTTGACTGACGCCATTTGTTTGATTTGCGTCGTCGCCTCGTGCAGTTTGTTAATCACGGCCTGTGGCGTTTTCGCAGGGGCCATCAACGCATAAAACAGAATCCCTTCGTAGCCGGGCAACCCGCTTTCAGCTACGGACGGCGTATCCGGCAAATTGGGTATGCGCATCGCGGTCGCCACTGCAAGCGCGCGTAATTTGCCGGATTGAATATGCGGCAGCGCCGCCACCACATGACTGAACGCAAGCGGCACATGCCCGCCCAGCAGCGCCACCAGCGAAGGCGCATCGCCTTGATACGACACTTGCAGCATATCAATGCCCGCCATCTGCTTGAAGAGCGCCATGTTCATGTGCGAACTCGAACCAATGCTGGATGAGCCGTGCGTCATCGCACCCGGCTTCGCTTTTGCCATCTTGATAATCTCGCTCACCGATTTTGCGGGGAACGACGGATGCGCGACCAGCACGCCCGGCACATGCGCCAGCATCGCTGCTGGCGCAAAATCACGCATCGGGTCATACGGCAATTTGCCGTAGAGCGGCAAGCCGGTGGTGATTACGCCACCATAGGTGAAAAACAGCGTGTAGCCATCGGGGGCGGCTTTGGCTACCGCGGCTGCCGCAATTTGCCCGCTCGCACCGCCGCGATTGTCCGCCACTACTGGCTGCCCCCACAATTCCGCCATGCCCTGTTGCAGCAAGCGGGCCAGTGTGTCGGCACCACCGCCAGGCGGCGAGGGAATCAGCATGCGTATCGGCTTGGAAGGATACGGCTGTTGCGCATGCGCGCTGAAGCCCGGCATCTGCCAGGCCAACATCAATAATGCACTGCGAAATAAAATCTTCATGTTGCTATTTCTCTTATGAAATGGAATTGGCATTACTTCTGCATAAGCCCTTCCTCAATCGCCTTGATCTGCAGCGCGATGTAGCGCGAGAAAATCCGGCAGTTTGAAAAACTGCCGCCCGCGAACCACAAGCCTTCCTGTGGCGTGCGCTTCCACATATTATTCATTTCGCCATCCGCACCCAATCCCCACACCGGGCCGACTTTTTTGGCGATGGCGTCACCCAGCAGTTTTTTCACCACCACTTCCTGGGGTGCGAAGCCGGTACCGAGCACAATCAGGTCGGCGGGCTTGAGCGAGCCATCCTTCATTAGCGCACCGCCGGCGGCAAAGCGTTCGATGTCTTCGAATTGCAGCAGGCCCACCTCGCCATCGACAATCAATTGAGAGCACCCGGCATCGAGGTTGTAGCCGCCATAGCGCGTGCGTATCAACATGTTGTGCCCCAAATGCTCTTCGCCGTCGTGCCACTTGAAGCCACGGGCGATCAGGCCGTCAATCAGCTTCCGGTCAAATTCAACCATGCGTGCGGTCATGGGTTTGAGAATGCGCTTTAACACCGGCAGGGTGTTGATGGTGGCGAACAAATCACCATCCTCAAGCGGCACGCCAGCGTAGACGCCATAAGTCAGTTTTGCGCTCGGACTGATGCTCAACACCATGGTCGGACCACGCTGAATGATGGTGGTGTCAACGCCGTTGGCGTGCAGGTCTTGTGCGATATCGTGACCGCTGCTGCCGGTGCCCAGCACCAGCGCTTTTTTGCCGCGCCAGTGGGCGCCGTTGCTGAACGCGCTGGTGTGCATCAGATCACCCCCGGCGTTTGTAAACTCCTTGAGTCCGGGCAGATCGGGGATGTGCGGTGCGCCGACCAACCCGTTGGCGAAAATGAGATGTTTGGGACGCACGGTGCGCTCGCTACCATCGGCGGTGTTGCGCACCACCACTGACCATCGGCCGCTGGCATCAGCATAGCTGCCGCTGACCAGTTCGCTGCTGGTCCAGAAATTGATTTCCATCGCCATGGCGTACGCTTCAAACCAGTCGGCGAGCATGTCCTTGGCCAAATACACGGGCCAGTTCGGCGGAAACGGCATGTACGGCAAGTGATTAAAATCCGTTGGGTTGTGCAGCGCCAGCGAGTGATAACGCGTGCGCCAGCAGTCGCCCACGCGCGGCAAGCGGTCGATCACCAACGTGTCCACACCCAGATGGCCGAGCGTGGCGGCCACGGTCAGCCCGGCCTGGCCACCGCCGACCACCAACACGGTCGGCTCGCGGTCAGCATAGCGTTCCCTGGCAATGCGCTGGTCCTTCCAGTTGGTGCCGCCAAAGTTGCGCGAATAGGCCTCGCCGGTGGGCCGCCGTTCGCCGACTTTTTCCTCGAAGCCCTTCAACTCGTGCAGGTTGGTCATGAGCTGAAAAGCCTTGGCCGGTTCATTCACCAGCAGGCGCACCACGCCGAAGCCGCGGCCAACCGCCGTCTCGTAGTGAAAAATGCCCTCGATCACATCAACGCCTGCGCGCTGCGCGCGCCGTGGTGGTGTGCGCCCCTCGGCGATGGCAAAACCATGCGCTTTGATGGTGGCCTGCTTTTCCACCATCAAGGCCGCTATGGCATCAGGACCCTGACAGGGCGTGATGGTCCAGGTAAAAGCAAACAGATCGCGCCAGTGGCCATCAACCGCGAACAGCGACGCGATAGACGCCTGATTTCGGCTTTGCAGTGCTACATTCAGTTGGTTGAGCCATTGCTCGACATGCGCTTTTACGGACTGGACAGCGGGCTGCGCGACGGTGGGTTGAGTGATGAGGTCCATCCGCTATATTTTTTCCATCAGTCGGCCAGGCAAGTTATTCATAGCAGCTGCGCTCGTTGAGATGTGACAACGCTCCTATTTTGGCGCAAACTTTACATGCCGTAAAATTCCTGAAAACCGTTATTTGATAACTTTTAGTAATCGATGGAACTTCGAGACCTGGAATACTTTCGTGTTGTCGCTCAGCACGGCCACATCGGGCGGGCGGCAGATAAGCTCAGACTGACCCAGCCTGCCTTGAGCAAAAGCGTCGCCCGGCTGGAGGCCGCTGTGGGTGCAAGGCTGCTCGAACGCACACCGCGTGGCGTAGTACTCACGCAGGTCGGTGCCGCCCTGATCGCACGCGCCACTCACATTCATTCGGCTGTCGAAGGCGCATTGCGTGAGGCCAAGGATCTCAGTTCGGGGGCATCCGGTCATTTGCGCATTGGCACGGGCCCGACAGCGGGTGAGCATCTATTGCCATCAGTTTGTGCCGAGTTGTTGCGCGCATCGCCAGGGCTGTACATTCAGGTCGTGGTGGGACTCAGTGACGTGTTGCTCGCCGCGCTTGAGCGCGGCGAACTGGATCTCGTGTTCGGCAGTTTTCCGGAGCCCCGTATTGCGGGTATGGCCTACGAGTCGCTCGGTGAAGACGTGTTGACGGTATTTACCCGCAAACGGCATGCACTTGCGCAAGCCCGCCAAATTGATCTGCCACAGCTTGCCGGTGTCCGATGGGCGCTGCCCAACGCATCGGTCACGTCGCGGCGTACGTTGCAACAGGTATTTCAAACGAGCCGGTTGCCAGCCCCGGATGTAGCGCTTGAATCGAACTCGACGCAGGTGCTGCTCGCTGCGGTGGCTCGCTCGGATATGGTTGGCTATCTACCCACGGGCGCGGTGCGGGCTTCCGGCGCGATGCGCGAATTGGCGCTACTCAATGTTAAACAACTTCGTATTGAACGATCACTCGGCGTCATTTCGCGGCCAGGAGCTTACTTGCCGCCGGTATCTGCTCGGCTCATGAATGCACTGCGGCGAGTGGCGCCACAATCGGTCGAATAAATTTGGTGGCGGAAGCGCGTGGAAATCGAATCCGCATTGCGCTACGCTTAATGTAGCGCCCTACGCCGGCTGGCTGCAAGGTTACCCGAAAAAATACCCGCGTGGTCTTCACGGTGATCGAGCAACTGGCGAGGCTAAAGCCTGCTGCGCCCGGTGGGAAATAACCCTCGTTAGAGTGATTTTCCTGCCATCATCCGCCCACAACAATCGCCAAACCCAATCCCCACAAACCCCTCGCGCCGTCCATGCGCGCGCAGGACTATATCGTCGCCATCCTGCACCCAGCGGCGGATTTCACCCGACGCCAAGGTGATGTCGCGTGTGCCGTCGAACGACAGTTCGGCGATGCTGCCGTAGTTTTCGGGCGAGGGGCCGGAGATGGTGCCGGAGCCGAAGAGGTCGCCGGGTTCGAGATTGCATCCGCCGCAAGCGTGATGCGCGACCATTTGCGCGACGGTCCAATAGAGGTGCCTGGTGTTGCTCACCGAGATGCGCTGCGGCGGCATGCTTTTGGCGCGCATACCTTCGGTGTGGATCAGCACTTCGATTTCCAAATCGAGCGCGCCCTCGCGCTGATCGGTGTCATCCCACAAATAATCCAGCGGCTTCGGGTCGCCCGCCGGTCGCGCGGGCTGCGCGATGCGAAACGGCGCCAGCGCTTCGGGAGTGACCATCCACGGCGAAATGGTGGTGCCGAAATTCTTCGACAAAAACGGTCCCAGCGGCGCGGACTCCCAGCGCTGAATGTCGCGCGCCGACCAGTCGTTCAGCATGCAGTAGCCATAGATATGCTCGCCGGCTTTCGCAATGGGAATCGGCTCGCCCCACGCATTGCCGTTGCCGACCCAGATGCCGAATTCAAGTTCGAAATCCATTTTCAGACACGGCCCGAACGTGGGCAGCTTGTCGCCATCCACCACGCGCTGGCCGTTGGGGCGGCGCACCGGCACGCCCGCCGGACGCACGGTGGACGCGCGGCTGTGATACGCCACCGGCACGTAGCGGTAATTCTCATTCAACGGCGGATTCGTGCCACGGCGCTTGCCGCCGTTTTCGGCATGCGTAATGCCGGCAAAGAAATCAGTGAAGGCGCCGATCTTTGCCGGTAGAAGCAGCATGCAATCAGCGGCCTTGTGCAGCAACTTGGCTGCGAGTGGTTGGGCACGCGCAGATTCCGCCGTACCTTCGGCCAGCAACGCCGACAACTGCTTACGCAACGCCGCGCGCGGACCTGCGCCCAACGCCATTAACGCATTCAGCGTGGATGCGCCGGCTGCACGTGCAGCTTTTTCGGCGTCGCCGGAAAACAATTTTGCTTCGCGCGCCGCCTTGAGATCGAATACGTCATCGCCGATGGCTACGCCGCCACGCGGTGTATCGCCCCGTATGCTGAACACGCCCAGCGGCAAATTCTGAATCGGAAAATCCGTGTGTCCATTGGCGCTGGCAACCC
>JBEBHE010000231.1:0-7754 GCA_040081205.1 Burkholderiales bacterium | reverse complement strand
GCTACATTAAATAAAAGTACGCTAAGTATTTGTTTTTAAATAAATTTTTTCCATTCGCCCAGCCGCCTTCAAAGTGCGTGCCGGGCGTAACGCTCTTTCGGCGCCGATTTAACCACCCAGCGGCCGGCTTCGTTGAAATCGCTGATTTTTGCGGGCGTGCTCATGCCTGTTTTTTGGACAGTGCGGCAAAAATCTTGTCGCGAATATGTTCCACCGAGCCGCGACCGTAAATGTTCGCATAACACGGCGCACGCGGGTCGCCGCTGTCCGCCCATTTGAGGTAGTAGTTCACCAGCGGCTTGGTCTGCGAGTGATAGGTGGCGATGCGCCTTTTCACGGTTTCTTCGTTGTCATCGGGGCGCTGCACCAGTGGCTCGCCGGTAAGGTCATCTTTGCCTTCGACCTTGGGCGGATTGAATTCAACGTGATAGCTGCGCCCGGACGCCAGATGCACGCGCCGGCCAATCATGCGGCGCAGGATCTCGCCGTCGCCGACCTCGATTTCAATCACCGAATCGATATCGATGCCGGCGCTGCGCAGTGATTCGGCTTGCGGCAAGGTGCGCGGGAATCCGTCCATGATGAAGCCGTTGGCGCAGTCGGGCGCTTTGACGCGCTCCTTCACCAACTCGGTCACCAGTTGGTCGGGCACCAGCTCGCCCTTATCCATATATTTTTTGGCCTCAACACCCAGCGCGGAGCCTGCGCGCATCGCGCTACGCAGCATGTCCCCAGTGGAAATCTGGGGAATGCCGAATTTCGTAATCAGGAATTGAGCTTGCGTGCCTTTACCGGCGCCCGGCAAGCCGAGTAGCAAAATGCGCATGGTGAAAAGAGTAACCAGAACAACGGGTTAGAAAAATTACCCAACGTAACCGAACGTCAACCCTGCACCTGTCAGGGAATCGGTACACGCGGCCAAATTTGTTTTAATAATGAAGCGATTATACCGCAGACGCCCCTGCGGAGTCACCGATGATACGCGCGCTATGTCTGGCGTCGGTAGTGGCGAAGCGCCCGCCGCAGGTCGTCCGGGGTATCCACGCCGGGGTGAGGTGCTTTACGGGTGACGGCCACGCAAATGCGATGGCCCTGGGCCAGGGCGCGCAGTTGTTCCAGTGCCTCGAATTGCTCAATCGGCGCCGGGCGCATTTTTTTGAAAGCGCTCAAAAACCCGCAACGATAGGCGTAAATGCCCAAATGGCGGTAGGCCGGCATGCCGGGCGGCAGGCGAATGCCCTTGGCGGCGAAGGCATCCCGCGGGGATTTTACGACGCGCGCAAACGCGTCGCGCGCATAGGGAATCGGCGCGCGGCTGAAATACAGCGCGTAGCCGGCGTTATCGAGCACCACTTTGACCACGTTGGGATTGGTGAATTCTGTTGCGCTGGTGATCGGATGGCAGACGGTGGCAATCGACGCTTCGCGGTGTGCGGCAAGACTGGCCGCGACATCGCGGATCAGCGCAGGCGGTATCAACGGTTCATCGCCCTGCACATTGACCACGATATGCCGCGCGCTGAACCCGCGCTTGCGCGCCACTTCAGCCAGCCGGTCGGTGCCGGTGGCGTGGTCTTTGCGCGTCATCATCGCTTCAAAGCCGTGGGCTTCGACCACCCGTTTGATTTCGGCGTGATCGGTGGCGACGATGATTTCGCGCGCACCGCTTTTTGCGGCCTGTTCCGCAACACGAACGACCATCGGTTTGCCCGCGATATCGGCCAGCGGCTTGCCGGGAAAACGCGATGATGCGTAGCGGGCGGGGATGATAACGGTGAAGGTCATTTTACGGTGCGAACGGGTGAAGGGTGAAGGCGTGAAAGGGGTGCCCCTTCAGTCCTTTACATTTTCAATCGTTCACAGCTCCTCCTCGGGAGGAACCTTTCTCGCCTCGTCTTCCAGCATCACAGGAATATCGTCCTTGATCGGAAAGCCCAGGCGGCACGGTTTGCATATCAGCTCGGCCTCGGCTTTTTTATATAACAGCGGCCCTTTGCAAAGCGGGCAGGCGAGGATGTCGAGCAGTTTTCCGTTCATTGAGGATTTCCTCTGCAACGCTAAGTTATGACGTGCTTTGCATCTTGGTGAGACGTTGACGAACGAGTTCAATCAACATCGACGCGAGCCGGGGTTCGACGCGTGCTGCAATGCCAAGTGCCCAACATTTTTCAGTTGCCTCCGCCGCGTAGCGCTCGTATTTTACCGCATCTTTTTCGGTCATCACGACGGCGTCGCAGTGGGTAAATGCAAGATCCGCCTGCGTGTACGGATGGTGATCGGGGAAGGAATGCGGCGTGAAAGCGAGGCCAAGGCTTGTCAGCGTGTTGAAGAAATGTTCCGGATTGCCGATGCCGGCGGCGGCATGCACGCGTTGTTTGTGAAAGTGCAGCACTTCGCGGGTTTGTTGCGGATCATGCAAATTATAAAACTGTCCGGGCTCCATCGACATGGTGAATTGCGGTGCGTTCGTCATGGTAGCGATATCGGTCGCGGCCGGCGCCTTGCCATCACCGCGTATCACCACCGCATTGACCCGATTCAGCCGCGCGCGCGGCTCGCGCAGCGGGCCGGCGGGCAACAATAATCCGTTACCATGTCCGCGTGCGCCGTCGATCACGGCGATTTCGGCATCACGCGCAAGGCGATAATGTTGCAGGCCGTCGTCGCTGACGATGACGTTGCATTCGGGATGCGCGGCCAGCAACGCACGCGCAGCTGCGACGCGATCCGCGCCTATCCACACCGGGCAGCCGCCGCGCCGCGCCAGCAACACGGGCTCATCGCCGCACAATGCCGCATCATCCTTGTGGTTGACTGCCCGCGGCTCGTTCGCGCTTGCACCCGACGCAAGATAGCCGCGGCTGACGATGCCGGGCGCGTAGCCGGCACTGCGTAATCGCGCTACCAGCCACAGCACCAACGGTGTCTTGCCGGTGCCGCCGACGCTGATATTGCCGATAACAATCACCGGCACAGGCAGCCCTTCGCTGCGTAGCACGCCAACGGCGTAGAGCGCGCGGCGCATCGCCATCACGACGCCGTAGAGCCACGAGATGGGCATCAGCAGTACTGTGAGCGAGGTGACGCGCGTCCATGACACCGGATATCCGGCCATCACCTATTCTCCGGACGATAAAACGAAGACGAAGGGTTTATGGTTTGCCGGTCTGGATGGTAAACGTGATCTTGCCGTAGCCCGCGAACTGCGCGGCTTCCATCACGCGTATTACCGACTGATGCGACGCCTGTGCATCGGCGCTGATCACGATCACAGGGTCTTTCATCTCGCCCGCCGCGCGCTTTAACTCGGTGGCCAGCGCGTCGCGGGTGCTGTAGGTGAGGCTGGTTTTGTTCACCACGTATTTGCCGCTGGAATCGATGGCAATGTCGATTTGGTCGATGCGATCCGGCGGCTTCGAGGCGTCGGCCGTCGGCAGATTGATTTGCAGTTCCGATTGCTTGGTGTAGGTGGTGGTGATAATGAGGAAAATCAAAATCACCAGCAGCACGTCGATCAACGGAATAAAGTTGATCTCCGGTTCCTCCCGGAAGGCGCGGGTGCGGAATTTCATGCCTGGCGTTCACCGTGAATGATTTCCACCATTTTGGTCGCTTGCATTTCCATTGCGACCAGCAGCGTATCGACTTTGCCGCGAAAATGGCGGTAGAAAATCATGCTCGGTACGGCCACCACAAGGCCCAGCGCGGTGTTGTATAGCGCAATCGAAATGCCATGCGCGAGCTGCACCGGATTACTGTTGCCGGTGGGCGAGGTGGATCCGAAAATTTCAATCATGCCGATGACGGTGCCGAACAAGCCCAGCAGCGGCGAAATAGCGGCGATGGTACCGAGCGTGGTGAGAAATCGTTCGAGATGGATCGCCGAGACGTGGGCGGCTTCTTCGATGGATTCTTTCAATACCGCCGGCGACGCCTTGATGTTTTTGATTCCGGCCGCGAGGATTTGCCCCAGCGGCGAACTTTCCGCCAGCCGCTCCAGGGATTTGGCATCGGCGCCGTTCTGGCGATATTCCTGAACCGTTCGTGTAAGCAAGCCGCGCGGCATGACCAGCGTCTCGCGCAGCGTCCATAACCGTTCGCCGATAATCGCCAGCGCAATGACCGAGGCGATGATCAGCGGCCATACCGGCCAACCTGCCGCTTGAATGATCGAGAACACTATATAAACCCCCTGAGAATATTTCGCTAACTATATATTGTGATTGGCTTTTCGGCAAGTTGGGAGGTGCTGTAGCACTGGGGCCGTAAAACAGGATAAGCAACACTACTTTTTGGGGCATGACGGCGCTTCGCTTCACGCTTTATACCGTGCATTTGATGCGTCGGAGGTTATGTATTGGCTGCGATTTCAGGGGGTTGGCCAGTTTTCCACAGAAGCTGTGGATAACGCTGTGCACAAGCTGTGTGGAATGTGGCTAAGTGGTGTTGCGGATTGGAGAATTTGCGGTAGCGTAACAAACACACAATTTAAAAATAATAATAAAAACAAATGCTTACGAAATTTCTATAGACGCGATGCGCAAAAGCATTTTTACAACAAGGACTTGGCGTGCGCTGTGGATGATGTCGTTGCGTTGGCCTGAAAAATCCCCATTAAATCAAGGCCAAATCTACCCAAATACCAGATTTGGCTGCACCGGGCTGGGCGCAGGTAGAATTGCCCGATGTTTTCAGACACGGAAATACTGCCCGAATCACCGTCGCCTGCGCCGGTCATTTCGGTCAGCGAACTGAACCGGCGCGTGCGCACGGCCATTGAGCGTAACGTGCCGCTGGCTTGGGTGGCAGGCGAAATCTCTAACCTGCGGCGGTACGATTCCGGCCACTGGTATTTCACGCTGAAGGATGCCTCGGCGCAGGTCGATTGCGTGATGTTCCGTCACAAGGCGCAGCACATCGACTGGCAACCCGGCGACGGCATGCAGGTCGAAGTGCGTGCGGCAGCGACGGTGTACGAAGCGCGCGGCAAATATCAGCTCAACGTCGAAGCGATGCGCCGCGCCGGGCTGGGCGCGCTATATGAGGCATTTGAGAAACTCAAGGCCAAGCTCGACAAGGAGGGTTTGTTCGCCGAAGAACGCAAGCGCGAAATCCCCGCGTTTCCGCGCGCCATCGGCGTGGTGACCTCGCCGCAAGCAGCGGCGCTGCGCGATGTGCTGACGACGTTGAAGCGCCGCATGCCGTCGATACCCGTGGTGATCTATCCGACACCGGTGCAGGGCGACGGCGCCGCAGCGAAAATCATGCAGGCGATTGCCACGGCGTCGGTGCGCGCCGAACAAGACCAATGCGATGTGCTGATCGTGTGTCGCGGCGGCGGCAGCATCGAAGACCTGTGGTCGTTCAATGAAGAAGTCGTGGCGCGCGCCATACATGCTTGCACCATACCGGTGGTCGCCGGCGTCGGGCATGAAACCGATTTCACCATCGCCGATTTTGTGGCGGATGCGCGTGCGCCCACGCCCACGGCGGCGGCGGAGCTGGTGAGTCCCGATCGCAGCGAATTGCGTGAGCAGGTGAGTCAATTGCGCGGCGCGTTGACGCGATCCACCGGCCGCATGCTCGAAGATCGCATGCAAAAGCTCGACTATCTGGCGCGGCGCCTGACGCATCCCGGTGAGCGCATTCGCGAGCGGGCGCGGCATCTTGCGCATCTGGGCAGCCGGCTGCAGGGAGCGTTCAGGCACGAAGCGGAGCGCCGTACATGGGCGGTGAGCACGGCGGCGCAACGCCTGCGTAACGCGCGCCCGGACGTGGCTGCGCGTGAACGCGAGGTGCAACAGGCCGCGCGCGGATTGAATGAGGCGATGCGGCGCAGCTTTGAGCGAATGCAGTCGCGGCTGGTGCGCGCCGAAGCGCACATCAGCGCGCTCAATCCGCAGTTAGTGCTGGAGCGCGGCTACAGCATTGCCGAGACGGCCAGCGGCGCGATTGTACGCAACGCTGATACGCTGAATGCAGGTGATTTCTTGAAGGTCAGCTTCGCGCACGGACAGGTGGAAAGTGAAGTTAAGCGTAAGGTTTAAGTTGATCGGGTCCAAGTCGGCGAAGCAAGATGCCATAGCTACACAGTTCTCGAGGACGTTGCTAAAATTGGTTTGCGTACACGTTAGCCTGCAAAACGAGATTACGGCTGCGTAGGTCATAACGTTCACTTATAGACATGGAGTGTCACATGCTGAGAAAACTTGCACTGTTAGCGGTATTTGTCGCCGTATTTGGCGCGGGCTTTGTCGCCGGAGGCTTCAGTCAGTTTGAGCTGTGGCCGCAAGCGCAAGCGCAAACGCAGAAGCCAGGACGCGTATTCGAACTGCGCACCTACACCGCCTCGGGTGGCAAGATGGAAGAACTTAAAGCTCGCTTTCGCGATCACACCATGCGCTACTTCGATAAACATGGCATGACCAACATCGGGTATTGGACGCCGATGGATGCGCCCGGTTCTCAGACTACGCTCGTCTACCTGCTTTCCCATTCCAGCCGCGATGCGGCCAAGAAGAGCTGGGCTGCATTCGCCAAGGATCCAGGTTGGGTGGAGGCACGCACTGCATCCAATGCCAGCGGCAATATCGTTGCCAAGACGGAATCGGTATTCCTTGATGCGACAGATTTTTCGCAACTTAAGTAGTTAGCGTACCTTCAGGCGGCGAGCGTTTCTTTCCTGTTGGGCCGTTGCCTATTTCCGGCGGAATAAACCTGCCGATAAAATTACGTGACGCACGAACGCCACGTCGAAACATTTTCGCTACTTAACCGCCTTCTTCCATCGCGTAATGCGCTTCGAGTTCATGGCGGATGTAATCGAGTACCAAGGCATCCGTGTCTTCGGCCAGGCAATCGAATTCAGCCACTTCATTTTCCATCGGACGCAGCCACGTGAGTTGCCGTTTGGCGAGCTGGCGCGTGGCGGCGATGCCCTGTTCGCGCAGTTGGTCCATGCCGAATTCCCCGTTCAGATGCTGCCATGTCTGCCGGTAGCCGACGCAGCGCATCGACGGCATGGTGGATTCGAGCACGTATTCTTCGCGCAGCCTTGCAACTTCATCCACCAGGCCGCCTTTGAGCATGTCGTCAAAGCGTGTGGCGATGCGTTCGTGCAACACGCCGCGGTCGCTGGGTATGAGTGAAATGCGGATGGGTGTGTACGGGAAATACACGTACTTGGGTTTCTTCAGCCATTCGGCCATCGGCTTGCCGGTGATGTAATAAATCTCCATCGCGCGCTGAATGCGTTGCGAATCGTTGGGGTCAAGGCGCGCGGCGGTTTCCGGATCAACTTCCATCAGCTTTTGATGCACGCCATCCCAGCCTTTCTCCTCGGCCATGGTGTCGATCAGCATGCGCGCCACCGGATCGGCTTCCGGCAAATCGTTCAAGCCTTCGATCAGCGATTTGAAGTACATCATGGTGCCGCCCACCAGCAGCGGAATTTTGTCGCGCTCGGTAATTTCACGCATGTGTGTGAGCGCGTCGTCGCGAAATTTTGCTGCCGAATAAGACTCATGCGGCTCGATAATATCGATGCCGTGATGCGGCGTGTGTTTCAGAAATTCGGCGTCGGGTTTGGCGGTGCCGATATTCATTTCTTTGTAGATTTGCCCGGAATCGACACTGATGACTTCGCACGCCAGTGATTGCGCGAGCTTGGCGGACAGCGCCGTTTTGCCACTGGCAGTAGGGCCCATGATGATGATGGCGGGCGGGTGATGGGGTTGGGCCATGATGTTATTGTC
>JBEBHE010000016.1:0-27439 GCA_040081205.1 Burkholderiales bacterium | reverse complement strand
AGGCTCTGGCGTAGCCGTCCGCCATTGCCGCACCCGCGTTCTCGGTGCGGTAGGCTATCTGCCGCATGCCGAATTCCGGTATCACCAGATGCAGTGCCGACGGAAGGCTTTGTCCAAACAGCACGTCGACGCCGTGCCGTTTCAAAGCACGCGCAACGAGATGTGCGCCACACAGCGTCGGCAGTTTAAGTCCGGTACCTTGAGGAATTTTGGAAATACTATTCATTGCGCTACCATTCGCCGGATACTATTTTTTCGAATAGCCATTTTCGCATTTTTGACCCAGAACGCACGGATTCGTTACACTGTATTTCGATATACACCAAAGCGGAGGCGCTCATGTTTGGCCCCATTACGATCCCATTTGATGCGAAGGTGTTGGTCAACACGGTCAAACTCAAGCCGGGCGTCTCGGTGGAGGACGTGGAAATCGCCTTGGGCGAGATGTGCAACGTGGTCAAAGGCAATTACGGCGGCGGAAAAGGCGGCTTCATCGCCGGGCAAGTGTTGAGGTTCTCAGGTTTTATTTCTGACGAAGGTTCACTCAGCAATTCACCTAATACGGATCACGATATTGCCATCGTGACTTACTGGCGCTCCTTCGAGGAACACGAACGCTCACATGCCGATGAATTGTTCCATGCGAAATTTTCTGCACTTGCGGAAAGGTGCGCCGACAGCAAGGAAATCGGCTACGAAATGTTATGGCAAGGCAACGCCGAATAAATCACTGCCCTAAATGCGTTGCATCTCCCGCGCGCCCAGTTTGAGCAGGCAGTGATCCAGCCATTCCGCAGTCAGTTTTTCCTGCACCGAGTTCTGCCGCAGCCGCTGGTTGAGGCCGTTCCAATCCACGCTATCCAACGGTTGATCCTGGTTAAAGCACGAAAAAACATAGCTCGTTTTTCCGGTAACGGGATCGACATGCGCTTGTAAACACTGGGCGCATATCTCCTTCATCATGCACTGCATCGGCGAGTTAATCGAGCCAACGGCGAAGTGCTGCGTTTTCACGAACGGCTTCAACATGTCGTGACGTGCGTGCGCTACCGCGGCCATCATGCGATCCGAACCGATGGCGATGATACGATCTGCGTTCTTTAACAAAATGGGCTGCACGCCGAGATCACCAATAGCATAGCTGTGCATGCACTGCACGATGTTGCCGACAAAGGTTTTGTCCTGCGGGCGCGTCGGTGTAAAACCTGGTTCTTCGTCGCAGCACCACACCACAATATCCGCCGCAGCCTCGATCTCCTCAATTTTGTAGCGATCTATCATTTTCTTGTAGCCGGCAAAATACAGCACTTTGCTGCCGGCCTTGCGCATCGCCTGGCCTATCGAGAACAACACCGCGTTGCCGAGCCCGCCACCCACCAGCGCAACCGTTTCGTTTTCAAGGATTTCTGTCGGCGTGCCAGTCGGCCCCATCAAAATCACCGGTTCTCCCGGTTTCATGGTCAGACACAAATCACTGGAGCCCCCCATCTCTAGCACGATGGTTGAGATCAAACCACGCTCGCGATCTACCCATGCGCCTGTCAGCGCCAGTCCTTCCATCGCGAGCCGCGTATTATCCGTGTGCATAGCAAGCGATTCAAAGTTCTGCAGGCGATAAAACTGGCCCGGCTGAAAACGCCGTGCTGCCATTGGCGCGCGCACCACAACCTCAACAATCATGGGCGTGAGTCGTTTAACTTCATGCACCGTCGCGCGCAAATCATCGTTCAACTGGGCAAGAAACGCGCTATCACTTAGCGCAGACGCGGGCTGTGTTTTGGCCAGCATGCTCGTCACCACCGGATAACCCTGCTTCGCACTGCCGATAGCCTTAACCACGTTACCGAAATACGAAGGATGCACGTCGCCGAAGTAGCTGATGCTGCGACCGTCAGCGCGCTTCAAAAGCAACACATTAATTTCATTGGGTTTTGAAATTGATGTTTCAGCAGTAATCGGCTCACCATCCGCATTTACCGCTTGAAAATAGCGCCCATCAAGTTTGAAATTAACAGGATCTTCGCGTGCCAATACCGTATTGGGTTGCGTGCCTGCGGCAATCAACAACGTTCGCGCAGGCAATTCAGCTCGGCCTTTCTCGCTCCACTTGCCATCCTCACCGCGTTGCTGCACCGATACTTTGAGCGACTTTGCGTAACCGCTTGCATCGACATCCACTTTCAGCGGCGTCAGACCTTCAGCAAAGAAAATACCCTCTTCCAGCGCCTTATGCACTTCCTCATGATTCAAGGTGTAAGACGGGCTATCGACCAGTCGTCTGCGGTAAGCGATGGTTGCCCCGCCCCACGATTGCATTAACTCGATCACCTTGGCATCGCGACCTTGCGTTAGCGCGAGCTTGCGTTCGGCGCGTATCGCCTTTGCATGCTGTAAAAACTCGTCGGCAATCTCGCGCTCTTCTTCATTCCAATTGAGCCGCGCGGCCATCTCGCCATGTTCGCGGGCAAGGGCTTCGTAGCGTTGCAGGAATTTTTCGACTTGCAACGGATAATAGGCCAGCGACTCGGTTGCCGTATCAATCGCCGTCAATCCGCCGCCCACCACCACCACTGGCAAACGGATTTGCATATTGGCAATCGAGTCTGCCTTGCCAGCACCTGTCAATTGCAGCCCCATCAAAAAATCAGATGCGGTGCGTACGCCACGCGCGAGTCCGTTGGGCATATCAAGAACCGTGGGACGCCCCGCCCCCAGTGCCAACGCTATATGATCGAAACCCATCTCAAACGCCGCATCAGCGGTAATCGTGCCACCAAAGCGAACGCCACCAAACAATGCAAACTGGCTACGGCGCTCAATCAGTAACCTTATGATTTTAAGGAAGTTTTTATCCCACCGCACTGTAATACCGTATTCTGCGACGCCACCAAATCCCGCCATCACGCGTTCGTCGAGCGCGTCATACAGTTCGTGTACATTGCGAATTGGCTTAAATGCCACACGCTGACCGTGTGCATCGACGCCAGAAAACTCCGGGGGCAGTGGTTCAATCTTCAAACCATCAATACCGACGACCGTGTGGCCATCGTTCATCAGGAAATGCGAAAGGGAGAAACCCGCCGGCCCCATGCCGGCAACCAGCACGCGTTTGCCACTGGGCACTTTAGGATAAGGGTTACGCAAATTGAGCGGATTCCAGCGCGTCAGCAGACTGTAAATCTCAAAGCCCCACGGCAGTTCCAGCACGTCTTTCAGTGTGCGGGTTTCTGCCTGCGGAATATCCACCGGTTCTTGTTTCTGGTAAATGCAGGCCTTCATGCAATCGTTGCAAATACGGTGCCCGGTGGCAGCCGCCATTGGATTGTCTACCACGATGATCGCCAAAGCGCCAACCACGTGGCCCTCGGTCTTCGCTTTGTGAAACTCTGAAATTTTTTCTTCGAGCGGGCAACCCGCCAGTGTCACACCGAAAGGGCTTTTCTTAAATGAGGCAGTGCCGCGGCCGCTAGCGCCTTTTTCCTTGAGCCCCTTTGAGCAGGAATCTTTGCCCTGCTCGTGGCACCAGATGCAATAGTTGGCGTGATCAAGCGCCCCAGTGAGGTCGGTCCCCGCATCGGTCAGCTTGAAGCCTTCACGGCGGCGCAATCGGCCCACGTCAAAACGAAACTCCGTATATCCCTTAGCACTGTCAATGGTGGCCGGCACCAGATTCTGCGGATCGAGTTTATGCGGAGCCTTGAATAAGACTCCGGACGCATGTTTCTGTTTACCAGCTGCGGATTGCGCGGCCCACCCGGCATATTGCAGGGCGGCCTCCAATTCAGCCGCATGAGCAGCCTCATCTTTCTGCCAGCGCGTTACGTGCTGCGCGAACGCCAACTCTGTCAGCGCTGTGCCCATCCAGCCCTCAAGCTTCATGGCCAGCGCAACGCCATCAAGCGCTTCTGCATCCGTCCCTTTTACCTTGTGCATCGCCTTGCGTTGCACAAATAGGCGTTTCACGGAATATAGCGGGGCCAACGCGCTGTGCTGACCAGAAAGTGTCGCCAGCTCGCGTTCGATACCGAACAGCTCCGCTATGAACGCATCCACGTGCGGTGACAAGGCTAGCAATAGCTCAGATTCAATTTTGATTGCGACGCCTGCAGGTTCTTTGCGCGCAGCTAAAACACGCTGCTGCAAATCGATATCTGCGGCGCCCACGAACGCAAGGAATGCGGCATCAAGCTTAACCAGCGCCGACGCGTCGTAGAGATCGTGGAATGTCAGCCCGAAGCCAAGCGCCAAGGACTCTGCGACAGAGGTTGTATTTACAGGTGCTATCAAGTTAGCCTAAACATCTTTAAAAAACCGTGAATTATCGCTGAATACTCACTTTGGCTCAAGAAACCGTCAGTTAGGCGTCTTGCTTAGTCAATTCACGCAAATACTGAAATGGAAAAATACCACGGCTGTGCCCGTCACTGAACGTTAAGCGCAGCGCATTCGATCCATAAGAAACGATGTCCGTTACCATAATATCAACAGAAGCAACCAGTTCGTCGCCACGCTGACGAAGCGCACCACATTCCGCACAGCGGCATCCGAGTCGAAGCTGACGGTGCGTCAGTGACGTAGTGCCCCCCTCCGGCCAGTCGATTTCGAGCATCCGGTTTGCCTTGCACGTAAGAATAGCCAGCGGCTGAATCGAGCGCTCCATAGTTCCCGCATGTGACAAAACCGCAATCACATCACCTCCGCAACGCCGCTGGGCCCTACCGACATCCCAAAACCGGAGAGGCCGCCGTCCTTCAGCTCGGAACCCATAGCGGCAAGCGACTCCTCGCGAATCAGTGCTTTAAGACGCTGCACTAATGCAATAAACGCCGGTGTAGCGGTCATCTCGGGTGTGCGGGGACGCGGCAGTGGCACAGGAACCTCCGCCTTGATACGCCCCGGACGGGCCGTCATTACAAGAATGCGATCTGACAAAAATATCGATTCTTCAATGTCGTGCGTGATGAACAGCACAGAAATACGGAACTGCTGCCACATGTTAGTAAGAATTTCCTGCATTACAACACGGGTCTGCGAATCCAGTGCGCCGAACGGCTCATCCATTAGCAGCACTTGCGGACTCGTCGCCAGCGCACGCACAATACCCACCCGTTGTTTCATGCCACCAGACAATTGATCAGGAAAATGATTTTCAAAACCAAGCAGCCCCGCCAATCCCAGCAACGTACGCGCTGAGGTTTCGCGCTGCCCGCTGGACATGCCTTGCATGCGCAAACCGAACTCGACGTTTTTACGCACGGTCAGCCACGGGAACAACGAATACTGCTGAAACACGACCCCTCGATTGGCGCTAGGACCTTTGACAGGAGCGCCATCCACCTTAACAAATCCATTCGTCGGCTCTACAAATCCCGCCACAATATTGAGTAACGTGGATTTACCACAACCGGAGGGACCGATAAGTGACACGAACTCTCCCGGTTGAACCGTGAACGATACGTTGCTCACCGCCTCTACTGCATTTCCATTCGATCCGAACACCACACGCATGTTACGGATATCGATATGTCCCTTTGATGCATCGCTCATCGGTTACTCCCCGCACTAAAAGCCATCCACGGAATAGCCAGTTTACCCATCAGACGAATCAACCCGCTACAGGCAAGCCCCAGCACGCCTATGGTTATCATGCCCAATGCGATTTCGGAATAACTGATCAGTGAATAAGCCTCCCAGGTGAAATAACCCACGCCAAATTGCCCGGATATCATCTCGGCGGCAATCAGCGATACCCATGCCACGCCCATTCCCACGGCGAATCCGGTAAAAATATGCGGCAATGCACCCGGCAGGATCACGTGCCAGAACATGCGCGCCTCGCTGGCCCCCAAACAGCGCCCAGCACGCAACAATACTGGGTCAATAGCATTTACCCCGTGTATCGTATTCAACAAAATCGGGAAAAAAGAACCCAAAAAGGTGATGAATACGATACTGATTTCGTTGGTGGGCCACAGCATAATAGCCATGGGTACCCATGCAATCGCCGGAATCGGACGCAGCACTTCACAGGCCGGCAGTAACAGATCACGAGCCGAACGATAGCGCCCTATCAGCAAACCCATAGGCACCGCAACCAATATGGCGATACCAAAACCCGACAATATCCGGCGCACGCTGATGCCAATGTTCACAATATATTTGGATGATTTATTGACCTCAAACACCTTGTCCAACACTTCAGCCGGCGTAGGAATGTTGGTAAATCGGATAAAAAAGTCCAGCCGGTATTTGGTACCGAAATACCATAACGCAAACAACGCGCCCAGCGACACACACCACAACAGCGCACTCAGCGCGTGGTTTGACATCCACCTCGCCAGGTTCGTGATGGGTACGGGCTTGACTATCGGCAACGGTGCCGTGACCCGCGCTACACCGGACTGCTGCCCGGAAAGCGCGATCACGTTGGTCGGCTCAGGTAAGGCAGTTGCTGCGCTGCCTTGCTGAGGATGTGTCGCTGCGTGCATGACCAAGCTCAGCGACTCGCCGTCGTCGTGGGCGAACCCAAGACTTCGCTATATGTCATCAGACGACCGCCAGTTTTGGTAGCATGTGCCTGGGCATCCTTCCTTAACAGGAAGGGTGTGGCTTCCGCCTTTTTGCCGTCCTTGTCACTAAAGGCGTAAAACGCCTTATCTGCAAAAACCTTGATGCCCAAACCACGGTCATAGAGATAGACGGCACGAAGCTTTTTCCCCTCGCCGGTATACTTTTGCACGCCCAGCAGCGTGCAGCCTTGCGAGCTGAACGGTACAATCTCGCCGCCTTCGATCCAGATTTCCCCCCCGTCCCGGGGCTTCGAAATCGGCGCATTGCAAACCGGATCTTTGCCTGTTACTTCATAGTTCGAAAGCAATGCGAGTTGCCGCTCATAGTCGAGGCCTCGCTCCTTGAATGCCTGGCGCACGTATTTATCGTTGACCCAAGCCTGGATATTGAATTCCTTCATGCGCCCCAGTCCGCGCAGCACATCGGCGCCCGTTGCAATGGTTTCCAGCCACTTCGGCTTGATCGTGGGGTCCAGGGTATGAATGCCACCTGGCCCCAAGAATACATAGCCTACTTCTTTCTCGATCTTGGTCCATTCCTCAATTTTTTCTACAGCAAGCTTGGGATTTTTACGCACCCAGTCGTTGGCTTCCATCAACGCCTTAATGTAAGCAACGACAACCTCTGGGTATTTTTCTGCAAAATCCTTGCGCGCAACAACACCGTGAAATGTCGGGACTTTGGTCTCCGCACCATCAAAAATCTTACGTGCAAAGCCACGGTATGGCAGCAACTCCGCAAACGGCACGAAGTTAGCATGACCATCGATACGCTTTTCCTGCAGGTTGGTGGTACCCACCTCGGGGCTCTGGTTGGCAAGATTCCAGAAATTTTCTGGCCAGCCGCGTGTTTTCATCGCTTGCAGCAACATGCCGTGCGCGGCGGAACCAAACGGCACTGATAGGTTCTTGCCTTTCAGATCTTCAAGCGCGTAATACGGCGAGTCCTTATGCACCACCAAGCCATTCCCGGCACCATAGGCATTGTAGGCAATAATTGCGACGAGCTGGGTTTCATTCTTGGATTGCTGTCCGGTCGCGCCATTTACCAGCAACGGGTAATCACCCATCATACCAATGTGTATGCGGTTGGCCATCATGCCATTGGTGACGGGCGGGCCTGAGGTAAAATTTTGCCAATCGATCTTGTAGTTGACCCCTTGGTATTTTCCCGATTTTGGCAGATGCTTTTCCAGCAACTTTAGCTCTTTGATCACGATGCCACCTGTCACAGTATTCGTGGTGGTGTTCTGCGTCCCGATGCCGATCTCTATAGTCTGGGCAGACGCCACAGCAGGTAATAGCAGTGCGCTCACGATGCTGCCATATACGATCCCACGCAGAACACTTACTAAACTTGTAAACTTGCGGTCACCTGTTCTCATGATCATGTTCTCCTAATGATGAAATAAGTCTCGAAAAAGGGTCGTTCACGCTTCTTTTAGTTGCGCTAACTTCTCGCTGACGCCAGACCACCGTGCCGCATCCGGCAGAGGCTCCCGGCGATTGGCAATCACCGGCCAGATCTTTGCATAGCGTGCATTGAGTTCCACAAAATGCGCTTGCCCTTTCGGTATCTCGCTGGCTTCGTAAATGGCATTTTCGGGACACTCATCAACGCACAAGGTACAGTCTATGCAACCCTCAGGGTCAATCGCCAGAAAATTCGGTCCCTCGTGAAAGCAGTCAACCGGGCACACATCTACACAATCGGTGTATTTGCATCCAATACAGCCTTCCGTCACCACGTAAGCCATGTTCAGTTACTCCGATGAAAGATGCGTCGTCAGTTGCCGATAGCAGACAATGCAATTTGAGCCAGCTTGCGCACATCCGGATCAGGATCCTGTCGCGCCTTTTCCAGCGCTGGTATGGCTTTGGGATCACCGATCTCACCCAACGCAATGGCGGATTCCTTACGCACATTGCTCATCGTATGTCCAAGTGCATCAACTATGGGGACGACAGCTTCACGTGCCCTCATGCGCCCGAGGCTGCGGATCGCTCGGATGCGAACCTGCCAATAGGGATCGCTCAACGTCTGAATGAGGTTATCAACAGCGTCCCGCGGCTTGACTTTGCCGAGCGTGCTCGCAGCCTCTTCTCGAACCTGCCACGAGCTGTCTTTAAGTGCATGGGTCAAGGCCGGCAGAACCTGCTGACCGGTGGCATAGCCGAGGGCGCCTACTGCAACCCGCCGCACATCCATCTCCGGGTCGTTCATTGCTACTCGCGTTAACTCGCCGAGCCCCGAGGGATTCTTGAGATATCCGAGCACAGAGACGGCCTCACGCCGCACCCGATCATCCGCGTCCAGAAGGGCTGCGAGCGCCGAATCAAACACCCCGGCCACACGGAGTTCCCGTAGCGCACGAAACGCAGCCGCACGCGCAAAGGCGTCGGCATCCGTGAGAAACGGGATAATGTGCGCGCTCATCGCCGAGTCCTTGAGTTCTGATAGCGACAATGCTGTGGCTTCGCGTACCGCCGGGTCTACATCATGCAAGGCCGCGGCCAGTGCCTTCACCACCCCGTCCTCCTCGATACCCTCAAGCGCTTTCGCCGCCTCGGCGCGAACCGCCGCTACTGAATCCTTCAGCGCAGAAAGGGCCAACGAGACGAAATCCTCCTCGTCACAATACGGTAATTCCATCACGGCAATACGCCGCACTTCCGGATCCGCGTCGATAAGACGCGACCGGTAATCTCCGGGCATTGCCGCCAAAATATTTGCCGTAGCGCTCATTTTCAACTCTCGTTAGCGCAACAAATATGGAATATCGACATGCACCGCGCCTGTCGGGCAATCTTGCTCGCAAGGCATGCAATACCAGCATTCGTCAAACTTCATATAGGCCTTGCCCTTGACCATATCAATAGCCAAGACATCGAGCGGACATACATCCACGCACACTGTGCATCCTTTCTGGGCAATGCATTTCTCATCATCCACGGTGACAGGGACACTGGATCGGTTCATCGCAAGCGGCATTGAATTCTCCTAGGCTTTGGCTGTCTGGGCCTGCGTTACAACGCGCAGACGCTGGTAGGCGGTTTTCTCGTCATCGTCCAACGGGAATAAGTAGGGCTCCACCGGCTTTTTGAAACTGGTCATGGCATCCTCACCTTCCTTGCGTAGATGACAATGCGTGAACCATTCCGCGTCGTTCCGTTTCGGAAAATCGACGCGATTGTGGTAAAGCCCCCAACGGCTTTCCTCGCGGTAGAGCGAAGCATGGGCTGCCATGCGAGCACAGTCATGAATCATCTGCACCTCCATGGCACGCATTAATTCGTGCGGATTCTCGGCGGAGATATTGCCTATGTCTTCAGAAATTTCGGCAAAACGATCCAGTGCCAGCTTCATTTTGCGTGTCGCTTTTGGTGGTTGAAGGTAGTCGTTCACCATGCGCCGTAGCTTGTATTCCACCTGATTCGGCGGCAATCCGCCGCTGCGACCCAGCGGCGCCACAATGCGCGCCATTTCGGCGTCTATGCGCGCCTGATCTACCTCGCCAGCATCGTAATTGGCGCAATAGTCTGCGGCATTGGTGCCAGCAAACCAGCCATAGGTAAAGGCGCCCAGCATATAGTTATGCGGCACATTCGCCATGTCTCCTGCCGCATACAACCCTGGCACCGTGGTTTCTGCGCGCTCATTGACGTATACGCCAGACGCGCTATGGCCACTGCAAAATCCGATTTCCGAGATGTGCATCTCAATCATGCCGTTACGATAGTTCGTGCCACGCCCTTCATGAAACCGGCCACGGCTGGGCCGCTCATTGGTATGCAATATGTGTTCAATAGTCTGAATGGTCTCTTCGGCCAGATGGTCGAGTTTCAGGAATACTGGCCCGTTGCCGCTCTGGAGTTCGTTATAGAACTCCTGCATCATTTGCCCGCTCCAGTAGTCGCATTCGATAAACCGATCCCCTTTTGCGTTCGCGGTGTAGCCACCAAAGGGTCCTGTCACATACGCGCAAGCCGGTCCGTTGTAGTCCTTGATAAGCGGATTGATCTGAAAGCATTCCAGGTTAGATAACTCCGCACCGGCGTGAAAAGCCATGCTGTAACCATCACCTGCATTGGTCGGGTTCTCATAGGTTCCGAACAAATACCCCGAGTTCGGCAAACCAATTCGACCCGCAGCGCCACAACACAGGATCACAGCTTTCGCACGCACGACCACAAACTCTGCAGTACGGCAGTCAAATCCGAGCAGGCCAGCCACTTGCCCCTTGTTGTCCAGCAATACCCGTGTTGCCACCACTCGATTGGTAATTTCGACCCGCGCGCGTTTGAGTTGCCGGTAGAGGACTTTCTTCATGTGATGGCCCTCGGGCATCGGCAGCACGTAGGTGCCGATGTGATGCACCTTGCGCACGGCATAGTCGCCGGTCTCGTCTTTCTCAAACTTGACGCCCCATCGATCCAGTTCCTGAATCGTTGTAAAGCTGTGCTGGGCATAGGCAAAGACAGTTTTTTGGTTCACGATGCCGTCATTGGCAACGGTAATTTCCTTGGTGTACTGCTCCGGAGTGGCGTGTCCGGGTATCACCGCGTTGTTGAGGCCGTCCATTCCCATCGAAATCGCGCCACTGCGTTTTACGTTGGCCTTCTCGAGCAACATCACCCGCAGTTTCGGATTACGCTCTTTGGCCTTTACGGCAGCCATCGGCCCGGCGGTTCCGCCACCGACAACGATCACGTCTGTCTCCAGCTCTACGACCTTCATTTTCATCTTTTGATTCCTCAGGGTGGGTAGCTGGGCAAACGGACGTCAGGCCCATTACGGCGTCCTACCATCATGAAATACTGGAAAGCATCTCCACGGTAGTACAGATACTCAAAATCAATTGGCCGCTCAGGCACGGCAATCGTCAGCCGCTCGATGCGCAAAACGGGCGAACCTTCGACAACAGCCAGTGCCTCAGCCAAAGCTTGATCAGCAAGCATTGCATCGATTCTCAGTTCGGCGCGATCAAGACTGTAGCCATAGTCTTGCTCAAGAATCAGGAATACATCACGTCTTGGAAGATCCTCCTTGAGGAGGCGCTGGCCGAGTTCGAGTGGAACGTATGTCACATCAAGCGAGATAGGATCGCGGTCAAGATACCGCACACGCCGTATTTCCATGACTTCCGTTTCATTGTTGATCCCAAGACGGGCAGCAACGTGGCGACCGGGACGCAACACACGATGCCCCAACACCCGCGAATGTGCCTCATGACCCGAGGAAGCCATAGCCTCTCCGAAACCTTCAAGTCGCATCAGGTTTTGCACGGCTTTGGGCCGGGAAACAAAAGTACCTTTCCCGTGAATCTTGAAGAGCAGGCCTTCCTTCTGAAGGTCGTTCAATGCCTGCCTCACGGTAATGCGGCTCACACCAAACGCCTTCACCATTGCGTTCTCGGATGGCATTTGACCATCGCCTCGGTAGGTTCCATCCAAAATACACCCGCGTAGCAACTCGCGTATTTGTGAATACAGAGGGATAGGCGATTGGTGATTAAGCGTAGTGCCCAGGGCGGTTAACGCATGAATGCGCGGCACAAGGGTGGCCGGTGCGCCCGCTACCTCACCTGCAGATACCTTTACGGCGTCTACGTCAGCATCAGAGGCACTGTTTATCACTTGTATTAACATCTTGCCGTATGTATCAGCAATCGCCGTGCCAACACACTTGAACGAGCGTGAAAACAAAAATGATATTTATATTCAGATGGTTGCGAATTACACGCAGTTGCAGCGCCAGCGTAGTATTGCTACGAAATGGCACCTGCATTGTGCGGCGCAGCGACCGATGCGCCGAGTTAGCACCACCACAAAGAAAAACTGGCTGACTTGTATTGTCGAAGTCGCCTGCAACCGCGCCCTGCGTCAATCTATATAGCGAAGCAGAAAAGTGCGCGCTTAAGTAATGCCGTAAAAGTCTCGATATTCAGGGCGTGCATTATTCGGACGGATGGCGTAGTCAAGTCTTCCGCCCGGTAATAGATGCTCTGTATGACTTTAGCAAGCGAAAATCACCGCACCGCAGGCAGGATATTCAGTAGGGTACATGCTCAATGCACTAATATTCTCATTCTATTGCGGCAACCGAAAGCATGTGATAATTATCAGAATCTCGGAGACTGTAGCAAAACTCCATGAACCTCATGTCGCAAACCCGCCGCTTGCTAATCTGGGCCGTGATGGCCGTGATCGTGGCACTGCTTTGCCTTCTGGGATTTCGCGGTTACTTGAGCGCGGACATGCTGCTCAATTTTGCGAACTCGTTTTATTGCTGATTTAAGTTCTACCGCGCGCGGCGTTAACGGTATTTTCAACCAGCATCGCCACCGTCATCGGCCCGACGCCACCCGGTACGGGCGTGATCCATCCTGCGATTTCTTTGACGTCATCAAAAGCCACATCACCAGCAAGTTTGCCATTGGGCAAGCGGTTGATGCCGACATCGATCACAGCGGCGCCGTGCTTTACCATACCGCGCGTAATCAATCCGGCTTTGCCGGTGGCCACCACCAATATGTCGGCTTGACCTGTGAACGCCCCAAGATCCGGCGTACGCGAGTTGCAGACGGTCACGGTTGCGCCGCGCCCGATTAACAACAACGCCACCGGTTTGCCGACGATATTGCTGCGTCCCACCACCACGGCGTGACGCCCTTCAATCGCAATCTTCGCATGGTCAAGCATCACCATTGCCGCGCGCGGCGTGCAAGGCAGAATTCCCGGTGCGCCTTCAACCAGCGCGCCGAGGTTCTGCCAGTTAAAACCATCCACATCTTTCGCCACCGCAATCGCTTGCGACAGACGCCGCGCATCGAGATGCTTCGGCACCGGCAATTGAACAATAATGCCGTGAACTCTAGGATCACGATTAAGTTCATCAAGCAGTTTCAGCACATCGCCTTCGGAGCTATCGCCGGCAAGATCGTGGTGTATGGAATGAACGCCCGCCTCGGTGCAGGCTTTCACCTTGTTGCGAACGTAGATGCGCGAAGCGGGATCGTCCCCCACTTGCACGGTCGCTAAACCAGGATGAATGCCGCGTGATTGAAGTTCTGCAACTACTTGTTTTAATTGGATTATTTTTTCACGGGCTAAAGCAGCACCGTCGATGAGTTGTGCGGTCATGATGCTTTCACGACAGGTTATTTAGGCGCAGCTTTGGCCGCAGGCTGCGGCGGCAGGCTCTGGCCCGGCGCCAGCAACTGAAAGAATATTTCATCCTGTTTGATCATGCCCATTTCGCTGCGCGCGCGTTCCTCGATAGCATCTAGACCTTGCTTGAGATCACGCACTTCGGCATCGAGAATATTGTTGCGCGTTTGCAGCTTGGCGTTTTTATCGCGCTGGGATTTTATTTGCTGATCGATTTCCCACACGCGAAACCAACTGCCTTTGCCCAGCCACAGCGGATACTGTATCAGCGCAATCAGCGCCACCAGTGCCACGCTGAGCACCTTCATAAGCCGCGTTTACCTGATTTGATAGAACGCACTGCGTCCCGGGTAGCTCGCGGCATCGCCCAGATCTTCTTCGATGCGCAGCAACTGATTGTATTTCGCCAACCGGTCCGAGCGCGACAACGAACCGGTTTTGATCTGCAATGCGTTAGTAGCGACAGCAATATCCGCAATCGTTGTGTCTTCGGTTTCCCCCGAGCGATGCGAAATCACCGAGGTGTAGCGCGCGCGCTTGGCCATTTCAATCGCGGCCAGCGTTTCGGTCAGCGTGCCGATTTGATTGACTTTGATCAGCACCGAGTTGGCCACGCCCATCTCTATGCCTTTTTTGATGTAGCGCGTGTTGGTTACGAACAAATCATCCCCCACCAACTGCACGCGATCGCCCAAACGCTGCGTGAGAAGCTTCCAGCCATCCCAATCGCTCTCGGCTAATCCGTCTTCAATGCTGATAATCGGATATTTGTCTACCCACGCCGCCAGATAATCAATGAACTCTGCGGATTTCATCGAGGCGCCTTCTGATGCCAGCGTGTATTCGCCGTCTTCGTAAAACTCGGAACTCGCGCAATCAAGCGCCAGTGCAATGTCTTCACCCGGCCGGTAGCCCGCCACTTCAATCGCTTCAATCACAAACTTGATCGCTGCCTCGTGTTTGGGTAAACGCGGCGCAAAACCGCCTTCATCGCCGACCGCCGTAGCGAATCCGCGGTCGTGCAGCAGTTTTTTCAGCGTCTGAAAAACCTCGGCGCCATAACGCAGCGCCTCCTTGAATGTCGGAGCGCCTATCGGCACAATCATGAATTCCTGCAAATCGAGACTGTTGTCGGCATGCGCGCCGCCGTTAATCACGTTCATCATCGGCACCGGCATGGCCATCGGCCCTGCGCCGCCGAGATAACGATGTAACGGCAAGCCGGATTCTTCCGCCGCCGCTTTGGCAACTGCCATAGAAACCGCCAAAATACCGTTGGCGCCCAACCGCGATTTATTCTCCGTGCCATCGAGGTCATTCAACGTCTTATCGATGAACCCTTGCTCGGTGGCATCCACGCCGATAATCGCCTCACAGATCTCGGTGTTGACGTTTTCCACCGCTTTCATCACGCCTTTGCCACCGTAGCGCGATGTATCGCCATCGCGCAACTCAATCGCTTCACGGCTGCCTGTCGATGCGCCGGAAGGCGCCGCGGCGCGGCCCATGACGCCTGATTCCAGCAACACGTCGGCTTCGACGGTGGGATTGCCGCGTGAATCCAGTATCTCTCTTGCAATAACGTCAACGATTGCGCTCATAATATTTCCCTGCTAAAAATTGTTCAGCGTTTTTTAGTTTTACTAAGTAACCAGATTTTCCGCAAAACCCGCCTGCTTGACCAATGTATCCAGTTGTTTCAGGGTTTGCAGCAAGACTTTCATATGCTGCAGCGGCCACGCATTAGGGCCGTCCGAAAGCGCTTTTTCCGGATTCGGATGTGTCTCCATGAACACGCCGGCAATACCCGACGCCACTGCCGCGCGCGCGAGCACCGGAACGAACTTGCGTTCACCGCCGCTGGCATGTCCTTGACCGCCGGGCAATTGCACCGAGTGCGTAGCGTCAAACACCACGGGGCATCTGGTGTCGCGCATAATCATTAGCGAGCGCATATCGGAAATCAAATTGTTGTAACCAAAGGTCGCGCCACGCTCGCACACCATTATGTTGTCGGCGCTGCTGGCGCTGCGTGCTTTGTCGACAACGTTTTTCATGTCCGCCGGAGCGAGGAATTGCCCCTTCTTGATATTTACCGGTTTGCCGGCACTCGCCACCGCGCAGATAAAATCCGTTTGACGACACAGAAACGCCGGTGTTTGCAACACATCCACCACAGCAGCCACGGCAGCAATTTCTCCGGCTTCATGCACATCGGTCAGCACGGGAACACCGATTTCCCTGCGCACATCGCCGAGAATTTCGAGCCCTTTGTCCATGCCCAGACCGCGAAAAGACTTGATGGAACTGCGATTGGCTTTGTCGTAAGACGCTTTGAAAATAAAAGGAACGCCAAGCTCCGCGCATATTACCTTTAGCGTACCGGCGGTATCCATTGCAAGTTGACGTGACTCGACTACGCAAGGGCCTGCTATTAAAAAAAATGGCTTGTCCAGCCCCGCTTCGAAACCGCAAAGATCCATAGCTTTGCCCTATGCGATATTTTTTAACGGGACATCGGGCGCCAACACCGCTTCGCCGGGTTTGGCATTAGCGATCGCCGCCTGCATAAACGCCTTAAACAGAGGATGTCCTGCACGCGGCGTCGACGTAAATTCCGGATGAAACTGGCACGCGACAAACCAGGGATGATTTGGCAGTTCGATCATTTCGCACAGGCCGTCTTTGGCCGACAAGCCGCTTACGCGCAGGCCCGCCTGCCGGATACGCGCCAAATAATGATCGTTGACTTCATAGCGATGACGATGGCGCTCGGAGATTCGTTCCGCACCATACACCTTGCGCGCGACCGAGCCTTCTTCGAGTATGCATTCCTGTCCACCAAGACGCATCGTGCCGCCGAGATCGGATTTTTCACTACGCTGTTCGACACGGCCGTCGCGATCCTGCCATTCGGTAATCAACGCGATCACCGGGTGTGGTGTCTGCGGATCGAATTCCGTGCTATGTGCCGCAGCCAGCCCCACCACGTTGCGCGCATACTCAATAACCGCGAGCTGCATGCCAAGACAAATGCCCAAGTATGGAATTTTATTATCGCGCGCATAACGAATCGCACGAATTTTTCCCTCGACGCCGCGCTTGCCGAATCCACCCGGCACCAGAATCGCGTTCATGTTGGCGAGGCAACTCGTGCCGTTTTTCTCGATTGTTTCGGAGTCGATGTAATGAATGCGTGCTTTCGCGCCGGTGTGTATGCCCGCGTGGATCAGCGCTTCGGACAGCGATTTGTACGACTCAGTCAGATCAACATACTTGCCCACCAGGGCAATATTGACCTCACGCAACGGATGTTCCAGCTTGTAAATCAGCGATTCCCAACTCGACAAATCAGCCGGCGGTGGGTTGAAATTGAGTTTGCGGCAAACGATCTCATCCAGGTGCTGTACATGCAACATCCCTGGAATTTTGTAGATGCTGTCCACGTCCACGGCAGATATCACAGCTTCTGGAACCACATTGGTGAACAGTGCAATCTTGCGGCGCTCATCATCGGGGAGTGGCCGGTCCGCGCGGCATAGCAACACGTCGGGCTGGATACCAATCTCTCGTAACTCTTTCACCGAGTGCTGCGTAGGCTTGGTCTTGATTTCGCCCGCCGAGGCGATATAGGGCACCAAGGTCAAGTGGATGTAACACACATTGTCGCGGCCAAGCTCGATACCCATTTGGCGAATGGCTTCAAGAAACGGCAACGATTCGATATCACCTACGGTGCCGCCGACTTCCACCATCGCTACTTCTGCATCGCCTGCGCCGCGCTGAATAAACAGCTTTATTTCGTCTGTGATATGCGGAATTACCTGCACCGTGCCGCCAAGGTAATCGCCGTGCCGCTCTTTGCGAATAACACTCTCGTAGATTTGGCCAGTGGTGAAGTTATTGCGCTTGGCCATTTTAGCCGTGACGAAACGTTCATAGTGGCCGAGATCGAGATCCGTCTCGGCGCCGTCTTCGGTGACAAACACTTCGCCATGCTGAAACGGACTCATGGTGCCCGGATCCACGTTGATATAAGGATCGAGCTTCAACATCGTAATTTTGACGCCACGCGATTCGAGGATGGCTGCCAGAGAAGCGGCAGCGATACCTTTGCCAAGTGAGGAAACCACACCACCAGTAACAAAGATATATTTGGTCATTTCATGTTTTACCGTTTACCCATTTTATCGCAAAATCAGTGGGTCTCCAACGGATTTTCGCTGACGCGTCACCCGGGAGGCTTTGCTTCGCGAGCCAAGTAAAGCCACGTTTCGACAACCGTGTCTGGATTCAGCGAAAGACTCTCGATACCCTCTTCCACCAGCCACTGCGCAAGGTCGGGATGATCCGACGGCCCCTGCCCACAGATGCCCACGTATTTGCCTGCTTTACGGCAGGCCTGAATCGCAAGATGCAGCATATGTTTCACCGCCGGGTCACGTTCGTCAAAACCTTCCGCGATGATGCCGGAGTCGCGATCCAGTGCGAGCGTCATTTGCGTCATGTCGTTCGAGCCGATGGAAAATCCGTCGAAATGCTCCAGGAATTGATCCGCCAATACCGCGTTGGACGGAATCTCGCACATCATGATGACGCGCAAACCGTTGTCGCCACGCTTCAAGCCGTTGGCCGCAAGCGCCTCCAGCACTTGCTTGGCTTCCGTCACGGTGCGCACGAATGGCACCATGATTTCGACGTTGGTCAGTCCCATGTCGTCGCGCACTTTTTTCATGGCGCGACACTCGAGTTCGAATGATTTTCGGAAGCTGTCGGAAATGTAGCGCGACGCGCCACGGAATCCCAGCATGGGATTTTCCTCATGCGGTTCATATTTGCTGCCGCCGGTGAGACTGGAATACTCGTTGGATTTAAAATCCGATAACCGCACGATCACCGGCTTGGGCCAGAAGGCTGCGCCGAGCGTCGCGACACCTTCGACAAGTTTCTCGACATAAAAGGTTACCGGATCGGCGTAACCGGCACTATGTTCCTCGACGGCGGTTTTCAGATCCGCCGGCAAATCAGGATAAGCCAGCACTGCTTTAGGATGCACGCCTATCATGCGCGCGATGATGAACTCCAGCCGTGCCAGCCCTACGCCTTCATTCGGCAGTCTGCGAAACTCAAATGCCAATTCCGGATTACCCACGTTCATGGTGATCTTCACCGGCGACTTTGGCATGGCACTGAGTGACAAATCGATAATCTCCACGTCTAGTTTGCCGCGATAGACAAAGCCGGTGTCGCCCTCGGCGCATGACACGGTTACGTCTTTGCCATCTTTCAGAATGCGTGTCGCATCGCCGCAGCCCACGACTGCCGGCACACCCAGCTCACGCGCGATAATTGCGGCGTGGCATGTGCGTCCGCCGCGATTCGTGACAATAGCCGACGCACGCTTCATGACCGGTTCCCAATCCGGATCAGTCATGTCGGTGACCAGCACATCGCCCTCACGCACGCGGTCCATTTCAGCGGCACTGCTCACCAGGCGCACCGGACCGCTGCCCACACGCTGGCCAATCGCACGCCCGGTGGCAAGCACTTCGGATCGCTGCTTCAGTCGATACCGCCGCAAGGTGTCAACGTTTTCACTGGCCTTAACCGTTTCTGGACGCGCTTGAAGAATATAAAGTTGGCCATCAATGCCATCACGGCCCCACTCAATATCCATCGGGCGCTGATAATGCTTTTCAATAATCATCGCGTAGCGCGCCAGTGTTTCGACTTCCGCATCGCTGATTGAAAACTTGCGGCGATCGGCTTCCGGCACCGGCTCGGTTTTTACCGCGTGACCTGCCTGATGCGAGCTGTCATACACCATGCGCACCGCTTTTGATCCCAGGCCGCGCCGCAGTATTGCTGGGCGATTTTGTCTAAGTATTTGTTTATAAACATAAAACTCATCTGGATTCACTTGCCCCTGGACGACGGTTTCACCCAATCCGTAAGCCGAGGTAATAAACACTACCTGATCAAATCCAGATTCGGTGTCAATGGTAAACATCACACCACTCGCGCCCAGGTCACTGCGCACCATGCGTTGCACGGCCGCTGACAGCGCAACCTCCGCATGAATAAAGCCTTTGTGCACCCGGTACGAAATCGCGCGATCGTTATACAACGACGCAAACACGTGTTTGATCGCTTCCAGCACGTTGTCTATGCCGTGAATGTTGAGATACGTTTCCTGCTGGCCGGCGAACGAGGCATCGGGCAAGTCTTCGGCCGTAGCGGACGAACGCACTGCGAACGTGACCTCAGGCCCTGCTTGTTTTTCGATTTTACAATAGACGTCGCTTACGGCTTCGAGCAACGCGCCGGAAAAAGGTTGTGCAACAATCCATTCGCGTATTTCCTTGCCCGCTGTGGTCAGTGCACTGACATCATCCACATTCAATGATGACAACCGCGCTTCAATGCGTTTATCCAAGCCCGCATGAGCGAGAAAATCCCGATAAGCGTTAGATGTGGTTGCGAATCCACCGGGCACACGGACGCCCGCGCCGGAAAGATGGCCTATCATTTCGCCCAACGACGCGTTTTTCCCTCCGACAATGCCCACATCGCTCATACGCAGCTCGGAGAGGTCAAGTACGTATACGGGCTTGGTCATTGCGGTGTTCTCTTGTAAAGAATAGTTAGGACTGGCGAAAACCGGTATATTACAGAACATTGCTGCATCGCCACAATTCTTACTAAATCATGACAGCCAATCGTCGCAGCGCTTTCTTTGTTTCCGATCGCACTGGCATTACCGCCGAGATGCTGGGGCATAGTCTGCTCACGCAATTTGACGGACTGAGCCTGCACGAGACTACGCTCCCCTTCATCGACAACCTTGATAAAGCGCAAGAGGCAGTGCAAAAAATCAATGCCGCTGCGGTCGCAGACGGCGTGCGTCCGATCATCATCAGCACACTGGCCAATACTGAAATCGCGACGGAAGTCGGCAAGGCGAATGCGCTGTTCCTCGACTGTTTCCAGATTTTCATCGCGCCGCTTGAACAGGAGCTCGGCGCGCGCGCCTCGCAGGCTATCGGGCGCACCCACAACGTCAACGACGTCGTCAATTACTATAAACGCATGGAATCGGTGAACTACACGCTGTCGCACGACGATGGCGTTTCGACGCGCGACCTGTCCGAAGCCGATGTGATTCTGGTCGGCGTATCGCGCTGTGGCAAAACACCGACCTGCCTGTATCTGTCGATGCAGTTTGGCGTGCGCGCGGCGAACTATCCGCTGATCCCCGAAGACTTCAGCAGCCGCCAGTTGCCGGCGACGCTGCGTGGGCTGCGCGACAAACTCTATGGCCTGACCATCACCCCTGCCCGGCTGCAACGCATACGCAGCGAGCGGCGACCCAACAGCACCTACGCCGATCTGAAAAACTGCGAGCACGAGGTGCGCGAAGCCGAGGCGCTGATGCGCCGCGAGAATATCCCATTCCTCGACGCCACTGCAAAGTCGGTGGAAGAGCTCGCTACCACCATCATGCAGCAGGCGAAGCTGGAACGACGGATTTACTGAGGCAGACAGACTCGCAGTTGAGTCGTCCTTTAAAACCGGTAAAATTACTAGCGGCTTTGTGAGATGCCGCCGACTTTTACCCTTTTTAAAAAACCCACTTCATGAGCATCAATATCACCGACGCGATTTTTGCCCAAGCAGAACGGGATCCAGATGCTATCGCTGTTATTGATGCCAAAATGTCCGTTAATTATCGCGCCCTGTGTCACGGCGTGCGATTGGCGGCACAGCAGTTTCAGAATGCGGGATGGAAGGCAGGCAATATTGCCGGCATTTCGCTGAGTGGCAATCCGGCACTGCACCTCGTTTGCGTCCTTGCGCTTGCGCGCATGGGTATTACACAGGTATCCATGCCGCCGCGCGACCTCGCACCACTACGCAAGGCGCGAATGGAACGATTGGGCATTACCCGTTTGATCGTAAACAATCGTCGCAGTGCCGCCGGAATCAATGTTACGACAGTCATTCCAGATCCGGGATGGCTCACGGCGCCGCACAGTACCGCGGTGGAAGACATTCGAGCTTCGGGTGGAGATGCTCTCTGGATTATCAACGAAACGTCGGGCACGACAGCCACGCCAAAAGCGATTGGAATAAGCCATGCGGCGGAAGACATTCATCACAAAAGGCTACGGACCGCTTTGGAATATCTTCCTGGCGAAAGATTTCTTAGCTTGGTCAGTTTGAACTTCCTGAGTGCGCTCAAACGCACCATTTACTGTCTAAGCGAAGGTGGAACTGTCACCCTGCCGCCCGCGAACTTCTCCACCGATCAACTACTGCAGTGGATAGAGCTACATCACGTCACTTTCATGACCTGCGTGCCGCTGCACCTTCATCAAATCCTGCACGACTTACAGGGTGATTCTCAATGCCTTCCCTTTATGCGTATCTTGCGCTGCAGTAGTGCTACGTTGCCCGTCTCTGCGGTAATAGATGTATGCAAACGCATCTCGCCCAATGTCTATATCGACTACGGCTGCACGGAAATCGGCACCGCGACAATTGCAACGCCCGCCATGCTGGAAGCGAACCCGGGCACGATCGGCCGCCCGCTAGCGGGAATCGAATTCGAAGTCGTCGATGATGATGGAAAACTGGTATCCACCGGCGCACACGGGCACGTGCGCGTGCGTGGACCGGGAGTTGGGAATTGCTATCTGCACGCGCCAGAACCGGGGCAATCCGCAGCATTCAGGGATGGCTGGTTCTATCCCGGCGACGTTGTCGTCGTTGACGATGATGGCTTCGTGTTCCTCAAAGGCCGTTCGGACGAAGTCATGAATTTTGATGGCATCATGGTCGGTCCGGCTGAAATCGAGTCGGTACTACGCCAGCATCCTGCGGTACAGGAAGTCGCCGCCTTCGCCTTGCCTTCCCGTGATCATCAAGATATTCCAGCAGCAGCCATCGTATCCGCGCTACCGCTGCAAGTTGACAACCTCCAGCGTTTTTGTACAGCACTGCTCGGTGTTCGTTCGCCTCGTATCTTCCTGCAGTTCGATGAAATTCCGAAGAATCCGATGGGCAAAATTTTACGGCGCCGCGTGACTGAACTGGCAATACAAAAACTCAAGAAACAACCGCCCTCTTCATGACCAGCGCTTGCCATATTCAACCGCATCCAGTCTGACAAAAGATGACGATACTAAGCGAAATTCCCATTTGCACTTGGCCGGCAATCCCGAGCAAAGCCGGAGCGCTAGCACTGGCTTTGCAATATCAGTTGGAGCATAGCCAGTGGCTATCGCCAGAAAAAATTCGACTTGCGCAGTTTGGGCAACTACGCCATGTGCTGGCCGAGGCATTTAGCAAAATTACCTATTGGCGCGACACGTTGAAGCAGGCCGGTTTTGAATCCGAGCAACCCTTCAGCGAGACGCAATTCACTTCACTGCCTATTCTCGACAGACTTGCCGTGCAAGGCCTCGCCGATAAACTCGTCAATCCGAGCGTGCCAAGTTCTCACGGCAAGGTTTACAAAGGAAGCACTTCCGGATCGACGGGAACCCCGGTTGTTTTTTATCAAACAGACCTGGCCCAGCATTTCTGGCGGGCGCTAACGCTGCGCGAACATTTGTGGCAGCGACGCGATTTCTCCGGAAAAATGGCGGTGATCCGATCCAACGTCAACACGCGCGTAGCGGAAAACTGGGGCGCAGCAACCGCCCGCGTCATTAAAACCGGACCGGTCTGCGCGTTGAACATCCGCGCCGATATTGACGAACAATTGGACTGGCTTCAAAAGCAAAATCCCCACTATGTTTTAACGCATCCGTCGAATCTAAAGGCCTTGGCCAATCGCGCTATTGAACGCGGTGTCATTTTGCCGCAACTCCGACAGCTGCGTACCTTCGGCGAAATATTGAGTGACGATACGCGAGAACAGTGCCGGCGCGCCTGGAACGCTGAAATAGCAGATATTTACTCATCCGAGGAGGCCGGCTGCATTGCATCGCAATGCGAATACGGTACCTACCACATCCAATCAGAGAATCTTCTGGTGGAACTCGTCGACGATCACGGTGCGGCCTGCCGTCCAGGGGAGATTGGTCGTGTATTAATCACAACACTGCACAACTTCGCCATGCCGCTTATTCGATATGACATCGGTGACTACGCAGAAAGCGGGGCAGAATGCCCATGCGGCAGAGGGCTACCGGTCATTCGGCGAATCATGGGACGTGTGCGAAACATGATTAAACTGCCTGACGGCACGCAGCACTGGCCCAGCTTCCCCGAAGACCGTTGGGTCGGCATTGCCCCGATCCAGCAATTGCAAGTCGTGCAAAAGTCACTGGATACGATTGTGCTGAAAGTTAAGTCGGCACGCGAGCTCAATGCAACGGAAGTATCGCAGCTAATCGAGACTTTCAAACTTACACTCAAATTTCCTCATCGGATTACGGTTGAACCGATCGAGACGATACTCAGAAACAAGAATGCCAAATTTGAGGATTTCGTCAGCGAAATTAAATGAGCGCAGTGCAATGCGCTATTTCTGCCGGGCTGCCTCATCCCATCGGCTTTTTTTAAAACACCAAAATCCCAAACGACGGATTTACTGCGTCTGCCTAACACGTTCAAACAAACATACGGCAGCTGCAGCAGCCACATTCAGCGATTCTGTCGCGGCGCTCATCGGAATCGAAAAAGTTTCATGTGCGCACGCCAGCAACGATTCCGATACACCCGCACCTTCGTTGCCGAACACCATTGCAACGGTGCCCGTAAAATCACTTTTGAAGACGCTTCGCTTTGCGCCTAATTGCGTCATCAGCACGCGCCCGGGAAACGCCCGCGCCAGCGCAACCAAATCGACGCGCTCGTAAATCTCCAGCCCGAAATGCGCGCCCATGCCTGCCCGCAGCACACGCGGCGACCACGCATTAACCGTTTGTTTTGAAAGAAATATTGTCTTAACGCCCGCTGCAGCGCAAGAACGCAGTATCGATCCCATATTGCCAGGATCCTGCACGTCCTCCAGCATTACACATGTATCGAGAACGGTCGGTAGCGCTTCGCGGCGCGGCGTTTTAACGACTGCGATAACACCGGTAGGCGTGGCAACCGACGATAGTTGCTTGAACAAGTTGTCATCCAAACACAGGACTGCCACGTCGTTTTGCGATTGTATGAGCGCCTGAATTTCAGGATTGTCTGCGCCGGCATGGCTGACGATCAGTTGTTCCGGCAAACCGAATTTTGATTGATACGCTTGTAATAGATGCACGCCATCGAGCAGCGAATAGCCCGCCAGTCTGCGCTCACGCGATGAGTGCGTAAGTTTTAGCATTGCTTTGAATTGCGGGTTATCCGCCGAGCTGATTTTTTTCAAGACTCACTCAATCCATTGTCAAAACGGCGCACAAGTTCTAAATCCTGCCAGCACGTCGCGTCGATCAGGCGTGTAGAAATTACGCCATGTGTTGCGCAGCAAACTCGCGTTCGTGGCATAACAACCGCCTCGCAGTACTTTATGATCGCTGAACCACGGCTCGGAGTATTCCTTGTACGGATCGCGCACGAAACCAGGATAGGGATTGAACCAGTCCGCCGTCCACTCCCACACATTGCCGAACATTTGGCGCACACCCCACGCGCTATCGCCTTTAGGAAACGCAGATACATCCACGGTTTCAGAGGCGACGCCATACAAATTAGCGTGCGCAGCAGTCGGTGGTGTATCGCCCCAGGGATAGCGTCGCTTTCTCGCAAGATCACCCGGCGCGGTTGCGGCGGCAAACTCCCACTCCGCCTCTGTAGGCAAACGCCGCTTTGCCCATTGGCAATACGCCTCTGCCTCATACCAATTGACATGAATAACAGCGGCGTTCGGCGCCAGCAGCCGCGTTTGATCAAAGTGACGCACGTGCCACGCGACGCCTTGCTTCGACCAGTAACAGGGCGATGCTGCATCGACGTGCGCGCGCCAGCGCCAGCCGGCATCGCTCCAAAATTCGCGCCGCGAGTAACCACCATCGTCCACGAATGCGGCAAACTCGGCATTCGTGACAGCGGCACGGGCCATACGAAACGGCAATATCTCAACGTTATGCGCCCACTTCTCATTGTCGAATACGAATCCATCGGACTTTTGCGCGCCTAACGCGAAGCCCCCCCCGCTGATGCTCGCATCGTCCGTTTTGAGAACGGCTGTACCTATATTTTTTTGTTCAATTTTATTTGAAATATATCCTAACGTTTGTCTTGTGTAGTGAAACGCTTCGTTGTGCATTTCTTCATGAAACACCGCGAGCTGCGTGAAGTACCGCAAATGTTCCGTAGCCCCCTCACATGTGATACGCGTGAGTACTGCGTCCAGCACTTTGCACAAATAAGCCAATGTTTGATCGACGGATAGCAGCGACAGCGTCCAGCGCGCATCGTGCGGCACGATCGCCGAGTTATAAAGCGCGTCTGCTTGCGGAAGCACAGACAGCCCCATCGATCCATCCGACTGATAGCGTAAGCACCAATACTCCTGAAACCATGCGAGATGGCCGATTTCCCAAAGGGGTGGATTGACAATACTCAGCTTGGGGCCTAGCCATTGATTTGATTTCAGATTCCCGGCAAATGCCAACGTCCGCACACGCGCGGCGGTGAGCATGTCACGCAGCGTAGATACCTCCGGCTGATCTGGCATGAAAGTCATCACGAACATTTGTTATAGTTGACGCTTAGTGTATCTCTGATCGACATCTGTGAAAATCGCCTTGATCACACCCGCTGCACAAGGATCGCGCCACGGCAACCGTGGCACGGCTACACGTTGGGCTGCCATGCTACGCGAACTCGGTCACCAAGTATCCATTCAGGTGAATTGGGACGGCGCAGCGACCGATTTGATGATCGCGCTACATGCGCGCCGAAGCCATGCATCGATCCGCAATTACGCGATGTGTTATCCCGATCAACCGCTGGTGCTTGCGCTGACCGGAACCGATCTTTATCGAGACATACGCACCGATCCCGAAGCACAAGCGTCGATGCAGGTGGCTACGCGCATGATTGTGTTGCAGGATAGGGGATTGCTGGAACTTGCGCCCGCGCTACGCCGCAAAACGCGCGTGGTATATCAATCGGCGCCGATCGCCAAGCGGCGGACACCGCTGAAATCCCGCTTTGAAATCGTGGTCAGCGGACACCTGCGCGAAGAGAAAGATCCGTTTCGTGCTGCTATGGCGCTCGCACATCTACCGAAGGAGAGCCGTATACGAGTCACGCATATCGGCGGCGCCATGTCAAATGCCATGACCAAAGAGGCAAAAGCATGGATGAAACGAGAGCCACGCTACTATTGGCTGGGAGAGGTAGCGCACGGCAAAGCATTGCGGTTATTGGCACGCAGTCGTCTAATGGTGATCAGTTCACGCATGGAAGGTGGCGCTAACGTCGTAAGCGAAGCGCTGGCGAATAACGTTCCCGTTATCGCCTCGCGCATTTCCGGCAACGTCGGCATGCTGGGTAAGGATTACGCGGGATACTATGCCGTTGAAGATGAGCGCGCGTTGGCGCGATTGCTGTTACGCGCTGAATCCGACGCCGCTTATTACAAAAAACTCACAAGCCAGTGTCGTGCGCGAAAACCATTGGTCACTTACACTCGTGAGCGCAATGGATTGGCATGCATCTTGGCGGAACTATCATAACTATTTGTT